>NZ_JAYGIL010000013.1:0-157379 GCF_034931025.1 Arcicella gelida | reverse complement strand
ACTAAACCCATTCATAACTGGGGAATTATTATCAACCAATTTTACCTTATTTTTGACCAAAGAATCAAAAACAAATAATCAATACAAAAAACAACTTACACAAAATTAGGGATAGTGTCAAAAATGGCTTTTACTCTCATTGCTTATTCAATTGTTTAAAAATCTGTTCATCTGCATAATTCCAAGACTGCCATTGTTTGGCTTTATATTGTTTTTCAAAGGCATCAATTTGCTTCAAAATAAATACTCTTTGTGTAATAATGGGTGCAGATTTATAGTATTCATCTTCTTTTAAATAGATGTAATCGAACACTTTAGTATCAAGATTTGCTTTTGGATGTACTAATAATGTTTTTAATGCTGGCAAAGTATTGTCGCTGAGGTTCAGTAAATAAGTTACGTCTAACTGATTGGCTTTATTGATATTATAAGACGCAATGAGGCTATCCCAATTTGTGAAACTGCTAACAATTAATAAAAAGTAAGCAAACCAAGAATTGTTTCGCAACAAAAACCAAATTGTTTTTTGATGAAGTACTTTCCAAAAAGTGCTGATAAGTCCTGCCGTCGTCAATATCAAGAAAACATATACGCCGATTCTTTTATAGGTTAATCCGAATTCGCTGATATACAATTGGTTTTTAAAAATGACCCCAATAAGCAAAAGCGTATTTTGGAAAATCCAGACATAAGCAAGTCTTTTTAACCACTTATTTCTTGAGTAAAAATTCTGATTGGCTCTGAAATAATATAAAATAATGCTGATGGCGAGAATAGCACTAAAAATTAAAGTATTTACTCCTTGATGAACATAAGAAGAATAATGGATTCCTTTAGGTAATTTTTGGTCTGAAAAAATGACAGAGAAATCAACAAAATTGAAAAAAAGTAAGAGTAAATTCAGCATTGAAAAGACGATAATACCTTTTGTATTTTCAATTTTTAGAATTGTTAATTGGAAAATCTTTTTCTCTTTTTGTTTATTTCTGATTAAAGTATTGGGCAAAGAAATGTCCCATTCAGTTAGTTGTTGACCGAAAAATTGGTAGTAAAGACCAACACTCATCATCGTACCAACCAGAAAGAATAAGCAAAACTGTAAGGAAATAATATCTTTTGGTAATTGGAAATAACTGCCAAATTCAGGGTTTGCTGAGGCATATAACAAGTAAAATACAAAAGTGATTAACAGGGGAATAATGTAAAAAGCTGTAGTTTTTTGGATAGAAAAACCTTTCTTTTCCAGCTTTTTTTGACTTAAAATGTATTCATCAAAGTTTTCAAATAAAATTTTGAAAGAAGAGAAAGCAATGGAAACAAAACCCTTCAAGAGACCAACATAAATACTACTATCTTGATGATTACTTACTCCAATTAATAAGATTAAAGAACAAAAAAATGCTATTATAGAGAGATTTGAATGATGAAAAACAATCATTCCTGATGATAAAACACTTCCAAATGCTACAATTTGCCATGCTTTATTCTTGATTAAATCAGGTTGCGTAATTAACATTCCAACGATGACGATAATCGTAAAAATCAAGAAATTAATTCCTGCTGATTGTTGGTAAAACAAGTAGCTAAAAGCTATTGAAGTAAAGGCTAATAATATTTTTTTGTTGTTCATTGTACCTATTACTTAAAGATTTAAAAAAGCGAATAACTGTTATTGGATTTTTAATAATTTGTAGAAAAATAGACAGCTTACCTGTTTAAACAGGCAAGACTGTCCTGTATAGAACTATTCTTCTTTACCATTATAAGCACGATACCAGTCTATATTGCGTGTCAAATACATCACAACCCCTAAAATTATTAACAACCCTATACTTCCAAGTAGTAAAGAATAGTCTTCCAATTGTAATAAAGAGTAGAAGAAACCATAAAGTAAGGTGAGAATTCCATTGAATATCAGTGTGGTACGAGTATTTTTAAAGATGCCAATGGTGTAAAAAGTAACTAAAGTGAGAATAGAAACACATCCGATAAGATAAGCTATGTTGAATGAAAGATGTTCTGAAATTGCCAGTAAAAGCACATAAAATAGACAAATGGCGAAGCCAACCAAAAGGTATTGAATAGGATGGAGGCGTTTTCGATTGAGGATTTCTACGAAGAAAAAAGCAATAAAAGTGATAACAATAAACATCAAATTATACTTGGTTGAACGCATCGTTTTTTGATACTCATCCACGGGTAAAATTAGTTTTACCCCAAATGAACTTTGTAATTCGCCAGTCACTTTTGTAGCAACATTATCTGAAGAAGAAACTGAAGTACGGTCGTGAGTTCCGTTTTCTTGATGACTGGCATCGAAGCCTATAAAACTGCCAACTCCTTGTTGAGGATAATTTCTGTTTAAGTGTAATTCATTCCAAACAGCTTTAAAGCCTTTTTCAGTTACCTCTCGCTCGTCTGGTAAGGACGCTCCTACAAAACTTGGCGTTCCCCAAGCCGATTCGAGCGATACTTTAGTCGTTTTGCCAAAAGGTAAAAAGTCGATTTCTTTGCTACCGTTTAGGTTAATTAAAGCATCAAAATTGATAGTTTCCGCCGCTAAATTGATTGGACAATTGACACCCGAAGTAAATAAATCGTTTGATTCAATTCCAGAATTCATTTCAGCACTTACACCATTAATTTTTAACTGAATAGCTTCCTTAATTCCCTTCATGTCGGTAATGCCAAAAGAGATAAATGCTTCAGAAAACAAAAATCTTTCTTTTGGGATTTTCAACAGCGTAACATCAGGTTTTTTGAAAAAACCTTGCAGATGTAGTTGTGCATTGTAAAGCATTACTACATAAATTCCTCTGTATCTTTTTTCCGGAATTAGCTTCCCAGAAATGTTAAGTTGCTCAGGCAAAAAGTGAGCATATTTAATCACTGTTGATTTTTTTCCATTGTCATCTTCCTCAATAACAGTGTATGGAATCGTTATTACTGCTCCACCGATGGTTTGGTTACCTCCCCATTTAGAAGTAATTTCTTCTACGGCATTATCTCTGGTGGCTTGGCGTTCGAAAACCAAACTTTGTAGCATAGATGAAGGAATCATCAGTAACAAAATGAGGAAAAAAATGGTGATAAGCTTTAGCATTACTGAGCTTTTAATCCAATTATTGAAGCGTTCAAATAGCGATGTTTTTTCAGTTGTTTTCATAATTATTGTTTATTTTATTTACAAATTACTTTGAATTTCAAAGTTTAAATTGATTAAAAAACGAATCTCAAAATTCGTTGAATATTATTTATAAAGTACCTTTAATAAGTGCTTCGAGGGCGTTAAGGTGTTCTTGAAAAGCCTGTTTCCCTTCGGGTGTTGCTTGGAATGAAGTATTAGGTTTTTTGCCAATAAAAGCCTTTCGTACTTGAATGTATTTTTCTTTTTCCAAAGCCGTAATGTGCGAAGCTAAATTCCCATCAGTAACGTTGAGTGTCTCTTTGAATTCATTAAAATCCACCCAATCGTTTACCATCAAGATAGACATTACGCCCAGCCTCACACGGTTTTCAAAGGATTTATTTATGTTAGAAATGATAGTTTGCATAAGAGTCAATTTGATAATTTTACTCAGAAAATAATTACCAAATTTTCAAATCAAGATTCATATTTACGGTACATCACAATGCCGTAAATAATGTGTAATACCCCAAAACCAATTGCCCAAAATAATAAACCAAGCTTCCATTGGTCTAAAATACCGCAAATCAAGCCTAGTATAATTTCAATATAGCCTAAATATCGAATATCATCATAAGTATATTTTGAAGCATTCACAACGGCTAAACCATAGAAAACTAAGGTAGCAGCATCAATTAAATGTGGGGCATGTTTAAGTAAAATCAAGCAGAATAAACCACCCGTAACCAGTGGAATTGCCATATTGAGTAAAAGCCTTCTAGAAGTATTATCCCAAATTTTTAAGCCTTTACGTTTGGCATTTCTTAGACTAAAATAGATTGCAAAACTAAGCGAAAGAATTAAAACAACGATTCCATCAACAATAATATAATTTATCAGTGGGATATTGTCTTGTAAATTCAAATAAGTACTTGGGTGTTCATCAAGGATTCTTTGATAGGCTAAATAAGCACCTATCAAGGCAAAAGTACCTGCGAATATTCCCGATAGTCCACTCAGTGAAATAAATCGGCTTGAACGTTCCATCATTGAACGTATGTCAGAAATATCTTGAAGATGTTGGTTCATATTTTCAAATTACTTTGTAATGCAAAGTACATTTATAAAAAATAAAATTCCAAATGTTTTGTGGAATTTTATTTGAGATACTTACTCACACTTCCGACGAGTATCCGCTAAAGCAATGATTTTCCAGCCATTTTCGGTTTTGTAAAATTGAAAGGCATCTACGCCGCAATGTTGGCGTTTGCCATTTACATATAATTCGTAGGGCGTCCAAGCGGTTGCCATATTTCCATCAATTCTGATTTCGTAACTTAATACTCTTTCTTCAATTTGAACATTGGCGGGCAAAGAACCAATTTGTTTGATAAAACCATCCGCATTTTCTTCAGTAGTTAAAGTCATCAAATTAGTTTTGCGATTGATACCAATTGATTGCATTCTGATAGAAGGATGAAAAGTAGCACGAATCATCGTTGAATCATGTTTTTGCATGCCTGCAAACAATTGTTCAACGACAGCTTGAACAGCTTTTTCTTCAGAATTTTGTGCGGTAAGGGCGAAAGCAATGCCCAAGAAAAGAAGTAAAAAGGAAAGAGATTTTTTTAGCATTGTAGTATCGTTTAATACTGAAGTGAATAAGTAATTTAGAGCTTAATTTACTGAAAATAATCAAAAATTACTTATTCACTCAACACAACTATTAAAATTCTGCCGATTTTGGAGTACGTGGGAAAGGAATTACGTCACGGATGTTGGTCATTCCTGTTACAAACATTACCAAACGTTCGAACCCTATACCGAAACCTGAGTGTGGTGCTGTTCCGAACTGACGAGTTTCTAAATACCACCAAATCGTATCTTCGTGGATACCTACGTCTTTAGTACGTTGTAATAATTTTTCGTAATTATCTTCACGCTGAGAACCACCGATGATTTCGCCAATGCCTGGGAACAATACGTCCATTGCACGAACAGTTTTTCCATCTTCATCCAACTTCATATAGAAAGCCTTGATGTCTTTTGGATAGTTCGTCAAAATCACTGGTTTTTTGAAGTGTTTTTCTACCAAATAACGCTCGTGTTCTGATTGTAAATCAATGCCCCATTGTACTGGATATTGGAATTTACCTTCTTTATGACGTTTTGATGATAATAAAATCTGAATCGCTTCTGTATAAGTCAATTTTACATAATCATTATCAACTACAAAACGAAGTTTTTCAACTAAAGCCAATTCCGAACGTTCTTCAGCTTTTTTCGTTTTCTCTTCATCTTTCAAGCGATTTTCAAGGAAAGCTAAATCGTCAGCACAGTTTTCTAAAGCATAATTAATAACATACTTTGTGAAATCTTCTGCCAAACGCATATTGTCTTCTAATTCATAGAAAGCAACTTCTGGTTCAATCATCCAGAATTCAGCTAAGTGACGAGCCGTGTTTGAGTTTTCAGCACGGAAGGTTGGTCCGAAAGTATAAATTTTCGATAAAGCCATTGCTCCTAATTCGCCTTCCAACTGTCCAGAAACCGTTAAGTTAGTTTCTTTTCCGAAGAAATCTTCTTTGTAATTTACAGAGCCATCTTCGTTCAATGGCGGATTTTTTGGATCTAAAGTAGTTACATGAAACATTTCACCAGCACCTTCTGCATCCGAACCGGTAATGATTGGCGTATGTAAATAGAAGAATCCGTTGTCGTTAAAATATTTATGAATCGCAAATGCCAAAGAGTGACGAATACGAAGAATTGCCGAAAAAGTATTGGTACGTGGACGCAAGTGTGCAATTTCACGTAAGAATTCTAAAGAGTGTTTTTTGGGTTGTAAAGGATATTTCTCTGGGTCGGCTGTGCCATAAACCTGAGCCGTTTTTACTTGTAATTCTACTCTTTGTCCTGAACCTTTTGATTCAATAAGCGTACCCGTAACGGCAACACATGAGCCCGTAGTAATTAATTTAAGCGTATCTTCACCAATTACTCCCGGTTCTGCAACCGCTTGAATATTATGAATTACTGAACCGTCATTGATATTAATAAAAATTACATTTGGTTGTACACGTTTTGTTCTTACCCAACCTTTTACGGTTATTTCTTCGCCAACAAGGGCTTCGGCTAAAATTTGCTTGATTTGCATTGCTATAATTTCGGATTTTGGACTTTCCATTCGTTCTTCAACAAACAAAAATCACACGTACTAATCATTTTCTAAGATTCAAAATTACTTACAATTCTTACAATTACCGAATTAGCGTGTATTTTTCGTGGTTTAATAATTCAAGAGATAGAAATTTTCTTCTCGAACGTTCGTATTTTGAAGTATTTCCTTTTTTAATTTTTTCTTAAAATCGCTTAACAAAGACGGATTCTTTACATGAATGGAAAAGCTAAAAATATGATTGTTAGTATTTTATGTATTTTTGAAGGAAATAAATTAATAATTAGAACCAATTTGTCATTAAATTCAATAATTTTGGCAAGATAGTTGTTAAGAACATCTTCTTGTTTTTGCCAACTGTAATGCCTTACTGTTTTATGAAGCCCAATCACTTTTAATACTTTATGCAAAAACTTAGTCTTAATCAAAGTCTTCAACAAAGGTTATCTCCACAACAAATTCAGTTTATCAAACTGTTACAGATACCGACTTTTGAATTATCCGCTCGGATTGAGGAGGAGTTAGAGATAAATCCTGCTTTGGAAGAAGGTGCTGAAATAGAAGTAAAAGAAAGTGATGAATACGATGATGATTTTGATGATTATGCTGATGAAGAATTTAAGGAGTATGATGATAGAGACATTGATGTAGAGTCGTATTTGAGTGATGATTATAATGGATACAAAATGCAAGGCGATGGAAATTCGGATGATGAAGATAGAGAAATGCCAATAGCCATGACTTCAAGTTTGAATGATCATCTTATCTCGCAATTAGGTTATTTGGAATTAGACGAACAACAAGAAATTATTGGAAAACAATTAATTGGTTCGATTGAATCTGATGGATATATTCGCCGACCATTGCAAGCTGTTGTGAATGACTTGGCTTTTACACAAGGAATTTATACAACCATCGAAGAAATTGAAGTAGTTTTAAAGCAAATTCAAACTTTTGACCCTGCTGGTATTGCTGCTCGTGATTTGCAAGAATGTCTTTTACTACAATTAGATAGAAAAGATATTCACGACCCTTTCGTGCAAGATGCTATCAGAATTATTGAAGATAGTTTTGAAGAATTTTCTAAAAAACATTACGATAAAATTCAAAAACGTTTAGGAATTGATGATGAAGAATTGAAACAAACCATCAAGCTCATCACCAAATTAAATCCTAGACCTGGTGCTGCTGAAGAAGATGGAGGAGTAATTCAATACTTATTGCCAGATTATATTTTAACTAATTCAAATGGGAAATTAGAGCTTTTTTTGAATGCCAAAAATGCTCCAGAGCTAAGAGTAAGTCATTCCTTTCATGAAATGTTGGATACTTATGATAAAGGAGATAAAAATAACAAAGCCATTAAAGAAACGGTTACTTTTATCAAGCAGAAATTAGATTCGGCAAAATGGTTTATTGATGCCATCAAACAAAGACAAAATACTTTACTGAGAACAATGAAAGCTATTTTGGACTACCAAAATGAGTTTTTCTTGACTGGCGATGAATCTAAATTGAGACCGATGATTCTTAAAGACATTGCCACGCAAATTGATATGGATATTTCAACGGTTTCGAGAGTGGCAAGTAGCAAATCTGTTCAAACAGAATTTGGTTTGTATCCTTTAAAATACTTTTTTTCAGAAGGTATCGCTACAGATTCTGGCGAAGATGTTTCAAGCCGAGAAGTAAAAAATATTTTGAAAGAATTGATAGATAATGAATCTAAAAAGAATCCACTTTCGGATGATAAATTAGAAAAATTCTTGAACGAAAAAGGGTATAACATTGCCAGAAGAACCGTTGCCAAATATCGTGAACAATTAAATATACCAGTAGCTAGGCTTAGGAAGCAATTGTAGAGGATGCTTTCAGCTATCGGAAACCAGCCATCGGCTTTATGATTTCGGTAATATAAATACATTAAAAATTTCAATAGCTGAAAGCTGAAGACTGAAAGCCGAAAGCCTAATAAACAACAACCCCTTGAATACACGTTTTGCTCAATTTTTATCGGCTTTGCTTCATCCATTGTTGATGCCGACGATTATATTCTCAATACTTTTTTATGTTGCTCCTGAATCTATTCAGAACCTTGAGCTTTTTAATGGTACTTCAAGAGTAGGCATGATGAGCTTAAAAGTAGGAATTCTTTTATTGATGTTTCTTCAAACCTTTGTATTGCCTGTTTTTTGTATTTATGCACTTCATCGTTTCAAAATCATCAAAGATTTAAAGATGGAAACTTTGGCTGATAGGAGGGTTCCTTATTTGGTAACTGTAGCGATTTATACTTTTGTAGCCGCTTTTTTTACCTTGAAACTTCGTCAATTTCCAGAAATTTCGCTCATTCTTACAAGCATAGCCTTTTCAATTTCAGCGGTAGCATTTATTAGCCTTTACTGGAAAATATCAGCTCATGCAGTTGGTATCAGTGGAACTGTTGGTGCTTTAACCGGCATTGCTATCAAATTTGGAAGTATGACATTGTTCTATCCCATCTTAGCAACCATTCTTGTCGCTGGATTCTTAATGGCCGCTAGGCTTCATCTTAATGCACATACACCCGCACAAATCCTAGCTGGAACCGTACTTGGTTTAACAGTTAGCTTGTCAGTTGTTATCTTCTTTATTTAAAATGTTATGCTTGCATAATAAATAAAAAAATCCCAAATTGGTGCTGATAATCCCAAAAAGCAAATCTCATGTATCAGCATCTCATTTATCAAATTCAGAACGGCATTTGTACTATCACGCTGAATCGCCCAGAAGTTTACAATGCACTAAATACTTTACTTGTTCAAGAAATTACTCAGGCTTTTGAAGCGGCAGAAGTTGATAAATCTATACGAGTAGTTGTATTGACAGGTGCTGGGGAAAAAGCTTTTTGTTCAGGAGCAGATTTGAAAAGTGGAATGACTAACGCTACAAGTTTGGGCGATTCTCTTCGAAAAAATTATAACCCAATGATTTTGGCAATCAGAAATTTACCTAAACCTGTTATCTGTCGATTGAATGGTACTGCTGTTGGTGCAGGTTGTTCTTTGGCATTGGCTTGTGATATAATTATTGCTGCTGAAAATGCTAAAATGTCTCAAATTTTTGTCAGCATTGGTTTAATTATAGATGCTGGTTCTTCGTTCTTCTTACCTAAATTAGTTGGTTCGCAAAAAGCATTTGAGCTTTGTTCTACAGGAAGAGTAGTAGAAGCCCAAGAATGTTTGGCTTTGGGTTTGGTCAATTCGGTAGTTGCTCCTGAAAACCTAGATTTAGTCGTTTCCAACATGGCGAATCAATATGCCAATGCGGCTACTTCTGCCATAGGATTAATCAAAAAAGTATTGAACCAATCTTCTTTTTCTACTTTAGAAGAGATGTTAGAATTGGAAGCCATCAACCAAGATTTAGCTGGAAAAACTCAGGATTTTGAAGAAGGAGTAACCGCTTTTTTGCAAAAAAGAAAGCCAACTTTTAAAGGTTTTTAATAACAGATTGTCTAAAAAAGTAAAAAAGTCGTTAGCATAACCAACGACTTTTTCAATAACCCTAACCCATAAAAAAATCTGTAAAAAAACTAAAATATGTAATCAGCCAATATAATATTTCTAAAGAATAAGCATGAAAAATAATCAGGAAACGATTAAAAGGTTGATTTTGCCAAAGGAAAAGCATAAATCAATCATTAAGATTGATACTTTAATATGAATAATTATATTCAAAAGAATACGATTTAATTCATATCTTCAATCCATTTGACAGAATGTTTTGCTGATACTTAATTCTATTACAAGATGAAAAGGTTTTTTAATAAAAACAAGATAAGTGCGGATTATTTTTGATTTAATAAGAAAATACCTTTTCGGGTTTTTTAAATCGTGAAAGGTATTTCTACTTTAACCTAATTTCATCGTTTCAGGATTCCAAATTACAGGTTTCCCAATCTCTGCACTTTTATTACAAGCCAATGCTGGTGCTGCGGCTCTCAAACCAAAAGTAGCATCTTCCCACACTTTTTTTCCTGTACGGATTGATTCAAAGAAATTAATGAAATGGTCTAATCTCGAATCATAACCATCGGTAGCCTTAAATGTAATTTCTTTGCCATATTGCCATTTGGTATCTTCTTCAGAATACATGGCTTTGTAAGCTTTCATCGATTCTTCTTGCTGAGCTTGCGAAAAAGTAGCCAATGAATCATATCCTCCAATTTCTGGAGCTTTCGGTCGTTTAAAATTCTTTACTTTCAAACCTCCCCACGATAATTCTATTACGCCTTCTGTTCCAATCAAACGAGTTGGTGAGCCTCCACTTCCACCATCAGCTAAATTTACTCTGGTAAAAAATTGAAAAGAAGGATTGGTTTTAGAAGCTGGATAATTCATTAAAGCCGTTACAATATCGTAGGCGTCTCTGCCATCTTTCCATAAGTTTAAATCGCCCAAAGCAAATATTTTATCTGGACCAGTTGAGCCTGTAATGGTGTGTAAATTCGTGAGTAAATGCACAAATAAATCGCCAGCCACGCCTGTTCCATAGTCTTTATAATTTCTCCAACGGAAAAACCTTTTAGCATCAAAAGGTACTTTCGGAGCGTCGCCGATATAAGTATCCCAATCAACTGTTTGGGTAGAAGCGTCAGTTGGAATGGTATATTGCCAAGCACCATTGGCTGAAGTACGGTCGTTGGTAGCTTCTACATAAACTAATTCGCCAATAATGCCCGATTCGTAGATTTTTTTTGCTTCCCAAGTAACGGTACTACTCGCCACTTGCGAACCTACCTGAAATACTTTGCCCGTTTTTTTCTGTGCATCAATAACTGCTTTTCCTTCTTCAATATGATGAACCATTGGTTTTTCGCAATAAACATGCTTGCCAGCGTTCATGGCATCAATTGAAATTTTATCATGCCAATGGTCAGAAGTACAAACCAAAACAGCATCTATGTCTTTTCTGATGAGAATTTCTCGATAATCTTTTGTCGTGAAAATATCTTTTCCCCATTTTTCCTTCGCTCTTTCTAATCGTCCACTATACAAATCACAAACTGTTACGATTTCTACTCCTGGTACTTTTAAAGCTGTATCTGCATCATAATGACCAATGATTCCAGAACCAATCAATGCGATTCTAACAGTATCGTTAGCACTAATTTTTGCAGTTGATTCTAAAGTGAAAGTTTTTCCATAAGCATCACTTAGTGCTGTTCCACCGACGAGTAGTGCTGACGTTCCACTGATTTTTCTAATAAAATCTCTTCTTGAATTTGACATAATTAAATTGGATGTTTGTTTGATTGAATATTTTTAAGCGAGGAATTTCGTTAAATAAATTACTACTTTATTTGAACAAGCGTATGTTACTTTGTCCTGATGCCTAATTTGGCTTTTCGTCTATTTGGAGGTATCTTGCATTATACGTAGGCGTGGGCTATTATTAATTGTACAACAAAAAAATGAACGGGAATCTTAAAGATGGATTAAACTTACTTTCAAAACTTACTCCAAAACGCATTTGGAATGGGTTGAAAGTGGCTACTAGTTTTTATAATTCAAAGCTTTTAGGGAAGCCAACGCAGTGGGGAATGCCCATCAGTATTTCTTTTGAACCTACTACTTCTTGCAATTTGCGTTGTCCCGAATGTCCGAGTGGCTTGCGTTCCTTTACTCGCCCAACGGGAATGTTGGAAGGCGATTTGTTCAAAAAAACGCTCGATGAACTGGAAAGTACTTTACTCTATTTAATCTTTTATTTTCAAGGAGAACCTTATCTGCATCCGCAGTTTTTAGATTTAGTTGGCTATGCTGCTAAGAAAGGAGTTTATACGGCTACGTCCACTAATGCCCATTATTTAACGGATGCAAATGCTAAAAAAACAGTAGAATCTGGCTTGGATAGATTGATAATTTCAATTGATGGAACAAGTCAAGAAACTTACGAACAGTATCGTGTGGGTGGAAAATTGGAGAAAGTATTGGAAGGAACAAAGAACATTATTAAGTGGAAAAAGGAATTGAAATCAAGTACTCCCCATATTGTTTTTCAGTTTTTGGTGGTGAAACCAAACGAACACCAAATAGGAGAAGTACAGCAATTAGCCAAAGATTTGGGCGTAGATGAAGTAGGTTTAAAAACGGCACAGATTTATGATTATGAAAACGGCTCTGACCTGATTCCGACGATTGATAAGTATGCTCGTTATAAAAAACAAGCTGATGGAAGTTACAAAATCAAGAATGAATTAATCAATCATTGTTGGAAAATGTGGCATTCTTGCGTCATTACTTGGGATGGACTAGTTGTTCCTTGCTGTTTTGATAAAGATGCACATCATCGTTTGGGCGATATGAAAACCCAAACTTTCAGAGAATTATGGCATGGAAAATCATATCAACAGTTCAGACAAACCTTAATTCGCTCACGTTCAGAAATTGAAATGTGTAAAAACTGTACGGAAGGAACTCAGGTTTGGGCATAGAACTGTAACACGAGTTTCCAACTCGTAAAGTAAGCGTTAATTTACGAGTTGGAAACTCGTACTACCTTAAAAATCTTCTCTTTTACAAAAAGGAGAAGATTTTTTTGTTTAATTCAAAAAAAGATTTAAAATTTGCGTAATCACTTACGTAATTGATTACATATAATGGATTTAATATCAGAATTAGGCCCTTTGGCTTTTGGTAGTAGGCTTAAACGACTTAGTGAAACCATCATGCGTGGAGGCGAAGATGTTTATCGCTTTTATGGAGTTGATTTTCAACCAAAATGGTTTCCTATTTTTTATTTTCTTTCTCAAAAAAGTGAAGCGGGCATTATGGAAATCGCTGAGGGTTTGAATGTTACGCATCCTGCTGTGATTCAGATGTCGAAAGAATTAGAAAAAAAAGGCTTGATTGTTTCTAAAAAATCGGATGAAGATGCCAGAAAACGTAATCTGAAATTATCCAAAAAAGGAGAGGATTTATTGCCGACACTCCAGAAAATTTGGGAAGAAATAAAGTTAATGAATGCTGAAATTATCGAAAATCAGGAGCATAATTTACTGATTGCTGTCAAAGAAATTGAAGACGCTTGGGCTGCAAAAAGTTACTTAGAACGCTTTAAAGAATTCCATGGGCTATAGGCTATAAGCATTAGGCTATATGCCTTCAATTTTTTACAATCGCAAATTAGAAGACAAGTCAAAGTAAAATATAATACTAACCGCTTATAGCCTAAGGCATATAGCATAAAGCTTCAAAATATGACCCTAACAATCTATCAATTAGACGCATTTACAAGTACTGTATTTGCTGGAAATCCTGCCGCAGTTGTACCACTTTCGGAATGGATTTCGGATGAATTAATGCAAAAAATTGCTGCTGAGAATAATCTCGCCGAAACGGCATTTTATGTCGCCGAAGGAGAGCAATTTCATATACGATGGTTTACGCCCACGGTGGAAGTAAATCTTTGCGGACACGCTACGCTGGCAACGGCTTATACTATTTTTGAATACGCCAATTACCCCAAATCGCTCATTGAATTTACTTCAAAAAGTGGTATTCTGAGGGTAGAAAAGCAAGGTGATTTACTGGAATTAGATTTCCCTGTGGATGTTCCTGCACCAGCCGAAACTCCTGAAGAGTACTTTGAGGGATTGGGCATAAAACCCATAGAAACGCTGAAAGGAATTTCTGACTATTTCTTAGTTTTTGAGAATGAAAGTCAAATCAAGGCAATCAAACCAGATTTCAAAGCGATTGCCAAAGTGCCTTGTCGTGGTGTAATCGTTACTGCCAAAGGTGATGAAGTAGATTTTGTATCCAGATTTTTTGGTCCACAATCTGGGATTGATGAAGACCCTGTAACGGGTTCGGCACATACAACGCTAACACCATTTTGGGCAGAGAAACTCGGTAAAAGTAAGCTGTCAGCCAAACAAATATCAGCCAGAGGAGGAGAACTAACTTGTACTTTGGTAGGTGACAGAGTAAAAATTGCGGGCAAAGTTGCTCCGTATTTAAAAGGTGAAATTTTTGTTTAAAGAAGATTTGCGAATGATACATATACAATCCTTTGAAAATCAATATACTGACCAAGTAGTTGATTTAATTTTAACGATTCAACAAAAAGAATTTCAAGTTCCGATTACCATTAATGAGCAACAAGATTTATTAGATATTCCGAACTTTTACCAGCAAAATCATGGCAATTTTTGGGTTGCTTTGCACGAAAATCAAGTAGTAGGAAGTATCGCTTTGATTGATTGTGGCGAAAATATAGGAGCGATTCGGAAGATGTTTGTAAAGAAAGAGTTTCGTGGAAAAGAGTTTGGCATTGCTCAAAAACTACTGGATTTATTAACCAGCGAAGCCCAAAAAGCAGGAATGACCAATTTGTATTTAGGGACTTTAGAACGTTTGCAAGCCGCTATTCGCTTTTATATCAGAAACAGTTTTACAGCGATTGAAAAGCAAAATATTCCTTCTGTTTTTCCTTTTATGCCTGTTGATACACATTTTTTTGAAAAAAACATTCATCCAATTTCTTAAAATATTATGGACAATAATTTGCAAATCATTGAATACAATTCAGCATATAAAGAGGATTTTAAGAGAATCAATGTAGAATGGATTGAGAAATATTTTAAAGTTGAACCACACGATTTAGAGCAATTAGAAGCTCCAGAAGAGATTATTGCCAATGGCGGACAGATTTTTCTAGCAAAATTAGGCGATGAAATTGTGGGTACTTCTGCTTTAATTCATGATGGCGATGGCGTGTACGAATTGGCTAAAATGGGCGTTACGCCTAAAGCGCAAGGTTTAGGTTTAGGTAAAAAATTGTGCATTATCACCATCGAAGAAGCCAAAGCTCGTAAAGCAAAATCATTATATTTATTGTCGAATACTGCTTTGAAACCAGCTATTTCGATTTATAAAAGTATTGGCTTTGTGGAAGTACCGATTGAAAAGACTTTCTATGAAAGAACCGACATCAAAATGGATTATCCGCTATAAAATGGAAATAAGAGTAATCAAGCAAGAAGAAGATATTAAAACTTATTACCAATTGTTGCATAAAGCAATTACGGAAGAAGCACAATTTTTTAGGGTTTCGCCAACTGATATTGTTGGTGAAACTTTTCCAACAGAAGATACTTTTGATAGTTTTACGTTGGGAGCTTTTGATGAAAATGATGATTTGTTGGGAACAGTCGGTTTTAAAAGAGAAAGTATTTTGAAACTCCGACACAAAGGTTTGATTTTCAGAATGTACGTTGCTCCAGAAGCTAAAGGTTTAGGTTTAGGCAGAAAGTTGCTTCAAGCTGCTGTAGAAAGAGCCAAACAGGGCGAAGGGTTAAAACAAATTGTATTGACTTTAATTGCGGATAATCATCGGGCAAAAAACCTGTATCTTTCGGAAGGTTTTGAAGTATTTAGCTTTGAAAAAAATGCGATTCGGATGAGCGAAGAACTTTTTGTGGACGAAAATGCGATGGTGAAATATCTTTAGAATTTGAAAATTTGAAAATGTGTCAATTTGAAAATGAAGGTATTTTAATGGATAAAGATTTTAAAATGTAAGACGTTTTGACGGTTGATGAAGTAATCTTAAAAATTGTAGATTTACAAGAATCTGCGGATAGAAAGTATTTTCCTGATGGACTTTTTGAGTCGTATCGGGAGAATATTTTGTTACATTATCATCGTCCAGACACCAATGTTTTTTTTACAGCCATTACAGTTTTTACGTTAAATTCCATTAAAGAAAAGTTACCTATTACTTCAAAAATACTTGTTGATAAAATCACTGAAAAAGCCATTGCTACTTATCCACTTTTTCAAAATAAGGATGGCTTGAATACCTATAATTTCTTCCAAACAAAACCTTCTCAGCATTTTCCACATGGCAATATCCTCCACAAACTGAATCACTTTAAAATTCCAGATGATATTGACGATACTTCAATGGTTTTTCTGACCAAAAAACATTCTGATAAAGAAGCTATTTGGCTGAAAAACAAATTGATAATTCATTCGAATACTTATCAAAAAACTATTCAAAATACTTTTCAAGAGTACAAAAGCCTAAAAGCTTATTCTACTTGGTTTGGCAAAAATATGTATATCGAATTTGATGCTTGTGCTTTGTCGAATATGATTTATTGTTTGCTGTCATACAATTTGGAATTAGACGAACATGGACACGATTCAGTGAAATACATTCAGCGAACGATTCTTTCAAATCAGTATTTAGATAAGCCTTTTAAAGTAGCTCATCAATACGCTCGCACGCCTTTGATTATGTATCATGTAGCCAGACTGATGAGTAGATTTTCGATTCCAGCTTTGGAGATTTGTAGAGAGAAACTAGTAGAAGATATGTTGAACTATTTGAAGAAAGCAGATTTGGCTTTGATGGATAGAATACTGATAGAAACCAGTCTTTCAAGATTAAATATCTCCTTTGAAAAAAATAATCTTACTGATTTTTCAAAGGAGATGTTTAATGATTTTTACTTCTTTATTGCGGGTTTTCTGACAGCCTACGAAAATCCAGTTTTGTATAAAATGGCTTCTTCAAAACTCTTTCATATCAATTGGACTTGCGAAGCACATTGCTGGGCTTTGCTGGCAGAATGGATGACTATTTCTTCACAAAAGGATTCATAGCATTTCCTTCAATTCTGATACTTGCCGAATCGCTAAGATTAAAAGTTGGCGATACAATAGAAGTGTTTTTCAACGATAAACTTGCCTTTCCTTTCAAAGTAATATCAGTACTTGCCACTTTAGAATCAACTAAGTGAAAATGGTAATATCTTTGCCAAGAATCCATCCATTTATTCTCAATTACTGCATTTTCGGTAGAGATATTCATACTGGTCAAATCACAATTACTTAGGTTTAAATCTCCAGTAGCGTTGCTATTTACTTGTAATGTATTGTTCGCAAATTTATTGGCATTTCCTTTGATGTTTACTGTAATTTCATGACCTTTTAAAGTAATGGCTGGCAGTTTTGGCATCGTAATAACTACTTTCCCATACACATCTGTAAGGCTATCAATCTTCAAGGTTGAACCAATTACTTTTGCGTTTGGAGCATTTTTGATGCTATAAGTTGTGCCTTCTTCAATACTGATTTCAACACCATTTTCAGACTGTACTTCCAACTTATCAAAAGCCTTTAATTTGATTTCTTTATGAGAAATAAGCGATTTGGCTGCCGCTTTTTTATATTCAGCCTTCAACAAAATTGTGAAGGAAGTCATTCCGATAAAGATAATTATGGCTAAAGCCGCTAATAATTTATTTGATGTTTTCATAAGGTTTATTGCTTAAAAATTAGCTGTTTTATATGCCTCGTATTTCTCTTTAATAAAGTCAAAATCTAGTCCTAGCAAATGAACATTTTTAAAGAATACTGGTAGTTCATTGCCTAGAAATTCATCTTTTCTAAATGCCAATACTTTGTCTTCCGCTTCGTCTGATACAAAAAAGCCCATTCCTCTTTTGGTAAAAATGATTTCCTTTTGTTGTAAGAATTCGTAGGTTCTCACTACAGTATTCGGGTTTACTTCTAACTGAATAGCCAGTTCACGAACAGATGCGATTTTATCGCCAATCTTCCACTGTTTTAGTAAGATACGCTCACAAATATATTCTGCTATTTGGAGGTAAATTGCTTGGTTATCTCTAAATTCCATCTTAAACCTCCTTTTCTTTTAATTTAAAATAGGTAATTACTGCAAAAAATGGGGCCAAAAGATAATAGATATAAATTTTTAGAGTGTTATCTAAAAATTTATATGTACCTGAAAGACTATCTCTATCTGCATGACTCATTCTAATATTATAATCTTCTCCTATGATAAATTTAACTAATAAATAGCCAATAAAAATAAATATAGCAATTGTCAAAAATCCTGAAAATGCAGTCTTGATGTAAGACATTTTGCCAAAGTAAACAGCACCCAACATTGTAAAAATTTGTAGCGTAACCCAGAGGCTTATAAAAAAAGAATACCCTTGATAACTTTCTATAATCAAACTATAAAGTATTTCATTTGATTTATTTCCAGATAATGCTACAAAAGCAAAATCAACTACGCCGAAGACAAACAAGAAAGCAATCGGAAATGCAATAAGTGAATAGAAAAGTCCAACACAAAGTTTCTCAAAATGTGAGGCTGGTGTCATCAAAAAACTCATTGTTTGGATATTATTCCCAAAATCTTTGAAGATATAATTGGTAAAAAGTGTTCCTCCTGCAAAAAGACCCAATACAAACATGGATGTTTGCGCACCTTTATTCAACATAAAATGATTATCTGCATCAAAATTGATGGAATAAATGACAGCGACGATACTTGCGTAAACAACGACGCCCATCATCAATATAAAGTTGTTTTCCGCCCACTGCCGCTTGACAAGTAAAGAAAAACGCTCATAGCTAAAAAAGTTGTTCATAAGATGGTTGTTTAATTGGTTGATAGTCATTTTTTGAAATAACTATTGGGTTAAACAGATAAAGGTTATTGAAAGATGTCTTTAATTGCCTGACGATTCGTTAAAGCAGCGTTGAATAATAATTCTAAATCTACTTTATTGTTTTCGTGTCCGTTGTTGGGCATTACTATCGAAAACCCTCTGATAGAATGTTCTGAGTACAATACTTTTTCATGGTCTGTTACGACTGAAACTGTTTTGAACGATAATTTTTCAGCAATTTCTTCCGTAGTAGCATGCAATAATACTTCCGAACCATCCAAAATGATAATGGGGTCTATCAATGAATCTAAATCACGAACTTGGTGTGTTGAGATAACAATGATACGTTCGTCGGTTGCCACAGAAGCGATGATTTTACGAAACTGACTTTTTGAAGGAATATCCAAACCGTTGGTAGGTTCGTCCATAATCAATACTTTCGTATTTGTTGCCAAACCAAAACCGATTAAAGCTTTCTTCTTTTGTCCTAATGATAATTCTGTAAGCTTCTCGTTTTCAGAAATTTGAAATTCTTCCAAATACTCCAAAAATTGTTTTAAAGAGAAATTTGGGTAAAAAGGAGAGTAAGTCTTTACAAAATCCTTAATCTTTACAGGTGGCGCATAAAATTCTTCTGGTAAGAAATACATTTCCTGTAAAAAACTAGGCAAACGATCTTGGGCATTATATCCATTTACGGTACAAGTACCTTCACTTGGGAAAAGCAAACCTGCCATGTTTCTGAGTAATGAAGATTTACCCGCACCATTCTTTCCCAATAATCCATACACATTTCCAGCTGATAGTTTTAGGTTTAAATGACGGAATACAGGTTTTCGTTTTCCATAATTAAACGAGAGGTTGTTGATTGTTATCATATACTGTATTAGTTTAATAGTACACTACAAATATAGCACAATGACTTTTGTAAAAACAAATGTTGCAGAAAGGAAAAGTAGGAGTGGTTTTTAAAATGGATGAATGGAAAACGGCTTATGAAAAGATACTTGCGAGATAATCTTTCGAGGAGAAGACTTTACTAAATTTTGTAATTGTTTAATCGAGAGATATTTAAGGAGGATAAAAATTAATATCTTTAGTAAACCTTTAACTGTAAGATGTTTTTGTAAGATGTTTTCGGTTAATACTCGTTTAAAAACATTTTACTTACCAACGTAAACTAGAAAAATATGCAAAAGCATGGAGTACCAGCATTACTGTCTGCCTTTATTCCGGGTTTAGGACAATTAATCAAAGGACAAATCATCAAGGCAATTCTTATTTGGGTGATTGGAGGAATAGTATCATTCATTTTTATTTGGACATGGATTATCCCATTCGCCATTTGGGCATGGAATGTTTATGATGCTTATAATGATAATTAGAGCATGAAAAATCAGCTCTTTTTAGCAATTAAAATTAAGAGTTGCAATTAGGGGAATTCTTAACGTCATTGAAAAAAGGTCGTCAGGAGATTTTTCCTGACGACCTTTAAAAAATTAATCTAAAATTCTTACTTTTTGTATCTTAAAGTATCCTAAATAATTACTCTACAGTAACTGACTTCGCCAAGTTTCTAGGTTGGTCAACGTTGCAACCTCTCAACACGGCAATGTGATACGAAAGTAATTGTAATGGAATAGTTGCTACTAATGGAATCAAAGCCTCGTGCATTGCAGGAATTTCAATGGTATAATCTGCCATGGTTGGAATCAATTTGTCACCTTCGGTTACAATGGCAATTACTTTTCCTTTTCTAGCTTTTACTTCTTGAATATTAGAGACTACTTTTTCATAAGAACTATCTTTGGTAGCAATAAAAACTACAGGCATTTCTTCGTCGATTAAGGCGATTGGCCCATGTTTCATTTCTGCCGCAGGATAGCCTTCTGCGTGAATATATGAAATTTCTTTCAATTTAAGTGCACCTTCCAAAGCTACAGGGAAATTGTATCCACGACCTAAATAAATGAAGTTTCTTGAGTCTTTGAATTTTGCTGCAATCTCTTTAATCTTTTCATCAGTTTTCAGAACCGTTTCAATTTTAGAAGGAATTCTTTCTAATTCAAACAACAATCTTCTGAAAGTATCTTCATGTAAAGTTCCTTTTTTACGAGCAACAGCAATTGCCATCATTGCCAATACTGTTACTTGTGCAGTAAAGGCTTTGGTTGAAGCCACACCAATTTCTGGTCCAGCATGTGTATAAGCTCCTGCGTGAGTAGCTCTAGGAATTGATGAACCAACAGCATTACAAACCCCAATAATTGTTGCTCCTTTTGATTTTGCCAATTCAATAGCCGCTAAAGTATCAGCTGTTTCACCAGATTGTGAAATGGCAATCACAAAATCACCTTCTTTGATGATAGGATTACGGTAACGGAATTCAGAAGCGTATTCTACTTCAACGTTGATTCTGGCAAGTTCTTCAAAAATATATTCAGCCACCAAACCAGCATGCCATGAAGTACCACAAGCTACGATGACGATACGTTTTGTTTTTGCTAATTTATCAACGTAATCACGCAAGCCGCCTAATACTAAAAGTCCGCTATCAGCATTCACACGTCCACGCATACAATCTGCTACTGAACGAGGTTGTTCATAGATTTCTTTAAGCATGAAGTGTTCATAACCACCTTTTTCAATCGCTTCAAGTTCTAATTCTACTGTTTGGATATAAGGTGATTGAAGAATATTGTCAACATTTTTAACGGTTAATTCACCATCACGAACTACTGCTAATTCATAGTCGTTCAAATAGATTACTTCATTGGTATATTCTATGATTGGGGTGGCATCAGAAGCAAAAAAGAATTCATTATCGCCAACACCAATTACTAATGGAGACCCTTTGCGAGCCGCAATTAACTGTGAAGGATTAGTGGCATCCATAATAACAATGGCATAAGCACCCACTACTTCTTTCATCGCCAAACGAACAGCTTCTTCTAATAAACAGCCAGTATTTACTTGAATATCTTCAATGAAATGAATGAATACTTCAGAATCTGTATCAGAATAAAAAATATGTCCTTTTTTAATTAGGTTTTTCTTGATAGAAGAATAATTTTCTATAATACCATTATGAATGATAGCTAAATTTTTTGAAGCAGAATAATGTGGGTGAGCATTTACATCATTGGGTTCACCATGGGTAGCCCAACGAGTGTGACCAATGCCTATAGTACTTGTTAGATTTTCGTTTATAAGAGTCGCTTCTAGGTCAACAACCTTTCCTTTCTTTTTATAAATGTTTAGTCCATCGTTCAACAAAGCAATACCCGAACTATCATATCCACGGTATTCTAAACGTTTTAGTCCCTTAATAATTAAAGGATAGGCTTCACGATGCCCAATATAAGCCACAATGCCACACATATATTTATAGTTTATTTGGTTAGCACTATTTCTTTTAAATTGATGATTTAAATTAATAATCAAATCATAGAAGAAATAGTCAGTAATATATTGCCACAAAAATAGAGCGGAGAATCCATATTATGGTTCTCCGCTCCAGAATTATTTCGAGAAATTATATTTTATCTTGCAACGTAAGTATAATAGACTTTAAGTTTAATATTACTATGATCGAAAATTGCACGAGTAATATCAGGATTAATTACACTTTTTCCAAGTGCTGGTCCTCTTGTACCTGTTGTAGAATTGGTCGTAAATAAAGTTGGTGTAATAATCCAACCATTATTTTTGCCTCTACCAGCAATGATATTTTGTAAAGAACTTGTTATGTTGAAAGTAAATAAATTAGTTCGACTTGCATAAGAAGAGACTGTTCCTTCGCCAGTTACAAAAACAAAATTACCTTCACCAGTCGTTGTAGTTCTTAATGGTTGATTCGATGGAGTGGCTTCAACTAGGATTAAATCGCTAGGTAGCGTATAGCCTGCCGTATTTGATTTTGGTTCAAGCACTAATTCAGCTTTATTAATAGCAATGTCGTTACGTTCTTTTAATTTCAATAAATTAGGGAATTTAACTTTCATCGCAATACCTGTACCAGACTGAAGAAAAACTTGGTTATTCGCTTCGCTACTTGTTAAAACATCAGCAGGTTTAGTCAATTTACTCAATGCTCCTGTACGAGCTGCTGTAATTTTATTAAATCTAGCATTGAAATTTGTGCCATCTGCATTGGTAATGGCTACATAGAAATTGTTAGATTTGGTAGTATCTACAGTAATTAAACTATCAGCCGTGTTAGCGGTATTTCTAACAGTATAAGTATATTTATAATGATAGTACAGTTGCATTTGAATGCCACCAGCTGAAAAACCTACAACCGCCGCATTTTTATTACTTTCAGAGACTAATGCTAAACCTTTTACTACTCCTTTGAAACCCGTTCCAACAAGTGCTTCGCTTTTAGCGATGTCTCTTTGACTTTCTAAAAACTTAACAAAAGACGGTTCTGTGATTGGAATCCTTAGTGAATCAAACTTCCCGGCTGTTCCAGAAATTACTCTTTTATCTCGGATTGGGCGAATTTTTACATTGTTTAATTGTCCAATCGGGGTAGGATTCAAAGCAGGAGCTGCACTATTGTTATAATAAACAACTGTAGGGTCAAGACTTGCAGTTGATGCTAATTGATATAATTTGAACGATTGATTTTGAAGTGTATCGCCTTGAACAAAGCTATAAGGTAAAATCAAACGGATAGAATCATTTTTACTTGGATAAGTTATCCATTTTACATTACTTCTACCAGCAGTATCAACATTCGAACGAATGGTATCTGCGGTAAGGTTTGAAATTTGGAAATAACTTACAGCGTTTACATCTCCAAAAACTGGATCCGTAAAACGACCCACCAAAAGATTGCTAGTAGTATATGTTGCGATAGAGTCTAATAAAACGGTAGAAGCATCAACACTTAGCGTATCAGTATAGAGTAAGCCAATGTCTTGTACAAACACATCAGAACCTATTTCTTTAGGGTCTTCACAAGCCGATAAAATTGCGAAAAAAGAAAAGAAAACACCAAAAATGAATGCTTTACGCACTTGCCAACTCCGTGTAAATATTGTAGTAACTGTCAATACTCTCTTCTGGAACGTATTCCAATTTTTTTGCGGGTAATTCATTAAAAATAGTGTTAAATTTCTCTGATACTTCTTCTTCCATCGTAATTACGACGTCGGCATATTCTACGCCAATCTTAACAAAACCTTGATAATCTGCTGATTCTAAACTACCAAGCATATCGTCTTCAACATTTAACATTTTTACTTTGTCATACAGTCCTTCAAAGGCAAATTTATGTGCAAAGTCGTTGTTGAAAACAGAAAATACTGTTTTAGAATCTTTAAACATTGGATCATTTCTGTAAGTAGTCTTTAAATACAAAGGTATTAAAGCTGTCATCCAGTCGTTACAATGCACAATATCAGGAGACCATCCCAATTTCTTTACAGTTTCCAGCGCACCTTTACAGAAAAATATTGCACGCTCGTCATTGTCTGCATAAAATCTATCTTCTTTGTCGGTAAAAACGTACTTTCTTTGAAAATAGTCTTCGTTATCAATAAAATATACCTGTAATTTTGCCGAAGGCAAAGAGGCAACTTTGATGGTTACGGGCTTATCGTCGTCACCAACTGGTACCGTAAACCCAGATAACCTTACTACTTCATGAAGTCGGTTTTTACGTTCATTGATTAACCCAAAACGAGGTACTAAAATTCTGATTTCAAACCCTTTTTCCTGCATGGCAGCAGGGAGTTTTCTTACAAAATTAGCTACTTGAGTCGTAGAGAGAAAAGGGTCAACTTCACTGGCAACGTAAAGGATACGCAATTTAGACATTGTTGTCGTTGTTAGAAGCCTTGATGCTGTTAAAAAGTGTTAAACAACTAAAACAGACAATCAAAGCAAGAAGGATTCACATAAAAATTATGCAAAAATATAAAAAAAATACGGAAATTCCACAAAAAATTGAACGTGAATCTGTTTGGAACGAATAATAACACTTGTAGAGTTATACAAATACCATTCATATTTTACTCATTCAACCTTCAAGAAATTAAAGAATAGAACGTCATGCAAGTATTTTTTGAGATAAAGACTTTACAAGCATATTTACAAAATCAATGTCAGTTAGGTAAATCAGTAGGTTTTGTACCTACAATGGGTGCACTTCATCAAGGGCATTTATCTTTGATTGAAACCGCTAAAAATCAGAATGATATTGTTGTTTGTAGCATTTTTGTAAATCCCACTCAGTTTAATAATCCACACGATTTAGCAGTTTATCCTCGTACTTTAGAAGCAGATTGCGAAATGCTTCAAGGGGTAAATTGCGATGTTGTATTTGCACCAAGTGCTACTGAAATGTACCCAAGTTTGCCAACATTAAAGTTTGATTTTGGTACTTTAGAAAATGTAATGGAAGGGAAATTTAGACCCGGACATTTTAATGGAGTTGGAATTGTTGTTTCTAAATTATTTAACATTGTTCAGCCCAATAAAGCATATTTTGGACAAAAAGATTTACAGCAATGTGCCGTCATTAATTGTTTGGTGAAAGATTTAAGTTTCTCTTTGGACTTAGTGATTTGCCCAACTCAAAGAGAAAAAGATGGATTGGCGATGTCGTCAAGAAATAGAAATCTAAGTGAAGAACAAAGAGTAATTGCTCCAGAAATCTATAAATCGTTAACTGCCGCTGCCACATTACTCAAAAATCAATCATCGACAGCAGTAAAACAATTCGTCAAGGAGTATTTTGACGTAATTGAAGATATTGAATTAGAGTATTTTGAAATTTCAGATTTTGAGACATTATTACCCATCGAGGAACTTTCAGTTGGTAAAACTGCTTTGTGTATTGCAGCTTTCATGGGTAAAACCCGTTTGATTGATAACATAATTATTTGAAAAGCCCTGTTATTATATAAGCTTAAAAATAATCTATCTTTGCAACATAATTTTCAAATGGTGTCGTAAAACTGTTTGATATTCACGTTTATTAAAAAATTATTATGTTTCTTCATATAATGAAATCAAAACTCCATAGGGTAAAAATTACTCAAGCGGAGTTGAATTATGTCGGAAGTGTCACGATTGACGAGGATTTAATGGATGCCGCCAATTTGATTGAAAATGAAAAAGTACAAATTGTAAACAATAACAATGGCGAGCGTTTTGAAACTTATGTTATAAAAGGTGAGCGTGGTTCTGGAATGGTTTGTTTAAATGGTGCAGCCGCACGAAGAGCTCAAATAGGCGATATTGTTATCATTATTGCTTATGCAATGATGACTGAAGAGGAGGCTCGTACTTACAAACCAAGTTTGGTTTTTCCAGACGATAATAACAGATTGGTAAATTAGTACATTGTGTCTTTGTAGTTCAAATTGAGTATTGTTAAGATTATTGAAAATAAGATTCTTAGCAATACTCAATTCCTTTTTTTGAATTTATTATGAAAAAAATCCTTCAATACACCATATCGCTTGTTTTGGCGGGAGGCTTACTCTGGTTTGTTTTTAAGGACATTAGTTTGTCTGAAATGCTTGATGAATTCAAGAAAGCTGATTATAAATGGTTGATGCTTTCAGCTATTTTATCAATAACAGCCCATATTAGTAGAGCCGCACGTTGGCGAATTTTGATGAAGCCACTCGGCTATCAGCCTTCTACTTTCAATACTGCTTTAGCTATTTTTATTGGATATTTTGCTAATTATATCATTCCAAGAATGGGGGAGGTTTCTCGTTGTGGAAGCTTGAAAAAAACTGATAATATTCCTTTCGAAAAATCATTTGGAACAGTTTTAACAGAAAGAATTTTTGATTTAATCTCATTGTTGATTGTTCTTACTTTAAATTTAATTTTAGAGTTTGATAAACTTCAGCACTTCTTCATGGAACAGTTTGCTTCTAAAGTATATTTGATAATTGGTCTTTTAGTATTTCTGACGTTTGCTGGCATTTTAAGTATTTATTTTTTCAGAAAATATCAGGAAAAATTATCGAAAGTACCTGTTTTAAATAAAATTGTTGGCTTTCTGAATGGATTATTGGATGGATTGATGAGTGTAAAACATCTTGAAAAACCATTTGCATTCATCTTCTTCTCAATACTTATTTGGGTGATGTACTGGCTTTCTGCTTATGTACTTTTCTTTGCAATTCCAGAAACTGCTCATTTAGGTTTATTGGCAGGGCTTACTGTATTAACAATGGGCTCTTTTGGTATGGCGGCTCCCACACAAGGCGGAATCGGCCCTTTCCATTTTTTGGTAGGAAATGCTTTGGTTCTTTATGGTTTACCGCAAAAAGACGGAATTATCTTAGCAACATTTATACATGGTTCTCAGATGATTACGTTGTTGGCTTTAGGAGCGTTAAGTTTTTTGATTACTTTATTTATTAAACCGAAAACAAATGACTGAAAATAAAATTGTTAGTCTTGAGGAAGCTATTAAGCGAGCGGAAGACTGGCAAAAAGAAGGCAAGAAAATAGTTTTTACCAATGGTTGTTTTGATATTGTTCATCTAGGACACATTGATTATTTAGAGAAAGCTAGAAATTTAGGAGATAAATTGATTTTAGGATTGAATACTGATGCTTCGGTAAAAAGATTGAAAGGAGAGAGTCGCCCAGTTGTGAATGAGTACGCTCGTTCAAGAATGATGGCAGCTTTTGAATTTATTGATGCCGTAATTCTTTTTGACGAGCCAACTCCGCTTGAAGTGATTCAGGAAATTCAACCAGATATTTTAGTAAAAGGAGATGATTACGTTGTTGAAACTATTGTTGGGGCTGATTTTGTTATGGATAAAGGTGGGGAAGTAAAAACAATTCCTTTGGTAAAAGGTTATTCAACCACTTCGTTAATTGAGAAAATTAAACAAATTTAATAGCTATGATAGGCATATATTTAATTACTTTAGTTTTTGCAGGAATCGGGATGTTCGTGCAATGGAGATTGAAAAGTAAATTTCAGGAGTATTCAGAAATTGGTTTGGCAAATGGACTTTCTGGAAGGGAGATTGCAGACAAAATGTTAAGAGACAATGGCATTTTTGATGTGAGAATCATTTCTGTAGAAGGACAATTAACAGACCATTATAATCCAGCTGATAAAACAGTTAATTTAAGCCCAGATGTATATTATGGAAGGAACGCCTCTGCCGCAGCAGTAGCAGCCCACGAATGCGGTCATGCTGTGCAACATGCTACGGCTTATTCGATGTTACAATTCCGTAGTGCAATGGTTCCTGTATTGAGTATTGCTAATAACTTTATGCCAATTGCTTTAATGATTGGTATGATGCTTTTGTATTCTACAGGCAATAAATTGGTCTTAACAATTGGTGTGGCGATGTTTGCCTTAGCAACGCTTTTTAGTTTTATTACTTTACCCGTAGAATTTGATGCTTCAAGAAGAGCATTAGCTTGGATGAGCCAGCGTAATGTAGTAACCCAGCCAGAGCATGAAATGGCAAAAGATGCTTTATGGTGGGCAGCGATGACCTACGTAGCCGCAGCATTAGGTATGTTAGCACAATTGTTATATTATATGTCTTTACTTTCAGGAAGACGAAGTAATGATTAATGAAGAATATTTGAAATTATTATCACAATAAAAGGCTTTCAGAACGTTCTGAAAGCCTTTTATTGTATTTGTATTAGAAATTATTGAGCAAGTTTACTGTTTTTGTAGCCATATATAAAATAGATTACCAAACCGATTGCGAGCCAAATTAAGAAGATTGTCCAGTTTGTTACGCCCAATTCAGTCATTAAGTAAAGATTGGTCAAAATACCTAATACAGGAAGAATTGAAAACTTATGTTGATAAGCCAGTACAGATAAAATTGCCCAAACTAACCAAAAAACTGCCAAAAGTGGTTTCGCCTCAAGCTCTGAGAAAAAAGTATTGTTATAAATGACGAAACTAATTGCAACAAGTAATAATGGCCCCACAATAAACTGTCCATTTAAATAAGGAATTTTAAATTTAGCATCTTTCGATAAACCTTGATAGTCTAAATACAGAACACCACCACAAACCAAAATAAAGGCAAAAAATGTCCCAACACTTGTTAAGTCAACGAAAAAACCCATATCTAAGAAAAGCGAAGGAATTGCTACTACAAAACCAGTAACAATTGTTGCAAAGCTAGGCGTTTTGAATTTTGGATGAATTTTTGAAAAACGTTTCCAAAGTAAACCGTCTCTACTCATCGCCATCCAGATTCTTGGTTGCCCCATCTGATAAACTAATAAAGCACTGGTAATGGCAACTACCGCTGACACAGAGATGATTCCAGCCATAAAATCAAAATTTATTTTCTGAAAAACATAAGCCAATGGGTCATCTACTTTTAGTTCAGTATAGTTTACCATTCCTGTTAACACTAAAGTGATACAAACATAAAGTACCGCACAAATTACTAGGCAGTAAATCATCGCTCTTGGTAAATCTCTTTGTGGATTTTTACATTCTTCGGCAGTGGTTGAGATAGAGTCAAAACCAATGAAAGCAAAGAAAACAGATGCAACCCCACCCAATACTCCTTGCGCTCCATTGGGTGCAAATGGTGACCAATTTTCTGGTTTAACATAAAATGCTCCCACAGAAATTACCATTAATATTACCACCAATTTTAGCACAACCAAGAAATTACTCGCACTTCTCGATTCTTTCATCCCAACATATACCAAAGAAGTGACAAGCATGGTAATTACACCAGCAGGAAGGTCAATTAATAATTTTATACTTCCTAGCACGGGGGCGTGTTCATAAGCTTTAGCGGCAAACAAAGTGCTGTCAGTAAGTTTACTTGTTCCAGCTTGCATTTCTAAAAATGCTTCATGTGCAGTACCGTAATCTATGGTTAAGTAATCTGGGAAATTAATGCCGAAACCATGCAACATTCCAACGAAGTACTCCGACCAAGAAATAGCTACCACCATATTGGAAACGGCATATTCAAGAATCAATGCCCAGCCAATAATCCATGCAAAAATTTCACCAAAAGATACATAAGCATAAGTATAAGCACTTCCAGAAACTGGAACCATTGAAGCAAATTGAGCATAACAAAGAGCTGTGAAAATACAAGCAATAGAAACGAACACGAAAAGTAATGAAACGGCTGGTCCACCCTCAAAACTTGCTCTACCGATTGTACTAAAAATCCCTGCACCAATAATGGCAGCAATCCCAAATGAAGTAAGGTCTCGAACACCAAGAATCTTCACTAACCCCCCGCCGTGGGAGTCTTCACTTTGTTGTAAAACGTTATTAATTGATTTGCGTCTGAAAATAGAATTGTCTGACATTTAGTTTGAAGTTAAGTATTTGTCATTGAAAATATCCTTAAATCTAAACAAGTAAATTGATAAAGCCATAAATAATTAAGATAGATTAGTATTTCAAAAAATCAAATTATCTTTGTCAATAAGTCATTTTAGTATTTCGATAATTATTGAAATATGTTCAAATCTCATGAATCCAGTCTGTTATCAGCTTGAAGAAATAAGTAGTATTATCATCATTTTAATGATACACTTTTTCCTAAAATAGCTAAAATTCCTTTATGAATCAAATCGCAGTAGTCATTTTAAATTATAATGGTCAAAAACATTTAGCTGATTTTTTACCCTCTGTTATACAATACTCGTCTGATGCAACCATTTACGTTGCTGATAATGCTTCTACCGATTCTTCTTTGGAATTATTAAAATCAGAATTTCCTTCCGTTAAAATTATTGAACTCAAAGAAAATCATGGTTTTGCACAAGGATATAACGAAGCACTTGAATTCGTCGATGCTGAATATTACGTGTTGCTAAATTCTGATGTGGAAGTAACTCCTAATTGGATTGAGCCAGTGATTGAATTGATGAATAATGATAGAACAATTGCTGCCTGCCAACCTAAAATAAAAGCATTTTATCAAAAAAGCCATTTTGAATATGCTGGTGCGGCTGGTGGATTTATCGATCATCTAGGTTATCCTTTTTGTCGTGGAAGAATCTTTCAAGAAATTGAACAAGATTTAAAACAGTATGACGATAATCATGAAGTTTTTTGGGCAACTGGTGCTTGCATGTTTGTTCGGGCAGAAGTATTTCATCAAGTAGGAGGTTTTGATGGCGATTTCTTTGCACACATGGAAGAAATTGACCTTTGTTGGCGAATTCATCATGCGGGTTATAAAGTTTATGCTTGTGGAAGTTCTGAAGTATATCATGTAGGTGGTGGAACCTTGCATAAATCAAATCCTTATAAGACTTTTTTGAATTTCAGAAATGGATTAGCCATGCTCTATAAAAATCATCCCGACAAAGGTTTTTCATTAGCGATTTTTACAAGATTAATTTTGGATGGAGTAGCTGGAATTAAGTTTCTTTTGTTTGATAGTTGGGAGGATTGTTGGGCAGTAGCCAGAGCACATTTTGATTTCTATGCTCATTTTCTAAGCTGGTATAAAAAAAGGAAACAGATTCAACGAAAAGATGTCATATCAACTGTTTACAGAAGAAATATCGTATGGCAACATTTCATCGATGATGTACAAACTTACAACGAATTGCAGAGGTAAGTTTATAATTCCCAAACTGATGGGCTTTTATATTGACGTAAATAACGGCGGATATTCATCCAAAATGCCAATACTAAATAAATGATAATAGGAGAGCCAACAGTAATAAATGAAACATAAACAAAATACAGACGAATACTACTGGTAGAAATTCCTAATTTCTCACCAATTTTTGTACAAACACCAAAAACGTGGTGTTCAACAAAGTATTTTAATCTTAATGTGTTTGTCATGGCTTTAGGGCAAAATTCTGAATTTTAATTGGTTACAGTATAAAAACTGTATTAAAGTTACATTGTTTTGCTGGTTTATCAAAAAAAGAGAGTAATCTAAAACGTATTTTCAGAGCTTGTATTATATTAATACTAATTTGTATTGAAATGGTGTAATTGTTTATAAATATAGTTATATTTTTGTTTATTTTTTTTAAAAAATATTCATATAAAAATAGGAATACACAAAATTATACTTACATTTGGATATTAATAGTAAAAGAGTGACAAGTTTTTAGTACAAAGTAATTAGTTTTCAAGAGTCCGTTGGTTCCCTTAGATTCACATTCTCCTTGATTATCACATGCTTCGAATATCAATCTTAGACTTTTAGGGCTATTAATTTATCAAAAACTGCAAAGTTTTTTGGTAACTTTTGTCTCATTATCAACCATTCTTTTTTACGTCATGCAAACAGGAACAGTTAAATTTTTTAATGAAAGCAAAGGCTTTGGCTTTATCGTTGACAGTGAAAGTGGACAAGAAATCTTCGTTCACGTTACAGCATTAGGCGGAACACATTTACGCCAAGATGACAAAGTTTCATTCGATATTGTTGAAGGTAAAAGAGGTCTTAACGCCGCAAATGTTAAGAAATTGTAGTTAGTGTAAGTATTGTTTTAATGGGATTCAGTAACATGAATTCAAAGTGAAATTCAGTACAAGTATTTTGTGAATTATTTAAAGTTTTGGTTTCATTACAAATGTAGCAGAACTTATTTTAGACCTGATTGCTATGTTGTTTGGAATTAAATTCTAATTCTATTTTAAGGTTATTAATTACTTTTAAACCATTTAAGTTAAGAAGTAAAAGGCGAAAGCCGAGTTAGCTAGACAAATCTTATTCTTTTACGAGATTTAAACATATAAGTTTTGCATATATTGATAGCAGTATAATCAGAACAAACCGATAGTATTTTTATTTTTTTTTAATTTTTTTATATCAATTTTTATGCAAACTGGTAAAGTTAAATTTTTCAACGAATCTAAAGGTTTTGGATTTATCGTTGATGACGAGTCTAATGAAGAAATCTTTGTACACGTAACAGGATTATCTGGAACAACGATTCGTGAAAATGACTCTGTTTCTTTCGACGTACAAGAAGGAAAGCGTGGCTTAAATGCTGTGAATGTGAAGAGAATCTAATTTTTTTTAGATAGATAGTCATTTAAAACCCCGGCCTATAGGTTGGGGTTTTTCTTTTTTAGCTAATTTGGGATTTTAAAATCAAATAAAAAAGATGAAACAAGTTGAGCACATTGGGATTGCCGTAAAAGATTTGAATATTTCTAATGATTTATTTACAAAACTTTTGGGTGTAGCGCCTTTCAAACAAGAAGAAGTACCTTCAGAAGGTGTTATTACATCTTTCTTTCAAGTTGGACAAACTAAAATAGAATTGTTAGAGGGCACTCATGCCGATAGCCCGATTGCAAAGTTTATCGAGAGGAAAGGAGAGGGAGTTCATCATATTGCTTTTGAGGTCGGCAATATTTATGAAGAAATGGCTAGACTAAAGAATGAGGGTTTTACGCTTTTAAATGAAATACCAAAAGATGGTGCAGATAATAAGTTGGTTTGCTTTTTACATCCTAAAAGTACGAACGCTGTGTTGATAGAACTTTGTCAAAGTAAAAATAGCCCAATTTGACGAACACTAGTTGTCAAACTGAGCTATAATTTTAATATCTTTTTACTTTTAATTCTTGTAAACCACCATCAAAACTGATATTGATTTTCTTGCTAGATTTTTCAAAATTTGGTGTTTCCCAATGTCCATTTTTTTGAATGAAGCCATCAAAATCTTTAGAGTTTAGTCCACCATCAACATCAATTCTACAACCTACTGATTCTGGAATATTAAATTCAATTGAAGTTAAACCTGATTCTACTTGAACATCCAGGTTATCTACTTTATCGCCTAATTTAACGTCTGTTTCGGTTACGCCTGTCTTAATTGATAGTTTATTGATTTTGTATTCGCTCAAATCGAAATCTGCTTTACCTGCACCAAATTCAAAATTCATATCCCAGATTACATTAGGATTAAGCTTCAAATTGATTTTATTGTGATTATCGTCACCAAAATGAATATTATTTTTCTTTCCTTTTAAGGCAAAAATAATATTGGGATTAGTAGAATCTCCAGTTTTTCTAAGTGAAATATTTCCAAAATCTAAATCAGCGTCAGCTTCTACTAATTCCTTTGAAGTACCATTGATGATGAATTCAGCCGCACCGCCAGAAAACTCAAATTTAGCATTCTTCACGATTGGATTCATTGACTCCACAAGCTTTTGATTTGTTCCTTTGAAATGATAATCTTCATTATCATGGTTATCATTATCGTTGTCATCATCATCCATATCAATATGAATGTCATGGTCATTGAAAGCAGTTTCTACTTTTTCTTTACAACTTCTTACAATGACAATCGGAATAGCGACACAAAGTAGAATGATGGTAATAACTGTTGCCGAGCGACTACTTTTGCCAATAAAAGCTACAAGCCCCAAGTAGATTAGTAAAAGTGGCCAAAGCCTTGAAATTTCATGCCAATCGATATTAAACCAGCCAAATTCTTTTCCAAGAAATAGAAAGCCAATTAAGATTAAAAAACCTCCCGTAAATATATTTTTAGAATTCATTGTTAAAAAGCTTTAAGGTTAAAATCCGTTATCAAAAATTAGTATTGTATTTGATAACGGATTTCAACGAGTCGATTTAGAAGTTATTTTTGTCGTTATTGAAGTCAATCTTATCTTTTTCTTTAAAGATGATATAACCACCTACACCGATTAAAATAAGAGGCCAGAATTTACCAAAGTCGAAATCAGGAATCCATTCATCTAATAAGAAGATTGTACCTAAAACTATTAAAATAATTCCCCAAACTTTGCTTGAATCTTTTTTCATGTTAGTAAATGTTGAGTTAAAAGTTGAGTTATCCGGCGTTGCAGTTGTTTCCCATTGATGTTTCACTGGCAATGCTATCCACAAGATAATATACATCCAGAAAAAAATACCATGAGTAAACACTAAACCTAAAAATAAAAGTACTCGAATAATGGAAACATCAATGCCGAAGCGTTCTGATAATCCAGCTGCTACACCTCCTAATTGTCCTTTTGAAGGTATGCGATAAAGTGAATCGTTCATGGTTTTACTTGTTTAGTTTTCTTGTTTAGAGTTTGAAAAAAGTAGGTTTAAATGATACTTTTAAATAATTCTTTTCGTTTGATGGGTGAAATTTATCACGAGCTTCAAGATTATCAACCTGAAAATGAATAGACGGTACTTTTGACTTTATGAATGGATATTTTTGATGGCGAGTTTTAAAATAAAAAATCCTTTGAGCTTTTTACCCAAAGGATTCTTATTAGTTTAATTGATTATTGTTTCTTAGACCTGATTTTTGCTTCTTCCACTTTTTTTTGTTGATTAATCAAACCTTCGTTCATTAGCAATTGGTCTTTTTTATTTTGTTCTACTTCCATTTGCAGACGTTCAAGTTCTATTCTATTTTCTTCTATTTTTAATAAAAGCCTGTCTTTTTCTCTTTTATTATTTTCCAAAGCTCTTGTCAAACGGTCAGCTATAGAGACAGCTTTGATTTGTTTAGTTTTAATTTCATCCAAATTTTTTTCTTCTAATCTAACGTCTCCTTGTCGTTTAAGTTGGTCAACAATATCATTAAGTATTCTTTCTGCTGCCAAATATTTTGGATGTGAGCTATTGATATAGACTTCATCGCCAAAACCAATTGAAAGAAATATTTTATTTTTCCCTTTTTCTGAGCTAATCTTACTTACAACCATCAGTGGGTCAGATGAAATACTTGAAATTCTTGCTCCCGTAATTCTGAAAACATTACTTCTGCCTACTTCTACACTACCATATTTGGCTAGTTCATTTTGTAAAATTGGTTTGATGTACTTGTCTTCAATTGCTACGGTCGTATATAATCCTTCTTTTGTCGCTCTTTCAATTTCCTGGGTTCCTGTAAAAACTTGTGCATGAATACTTTGAATACTTAGCGATAGAATATAAATAATGAATAGCTTTTTCATAAAAAAAGATAATGTTAAATGATTTTGGAAAATGCTTTGCAAGATAAACTGCTTGATTTGTTTCAGCAAAATAAGACAAATTTTAATGAGAAATTATTATTAACGTTAATACGGATAAGCCAGTAGTTAAATTGTTTATTTTTAGATAGCTTTATCAAAAACAATCATTAATCAAGATAACTAATGAAATTAAAACTGCTCGTCTTTTTCTGTTTATTGGGGAATATAACGATAGCTCAAAACACAAATTGGGCTTTAACTGGTTTTTCAAAACCCAAGGAAAATCCTATACTAAGTGCAGATTCTAGTTATGAATTTGCTTGCCCGATGAAAGGTATTCCAGTAAAATGGCAAAAAGCCGATGTTTTTAATCCTGCGGCTATCGTTAAAAACGGGAAAGTTTATGTTTTATTTCGAGCAGAAGATACTCCTGGGACAAATATTGGCTTTCGCACTTCCAGAATTGGTTTGGCTGTTAGCAATGATGGAATACATTTTACTAGAAGAAAATCCAGTTTTATATCCTTCAAAAGATGAGTTTGCAAAATTTGATAACCCTGGTGGTTGTGAAGATCCACGAATTGTAGAACGTGCCGACGGTACTTATGTTGTAGCTTACACGGCTTGGAATCGTGATGTAGCCAGATTGTGTATTGCTACTTCAAAGGATTTGATTCATTGGAAAAAACATGGACCAGCTTTTGCTAAAGCACATTCTGGGAAATTCTTGAATATTTGGTCTAAATCAGGTTCAATAATTACTAAAATGGTGAATGGTAAAATTGTAGCTGCCAAAATCAAAGGGAAGTACTGGATGTATTGGGGAGAAAAAGGAGTGAATATTGCTACTTCGGATGATTTAATAAATTGGAACCCATTAGTTGAAGAAAACGGAGAACTGAAATATGTAATGAACATTAGAGCTGGAAAATTTGACAGTGACTTAACAGAACCAGGTCCGCCAGCATTATTGACGTCAAAGGGAATTTTGTTGTTGTACAACGGTAAAAATGCTAAAGAGGAAACTAGAGACCAACATCTTCCAGCTGAAACTTATTTGGGAGGACAAGTACTTTTTGATGCAAATGATCCAACAAAAATTATCAATAGATTGGATGAATGTTTTATAAAACCAGATTTACCCCATGAAATGCGTGGACAATACAAAGCTGGTACAACCTTTATAGAAGGCTTGGTATATTTTAAGAAAAAATGGTTTTTGTATTATGGTACAGCCGATAGTATGGTGGGTGTAGCGGTTAAAAATTCTTTATAAAATGTATGAAAATTTCATCTTTAATACTTGCAGCGGGCAGTTCTAGCCGCTTGGGAAGTCCCAAACAACTTGTTGAATATAAGGGAGAAATACTTGTAAGTAAAATTACTCAATTAGCATTAGCTGTTACTGATAATGTACTGGTTGTTCTAGGAGCAAATGAAAATATCATACAACCCAAGTTGATGGAGCTAGTTCAAGAGAATCAGCAAAAATTAAAAATAATGGTCAATGCAGACTGGAATGAAGGAATTGGAAGTTCCATCAACTTTGGCGTAAAACAACTTTATGATACTTCAGATGCTATTTTGATACTATTGTGTGACCAACCTTTTGTCAATTGCTTACTTTTGCAAAAAATGATGCAAGCTTTTGCAGAAGCTAAATATTCGATAATTGCCTGCCAGTATGCTAATCAATTAGGAGTGCCTATTTTATTTCACAAAAGACACTTTTCAGAGCTGATGAAATTAAACGGCGATGTTGGTGCAAAAGTTTTATTAAAAAAACATGCAGATGAAATTATGAGTATTGATTTTCCAGATGGAGTTTATGATATTGATACACAGGAAGATTTAGCGAAAATGTTGCTCAATTAGAAGCTTATTAAAACAAAAAAGCCGAAGGGTTAACTTCGACTTTTTGAAAAATAATCTACTTAATGACAACAGATACACTGGCGGAAGTACTGCACAGTCAGATTATTTTTACTAATGGATCAAGTTAAAGTTGTGGTTAAGCATTTTTGAAACGATTCTTTATAGTAAATAAAAGAAGCTGACATTTACTAATGACGGTTTTATTTATTAAATTACTTTAAGACCTATTTCTTGTGCAAAGTTATGCAATCTTGCAGTTGCATTAAATAGCCAAAGTGTCTATTTTACACAATTTATTAATTTATTTTAGTATAAAATACTCATATCAAATGTATTTACTAAAACCTTGTAAATTCTACAAATGTTATGGAATCGTTATCGAATAATTATATTGAACAATTGTTTCGTAAATGTTTAGATGCTGTGAGTCTTGTAGCAGGAAGTGCTTCAGAAAAAACCGTTGAAAAATATTTACAAGAACTAGGCTATTTTAGTATTAGCTCAACTTTGCCCAATGCAGTATATCAAATTCTGGATATGCGAACACTTACCTACAAATTTGTAGCGAATACTGAATTGGCATTGGGTATTCATCCAGATGCTTTTTTAGAGAAAGGGGTTCCGATGGTATTAAGTATGATGGTTCCTGAAATGAAGAATGTTTCAGCAATTCCTGAATTGTTGAAATTTATGTATAATTCTATCAAAGAGGCTCCACGTGAGGTTCGAGAGAATTTTGTAGCTTATGGATATGGTTTTCAATATTTGAGACCAAGCAAAAAGTCGTTTCATTCGATGGTACAGTTAATCGGATTAGAATTTGATGAAGAAGGCTTACCAACTTTATGTTTTCTGATTAATCAAGATATTGAACATTTAGTAAAGAAGTTGGATAATTATTTAGGAAGAACAAGTTTTAGAAATAGCGATTTTGTAACGACGTTTTCTTCAAGCGAAATGCAAATGAAGAAACAGGATATTTTCTCGGATAGAGAAATTGATGTACTCAAAATGCTTTTGAAAGGTTACGATTCTAAACAAATTGCTGAAAAGCTATTTATTAGTTCGAATACGGTTGACAATCACCGTAAAAATATGATTCGTAAACTAGACGCACGAGATACCACTGCTTTGGTACAACTCGCAAAACTTTTAGGTATTTTGAAATAAAAAATACAAAATCAAATAAAAATATTGCAATCGCTTTCTGAAAAGGAAGCGATTTTTGTTTATTCGTTGTCTGAAATATATTTACCTTTAACAAAATAAACCATTAGGCTTTCCGAGGTACAATAAGATATTTTTATAATCATTAAAAGACACTAAAAGTGGAACAACAAGAGTCTCGTCAAACGCTAGTAAGCCCATCAGTTGATGAAATGAATGAAGCCAAGTATTTCAGTATTGATACTGTAGAAGATGTAAATGATGATGAACTTGTATTAGTAGTAAAACATCTTTTAAGAACATGTTTCAATAAACAAGCTTCAAATCAAATAGAAAGTGAAGACAGCATGATGACGATTGATTTCAAAAATGATGGCGATTTGATTTACTTGATAGGCAATTCTAAAAATGACATTACTGCTTCAGCATACTTATACTCTTACAGAGGAATAAAATTGTCACCTTCATCAACTTTTCATTTAGAAGAAGAAAAGGAAGTTCAGGATGTGCTAGCGAAATTGATTTTAAACAAATCGATTCAATCTGCTCATCATTTATCTGTGGGTGGTTTATTTGTTGCATTGGCGGAGTCGGCAATGCCACGTGGTTTAGGTTTTAGTATTAAAACAAATTCAGCTTTCCGTAAGGATGCCTTTTTGTTTGGGGAAACACAAAACCGTGTTTTAGTATCAATCGCTCCTGAAAAACATAATGCTTTCGAAGCAATTATTGCTGAGACAGATGTTAAATCAAGCTTTTTGGGGAAAGTAAAGAAAGAGAACTTTGTTATTGATTCTGAAATAATTATTTCAACAGCAGATGCAAAGAATTTATTAGACAAGGCTTAGTTTTTTACAGAAGAGGTTGTGTTAAAACATTTATAATCATTGTGTTTTTCAACAACCTCTTTTTGTTAAAAATGATTAAGGGTCAATTAGTTTATGCTTTTTATTATATTCTACAATAAAAACGATTACTTCGCCAATAATACCTACAGTCGCTGTGAAGGTATCTCCAAGCCAAATAAGTAAAGTAGCAAAAACAATAAACAGAACAATCAATTGAGCAGTTGAAAGTTCATTTTCTTCTGAATGTTGTGTTGAATTTGACATAGTTAACAATTTTGTAATTTAGATAATTTATTACTAAGATATGAAAAAGTATAAAAAAATCAAGCTGATTCTTGTGTTAAATTGTGTTTTTTTTCTGTTGATGTTACAAACTACTGCTTATGCACAAGAGAAAGTCATTTATTTAGGAAATACGACTGTTAAATTAAATAACAATAATTTTTACTTGTTGAAAATTATCGACGAGCGACCTGATAAACGTAGAATTGGAATTGTCTATAATGAAGCAAAAGAAGATGTTTATTTGAAATTATTAAATGGGACAGTAAAGACAAGTAATGAATTTCTGACGAAATTTTCCAGGAAGAATAATGCTTCTTACCCAATTGTACTTACAATAAAAGAATTGAAAATTGCAGAAAAGATAGTCAACTCAAAAATTGTGAATGGTTCTAGCGAAATTAAAGTGGAGTTTAGTTTCATGCGAGATTCTACCTTGATTGCCCTAACGCCTTTTCAAACGCAAATTACTTTTACTCGTAGTTTTAATGTAACCGACCGTTATCAGTATTTGATTGGAAGGTTATTAGATAAGTCACTTCTTTATTTCGACCAATGGATGACTGTCAATTTTGATAAAAACCCTTTGTTAATAAAAGCTGTTCAATTGAATATTAAACCTGATTATGGAATTGAGGAACCTGTAAGTGGCGATACCGTTTTTTGGTCAAACAAGTATAAACTTTCTTGGAAAGATTTTGAAGGTCGTAAACCTTTGAGTACTCAATTTGCGGCACAAGTTTTTACCAATTTTGAATATAATGCACTGGCAAATCTTAAAAACGGGGTTTTAATCATCGATTTACAATTAAAAGCTTATATGCTAAAAAGTGCATCTTGGACTTCTCATGCACTTTCAGAAGAACATCTTGCTCATGAACAATTACATTTTGACATTACAAAAGTGATAGTAGAACGATACAAAAAGAAAGCTTCAAAAATGTTGACTATTGATGATTACGACAGCGAATTACAGCTTTTATTTATCGAAATGTATCGAGAATTGAATCGTTTACAAAAAGAATATGATGCAGAAAGTAATCATAGTATTAATTTTGTAGGACAACAAAAATGGCAATCACTCATTTCGGATGAATTGAGAGTAATCCGATAATCATAAAATTATAATTTAAAATGCGCAAACTGTCAATGGATGACCTTAACCGCCTTTCAGCGGAGGAGTTTCAACAGGTAGAAAAATTTCCTTATGTTTTAATCTTGGATGACATTAGAAGTATGAATAATGTAGGTTCTGTATTTAGAACCGCAGACGCTTTTAAAGTAGATAAAGTATTTTTGGGCGGTATTACGGCAACGCCTCCACACCGAGAAATTCAAAAAACAGCTTTAGGAGCTGATGAAACCGTAACTTGGGAACACGTTGAAGATGTTTTAGCCTTAGTTAAAACATTACAATCAGAAGGTTATATCGTAGCCGCTGTAGAACAAGTTGAAAATAGTGTATCTTTATTGGGTTTTGAACCAGAACTTGATAAAAAATATGCTTTTGTATTTGGAAACGAAGTTTTTGGTGTAAGCCAGCAAGTGGTTGAGCAAGCAGATTTTTGTTTAGAAGTACCACAGTTTGGCACAAAGCATTCTTTGAACATTTCAGTAACAACGGGGGTAATTTGCTGGGATTTTGTAAGTAAATATCTAACAGCAAAAAATAATTAATATCAGTTATTTGAAAACTTAACACAAAAAATTTTTTTGCTTTCAAGCTTATTGATACCTTCGTTTCAATTAAATAACAATAATTTAATATTAAATTAATATTGATCATGAAATCAAACAATAAGACTCTTACCAACGAAATCTCAGCCCTTATTTTAGGAAAACTCCACGGGTTAAATGCAAAAAGTGCTAAAAAATTAGTGAAAGCGGTTGATGAAACAGCCAAAGAAATTGTAAAGAAGTACGCTAAACTTCAGAAAGAAGAAACTGAGGAGAAAGAGAAAGAAGCTAAAAAAGAAGCAAAGAAAGCGAAAGAAAAGGCTGAGAAAGTTGAAAAAGAAAAAGCAAAAGCAGCTGCGAAAGCAGAATTAGCTGCGAAAATTGCTATTGTTACTGAAGATGAAACAGTTGTTGAAAAGAAAGCAAAATCGTCAAAGAAAAAAGTAGTTGAAGCTTCAGAAGAAGTAATAAGCACTGAAGCTAGCGAACAAGTAGAAGCTTAATATTACCGACTATCAAACAAATGGAAGAGTTTATCAAAAATGATATTAGTTTTTGATAAACTCTTTTTGTTTTGTACCGTCGTTGTAATTCTGTTAGACTTCCAGCGACTCATTCCAAAACTAAAAACAAACTAAACCCACACCGTTGATGTCGAATATTTTAGAAGCCCACCATGTGGTAAAACGCTATGCAGGACACACTGCCTTAGACGAAGTAAGTATTGAAGTCCCAGCAGGTTCAATTTTTGGTTTGTTAGGACCAAACGGAGCAGGTAAAACGTCTTTGATTAGAATTATTAATCAAATTACTGCCCCCGACGAAGGTGAAATCATTCTTCTTGGTGAAAAATTACAACCCAAACATATTGAGGTAATCGGTTATTTACCTGAAGAACGGGGGTTGTACAAAAAAATGAAAGTTGGCGAACAGCTACTTTACCTTGCTCAACTAAAAGGAATGAGTAAAGCCGAAGCCACTGAAAAACTAAAACATTGGTTTATAAAATTCGATATAAAAGATTGGTGGAATAAAAATGTTGAAGACCTTTCAAAAGGAATGCAACAAAAAACACAATTTATCGCAACCATCGTTCATGAACCTAAATTGATTATTCTTGATGAACCTTTCTCTGGTTTCGACCCCATCAATGCCAATTTATTGAAAGATGAAATCCTAGAATTGAAAGAAAAAGGGACAACCATTATTTTTTCTACACACAGAATGGAGTCCGTTGAAGAATTATGCGACCACATTGCATTGATTAATAAATCGAAAGTGGTACTTCATGGAGCTAAAAAAGAAGTAAAAAATCGTTTCAGAGATAATTCTTATACCATCGAATTTATTGGTACGCTTAACGCAAATCCTTTGTTTTTTGAAGTATTAGATAGCAAACCGCTGGATGATGGCATTACCCAATCTCATATTAAACTTGTTGAAGGGGTATCCGTAAATCAAATGATTACTGTTTTGCTTGAACAAGTAACGTTAATTTCTTTCAATGAAAATATTCCTTCATTCAATGAAATTTTCATCAAAGTGGTTGGTGGCGAAGCTAACGATATTCTTTGAAATAATCCTAAACCAATTTTTACTCCCTTTTTAAATCCCCAAAACGATGAATAAGATTTTACTGATTATACAGCGAGAATATACAACCAGAGTAAGAAAAAAATCTTTCTGGATAGCTTCGCTTTTAGTGCCAATTCTTATTGCCGCAGTTTATGCTATTCCGCTTTATTTATTTTTGAATTCAAACGATACCAAAACGATTGAGGTTGTCGATGAAAGTAAATTATTCAAAGGGAAATTGCAATCTGAAGAAGACATTACTTTTAAATTTGTTGAAACCACCTTTGAACAAGCCAAGAAAAACTTATTTAAAAGTAATGCCGACATTGTTGTGAATATTCCCAAAGATATTCTTGACAATCCAAATGGTGTGAAAATGGTTGGTAAAAAGAGTATTGGTTTGTCAATTCAATATAGCATTCAAGGGAAAATCCAGAATGAGTTACGCAACATAAAATTACAAAGAGCCAATATTGATTTAAAAGTACTGGAAGAAAACAAGGTTAACGTAAATGCAAAAACCTATACTTTGGATGAAGATGGTGGCGAACAAAGCAGTAGCTCGACTGGTGCGATGATTTTGGCAGGTATTTTTGGAATGATATTGTACATCTCAGCATTCTTGTATGGTTCACAAGTGATGAATGGTGTAATCGAAGAAAAAAGTAATAGAATTATTGAAGTAATGATTTCTTCGGTTCGTCCTTTTCAATTAATGATGGGTAAAATTGTAGGAGTTGGTTTGGTTGGTCTTACTCAGTTTTTATTGTGGGGCATACTTACTTTTGGTGCTTCAACAGCCACAACAGCAATTATGTCGGGTAAGATTCAGGAAAAAGTAGAAACTTTAAAAAAATCTGGAGCAGGCTCAGACGAAATCAAGAAGTACCAAGATTCTGTAAAAGATACAAATCCACTTTCTAGTATTTCTCAAACAATTGAAAACATATCGCTTGCAAAAATTATTATCTGTTTCTTTTTATTTTATATCGGTGGATATTTACTGTACAGTTCACTTTTTGCAGCGATTGGTTCAGCTGTTGAAAATGCTTCGGAAGCACAGCAATTCATGTTCCCCGTCACGATTCCAATTATCTTATCGTTTATTTTAGCACAAGTAATTATTCAAAAACCTGATAGTCCGATTGCTTTTTGGGCATCAATTTTTCCACTGACTTCACCAATTGACATGATGGTGAGATTACCTTTCGGTGTACCCAACTGGGAAATTGCCTTATCTTTTGTACTATTAGTCTTTGGCTTTTTAGGAACAACTTGGTTTGCCGGAAAAGTATATCGAGTAGGAATTTTAATGTACGGTAAAAAGCCTTCTTGGAAAGAAATTAGTAAATGGGTTTTTTATAAAGGATAAAATCAATAAAATGCTTTTCAGATTACTGAAAAGCATTTTATTTTCACAAAGGTTTTATTTAGGTTGGTTTAATAAGCCTAAATCTGGTTGTGAATACTTCAAAATTTTGATGTACATATCCGTTTTGGTTTGATACACTCCTTCAATATTCGGAATACGTTGATTAATTACTTCTAGTAAGTGATTATTGTCTCTACACATCACATCCACCTGAATATCAAAATCTCCTGAAGTGACCGCTAAAAAACTTACTTCCCTGAATTCTTGAAGCTGAGCAGCTACTGACTCAATAAGATTGGCTGGACGAACAGAAATTTTAATATGTACATAAGCATGAAAGCCTACTCTTGCAGTATTTACACGTCCAACAATTTGGATGGTTTTATCTTCAATGAGTTTACTTGCCCTGCTTCGGATGGTACTGGCAGAGGTTTTTAAATTTTCTGCCATGTCTGTAAATGAACGGCGTCCGTCTTCTTGTAATTGACCTAAAATAGCGAAATCTAATTCGTCAAGAACAACTGCATTTTCGTTTGTATTGGTTGGTTGAGTAAGGCTCATAAAGTAGAAAAAAGTAAGTTCATTATTAATTTCCGAATTTTTAAGGAAAAATAAAAACTAAATTTTAGCTTGTTTTTGAAAATTCATCAAAAAATAGGCGTTTTTTGGTGAAAAACTAGAAAAACAGACGAATTTTAGTGAAAAATAATAGAATCTACTTAGATGATATTTTTGCTTTTTTTTGATAAAAATAATACTTCATCACATTATTTTGAAGCATTGAACCTAAGCCAAAAATTAATAGTTGAAGAGATAAGTGTCAATTTGTGTAGAGAACTATTTTCAGAGAGCCCAAAATAATTATGATTACCACCACAACTACTTACCAAGCAGCTCAAATAGTTTCTGAAACTGTTGAAAGCCATTTTATATTTCATCATCAAAAAGCAGTTAATCACGATGGGAAAGTACTTGCACCGATTCCTACAAGCCAAGTAATAGAATCAATTATTGATACTACTTTTTGGGCAAGTCTTCGTCGTGAAGAAGGTCGTTTCCCTAAAATTTCTATTGCTTTTTTACCCCCAAACTTAGCTGAACAACCACTTATTTTTGAAAATAGCTTGTCGTTTAATCCTAATGTGTTGACCAAACTAGCACCTTCTGTTGAACATGCTGGTATTCATCTTGGCGTTTGGATTGAAAACGATGAATTATATATTTGGGGAACAACTACCAGTATCCCAGGTTTATGTTTTGTTTTAGAAGTAGTTGAACCGGGTTTGTTAGTCGTAAAACATAGAAGAACGGATGGTTTCGGGAAATTTATTAACGTTGCAGTTTTAAAAGGCGATCAGATTAAAATTATTGATGAGAATAGTAGTGCATTACCCGATTGTCCTGCTTTAGTTGGTTCTATGATAGGGATTGCTTCGCCTTCTTCTTGGAATGACTCTCTGAACATTTTAGTACAACTGGCTGTTGCGATGCGAGCACACCAAAGAGGAGGTGCTTTGCTGATTGTACCTTCAAAACACGATAATTGGCGTTCTTCAATAATTTATCCAATTACTTACTCGTTACAACCTGTTTTTACGGGACTTTCATTGCTGAATCAGAAAGGAGTTGATTTACAAAATTATGCTTTTCAAAGTAAACTCAATCAAGCCATTAATGGGGTTGCAGGGCTTACTGCGGTTGATGGTGCTACAATTATTAACGATAAATTTGAAGTAATGGCTTTTGGTGCTAAGATAGGGCGTTCACCCTCTGGCAAAGCACTTGAAGCTATTTTAGTGACTGAACCAATTTTAGGAAATGAACCTCAGGTGGTACATCCTGTACAGAATGGAGGAACAAGACATCTTTCAGCCGCTCAATTTGTATATGACCAGCGTGATGCTATTGCTATGGTGGCTTCGCAAGATGGAAGATTCACCATTTTTTCATGGTCGCCTTGTGAAAGAATGGTGCATGCACATCGTGTAGATACTTTGTTACTTTAAGCTAACAAGTAACACTTAGCCCGTCATAAGCTAATTTGATGTAAGCAGGAAGCTCTTCATCAACATCACGGTGTAAACCCATTTGGTGGCTGATGTGCGTAATAAAAGCTTGTTCTGGTTGGATTTTATCAAGTACTTCAACTGCCTCTGATAAAGTAAAATGCGATAAGTGTTTTTCTTTTCGCAAAGCACCAATTACTACAATTTTAGAACCTTTTACTTTTTCAATAGCTTCATCAGAAATGTGGTTCACGTCTGTAATGTACGTAAAATCGCCAATTCTGAATCCATAAACTGGAAGCTTGAAATGCAGTACTTCAATAGGAGTGAAGGTAATTCCTTCTACCTCAAATGGCGTATTATGAATTTCGTTGAGTGTAATTTGTGGAGTGCCAGGATATTTTATCGCTGTAAAAGCATAAGCAAATTCTTGTTGGATTTGCTCCAAAACTGACGGACGAGCATAAATAGGCATGTCTCTTTTTTGAGAGAAATTGTAGGCTCTAACGTCATCTAATCCTGCTGTATGGTCTTTGTGTTCGTGGGTGAAAATTACGGCATCAAGCTTGTGAATGCGTTCACGAAGCATTTGTTGCCTAAAGTCTGGACCAGTATCAATAACAAAACTTTTGTCGGCTATTTCTAGGTGAATAGAAACCCTAAGACGTTTATCACGGAAGTCGAGAGATTGGCAAACTTCACAACCACAAGCAATGACAGGTACTCCTTGCGATGTTCCAGTGCCTAGGAAGGTAATTCTCATAAAATGATGAAGTATCAATTATGAGTTATGAATATATAATAATAGAAATTACAGCTTCATAACTCATAATTCATTTTCATAACTATTCAGTAAGTGATTTTACTTGTGCTACTAAAGCGTCAAAATTAAGAGGTTTAGCAAGCATATCATCAAAACCAGCTTCTTTGAAATCTTCCATTGAATAGTTTCTAGCATTACCAGTAATAGCAATCATTGGTATTTTTGCTTTCGCTTCATCTTTCAAACTACGTACAGCTTTAGCACATTCCATGCCGTCCATTACAGGCATATTAATATCTAGCAAAATAATGTCAAAATTTTCTTTTTCAAGAGCATCTAACACTTGTTGCCCATTTTTAACAGAGTGAATTTCGAAATTTTGAAATTCTAAAATCTTCTTAGCAAGGTTCTGGATAACTGAGCTATCTTCGGCAATCAGGACTTTCTTCATATTAAGGTTAATGATTGATTAATGTGGTAAAGATAAGTAACAGGAAACAATTAACAATTACCAATTAATAATTAAGCGTTTTTTTTGTAATTAAATCTTAGCTTTTAAAGGTAAGTATTTACATCTATAAGCATTGTAAAGCTAATCAAAAATATTAAAAATCGCTTACGAAATTATCATCAAATTCAATAAAGTACTATTATGAGTGAATAAAATGATAAGTTTCTACATAAAAAAAGCTTGTTTGCGTTCTACGGCAAACAAGCAGAGTAAATTTTAACAGAGATAATTACTTCACTTTGAAAGCAACAGCAACTTTATCCCACATCAACGTTACGTCTCCGTTGTTTTCTGCTTTGATGGTAAAACGTTCCATCATGTCGTTAGCTTTTGGCGTTGCTTTTACTCTTAAAGCATCTTCGGCTTCGTTATATTTGAAAGCACCCCATTGTTTAGCAACTTTATTGAAAATGATTGTCCATTCTTTTTCTCCAGGAATTGTAAATAAAGCATATTTCCCAGCTTTCAATGTTTGTCCTTGTACTGTTACATCTTTACTTACTTCAAAAGTGGTAGCATCATTTGCTCCTGTACGCCATACTTTACCCAAAGGTGCTAAGTTCCCATCCCAAACATTACGTCCTTTTACGGCAGGCTGACTATAATTAATTGTTAAAGTAGTTTCTCCGATTGTCGCAGAAGTAGAAGCTGGAGGAGAAGGTTTTGATTTGGTTTCAGCCATTGCCTCATGTTGAGCATTGCTGATAAAAGCAGTAACAGTAAAAAAGGCTAATAAAAGTAATTTTTTCATTTTTGTAAATCAGTTTAAGTTATTTTTGAAAGGAGTTCTCCATCTAAGCAAACGCAAAAGATTTTATAAAGTTTTATTTTAATGGAGTTATTTTACTGCAAATTTGTTATATTTCTATTAAACGATTATTATAATTTAGTAGATGAAGAGATTTTTATTTTCAGAGAGCCCCGTATTAACCTATTTTGATAAGCAATTCGAGCAAGAAAATATTCGTAGAGAACGACAAAGGGCGGGCGTTTTATTGATTTTTTTTTCAATTAGTTTTCTTTCTTATGCTTTGTTTGCCAAAACAGTATATCAATTGAACTATTTGAATGGGCATGAAAACGTTCCTCAAATTATTTTTTTGTACTTGGCATTCATGACCTTCTACGAGCTTACGGTTTGGATTTCAATGAAGTATCTTTTGAAAGTAATGAGCAAAATGCCTTTGGTTGCCAAATTTGGAAATGCTTCATTAGAAATTACTTTGCTTACTTTGGTGATGTATTTTGCAAGTCAGGAGTATAATCACCCAATTCTGATAGTCCTTTCTCCGTTAGTGTATATCTATTTTATTTTTATCATTCTTTCTACTTTACGGTTAAGCTTTGCAGTGTCGTTATGGACTGGACTTTTGGCTGGAATTGAATACTTTTTTCTGAGTAATCATTTGATAGAATCGGGGACGATTGTTTCTGAACACGATATTTACACGAAACAGATGTTTTCGTATTTACTCAAAACGTTTTCATTGATTTTTGGAGGATTATCTGCGGGTTATGTAGCCATGCAAATTCGTAAGAGTATTCAACTTTCGATAGAAAGAATGGAAACGCAAGAGCATATCGTAGAAATGTTCGGTCAGCAAGTTTCGCCTGAAGTAGTACAAGTAATGTTAGAACAAAACGGTATTTTAAAAGCCAAGCATCAAAAAGTAAGTATTATGTTTTTAGATATTCGTGATTTTACTGTTTATGCCGATAAGCATACTGCCGAAGAAGTAATGAATTATCAGAATGTTTTTTTTGAAGTTGTGGCGAATACCGTTAATGAGTATAACGGAATTGTAAACCAATTTTTAGGGGATGGTTGTATGGTTACTTTTGGGGCGCCCATTCCTTTGGAAAATCCTTCTGAGAATGCCGTGAAGGCAGGTTTGAGTATCATTGAGAAAATCAGTAAAATGAATGAAATGGGTACGATTCCTAATACTGGTTTAGGAATTGGGGTTCATACAGGCGATGCTGTAGTGGGAAATATTGGGACGGATACTCGTCAACAGTATAATATTACTGGAAACGTGGTGATTCAGGCTGCAAGAATTGAGCAATTGAACAAGAAATATCAATCTCAATTATTGATTAGCCAAGAAGTAATGGATGAGATTTCAGCGATTCCGATTGATACCGTTCAAGTAGGTTCGGTAAAATTGAAGGGAATGGAAAATGAAATGTTTTTATGGAAATTAGCATAAGTAAAAAGGAGGGATTTGAATTTCCCTCCTTTTGTTTTTAGAAAAATAATCCCGCTTTTACTGAAAATAAATTACTTTCTTCGGTTATTCCGTACATGCCCGTAATCACAACCATGTTGAACGGAGCAACCCAAACACCCGCCCCATAGCCATGATGCCATTTCTCTGAATTTTCGTTTGGATTCCATACTCTACCAACATCATTGAATGCAAGTACGCCTGCGTAAGCTGGAAATAAGTATGATTTGATGTTGATAACTTTCAAACGAATTTCTGTATTATTATAAAAAGACGATTTTCCTGAAAAACGAGTACGTCTGTAACCTCTGATATTACTTAAACCTCCTAAAGAATTGGCTTGATATAATTCATAATCTGCAAGGTTCATCCCGCCACCGAAACGTGTCGCTAAACTAACAACCGCTGGTAATTTGAACGTATAATAAAACGATAAATCCGTTTTTAAATTTGCATATTTATTTTCAGTAACGTCGTTTGCACCTCTTTGTAAAGTAGCATCAAAATTCCATAAAATACCTCTTGTTGGGAAAATGATGTTATCTCTATTATCAAGAACAAATCCAGTTTTTAAACCAATAAAAAACTTGTCTTGGTAAATTTCATCACCATTTGGAACTAACTTCGTGAATTCATGAATAAACCGTTTTGGATTTTCTTTGATATGCCATTCGTTTTTGACAGCTCCATAATACAAAGTCAATTTATTAAATCGGCTTTTGAAAAGTGCAGTAATCTCTTCGTTTTCATACTGAATTCTGTAATAATCAATGCCTTTTTCTTGTTTGTATTCAGATTCATTACTCAAACCAAAAAAGTTATCAACCAAACCGCCTTGCTGAATATTAGCTTTTAGCTCAAAATCTGTTTTTCCGATTACATCCATAAATTCGCCTTTGTAGAAAATATTATATGAATTTGTCCCGAAAGCATAATTCCCAGAAATACTGTGTTGTGAAGCGAATGGGTCTTTTCTAAAGCCTTGGCGAGTCCACTGTAAACCTGTTCCGATAAAAATTCCATCATCGACATTGAAGGCAAAAGACGCAAGTGGTGCTATTCTGTCATATTTAAAAGCTTCACGATTGTAATCATTTACGGTCTTTTTCTTACTTGTTAAATCTTTGGCTTCACTTCCTAAATATAAACTTGTGTTGTCTTTTTTATCATAAATAAGCGTCTTTTTACCGAAACCAGCCACTTCTGAAGAATCGCTAAAAATATCTTTCCCTTTTCCACCTATCAAACGTACTTTGATGCCTCTGTTGGCTTTTCCCAAAATTTGAAAATTGTCTTCGCCGTCTAATCCCCAAATTCTAATTTCTTTGGTGATTTTGGGTTCAAAAGTTCTTTCATAAAGTACTCTTCCTATTTCTCCATTTTTCTTTTGGTCGTAAACACTTACTTTGGTTTCGCCATTTTCTAGTCTATTGACAAAGAAAAACTCGTCTTTATCACTTCCTAAAATATCAACTTCTTTACTTAAAAATTCATAAAGTTCTTTAGAATAAGTAGTTAAATCATTACGACGTTGTTTTAGTTTTTTAGCAATAATGGCAGAATGTTCTGGGAAATTTGGAAAATGGCTCACGGCTGAATCAATGACAGAATCGCTGATTTTCAGTTGTAATTCAGTTGCCATTGAAAGCCAATCTTTTTCTGAAGATTGTGTCAAAAACGAGCGGTCGAAGTATCGGGCATTGAATGCCAAACCAGCTACATCACGGATTTTATAATCGAACCCTTGAATTTTAGGCAAAATCCATTTTCTGGAAATAATGGTTGGTAAAAGCCCTTGATTGACAAAAAAAGCTTGATCTCGGTCACGTGGAATTGGTCTATAAGTAAGTCCTTTGTCGTTTTTATTTTCAAAACCAGCCCAACGCCATTGGTCTTCGTGGCGGTCCCAGTCGCCAATCAACATATCCAATAATCTGGCTCTGATTACTTCTTTTTCATCAATATTGTTATGATTATCTTCTGCGAGTTTTTCAACAACTTTTTGTGTACTCTGAATTTTTTTAGAACCACCAAAACTACCTTCTGGTCTTTCTTCAAACAGTGCTAATTGATTGGTGAAAAGGCGTTTGTAATTTCCTAAAACATTACTTTCTGGAATAATTACTAAGGAAGGATTCGTGTGTAAAACTCCAGCCGCTTCTGCTAAATGCGAAGCCACCAACGCAGCAAATGGATGTGAAGCAGAAATTTGATCAGAGACAATATCAGTTGTAAACTTACTTCTAATAGCATCTGGAACGGCTCTTTCAGGATATTTTTCTACTGAACGAGTAACGAATTGTTCGCCTTTTGGATTTTGATAACGTAAAGAAAGTGTTTGATAACCTCCGCCTCTTTGAATTACTTTCAAACCGCCTTGTTCTTGTTCAAAATCAATCGTTTTGGGTTTGATGGCTGTCGTCCAAATATCACGATAGTTTTTTCCAAGTAAAAAACTTTTTAGTTTTCCCGCTTTATAAAGTGGATTAGGAACAATTCCTTCTGTTTGTATTTTGGCAGTTTGTAAATCTTTTGGGTCAATAGCATTGGTATTCAGTAATATTTCAGTGCAGTAAAGTTCTTTGCCATTTTCTCCATCGCCACTTAAAAAAGTAAGTACTGTTTTGTTATCGAAGAAATCTAAACGAGCAAAACCAACTTGTGAACTCGCAAATTTTGAATCTTTGCCCATTTTCACAGGCGTATTTTTTGAACCAGCCCCAGAAGTAATATAATTGATAGAATCTCTTTGAATCAATTGCAAATTATGTTCGTGACCATTGGCATAAATAACATTTTTATATTGCTTAAAAATTCCGACCAATCCATCACGCATTTGCTTGTATTTTGGATGCGGAATGTCTTGAATATCACCAATTAAGGTTCTGTATAAAGGGTAAATTGAGCCAAGAACTGGCAAAGGAATGTTTACATTTAATTCGTGAAAAGGTAAAAGATGATCTGCTAGAGTGAAATATCCACCATGAGACCCGTGCGAATACATGGGATGATGCCCCATCACAATTACTTTTTTATGACGATTTCTGTCTAAAATATCATTCACACTCACAAGCATTTCCTCTAATGATTTTACTTCACAGTCAGATTCTGCTTCTGGTTTTTTCCAAGGATGAAGCCACCATTGGGTATCTAAAATAACAGCGGTTACTTGGTCATTTAGTGCTACTTCGTGTGGGGTTGGACAGCCACCTTTAGGAAAAAACACATCTTCTCTTTTCAAAAAATCAGAAACAAATTTTTCTTGATTTTGAATATATTCCCAACCTTTTTTTCCGCCTTGTTGCCAATCGTGATTTCCCGGAATGATAAATGGTTTTCCTTCATAATCTTTTAAAATTGATAATTGGTCAGCTAAACGAGTAGAATCATTTTTTCGATTGGGTTCATCAAGATTACTTAAACCTTTTGGGTAAACATTATCGCCCAAAAAAACAACAGAAGAATTTTTTCCTGCTTTTTGCATTTGTCTTTTTAATGGCGTTAGTACTTGGTTGGTGTCAGCTTTGGGTGGTTCGCCAGCGTCGCCAATTAAAAAGATAGAGTAATTGGGAGTGGTTTGACTATAGCCCAATGTTGCATTCCCCAAGATGGTAAGCAATATACTAAAGCCTGTAACGATGTGCTGTTTGAGAGCTGTCTTCATATATTTTTTGGTTGATAAAGATTGAGGTTTAGTAATGGACTTGTTAATAGTTATGAATTGTGAATTATAAATTATGAGTTGTCCAACATTTGATTTAATGTCTCAACTGTTTCACTGTTACTATTTTTTATAATCAAATTTCAAAATATAGCCATCGCCACCATCGCCTTCTGATGAAATAAATAGATTTCCATCAGGAGTAAAACAAATGCCTTCTGGTTGTTTGTAAAGTGATGGACTCAAATCTACTAAAGCTTCTTTAGCTCCGTCTTTTGATAAAATCAAGAGTTTCTTTCCTTGTGAAGCAATAATAAAAACTTGCTGAGTAATTGGATGAACAGCAATTCCTGAAGGTCTGAACATTTTTTTGCCATCTTTCCCTACTAATTTTTCTTCTGGAATGGCAATAGATTTAAACAATACTTTTCTGTTGAAATCGTAAGCGTAAATCATTTTTTTATTATCAACATCTTTTACTCTTTGCTTGGCAGCTAATAGTAAATTTCCAGTTTTGGGGTCATATCCAAGTCCTTCGTATTCAATTACGTCTGGGTCGCTACAATCAATTTCTCTTTCAAAAGCTTCTCCAATTTTAAAGCTCTTAATTATGCCATTGCTTTTCAGTATAAATACTTCATTTCCAATTACTTCTACACCTTCATAGTCGCCTTTTTTGCCGAAGGGAATTGTCTGTAAAATTTCTTTTTTAACAAAGTCGAAAATAAAAACTTTACCTTCTTCGTCATTAATGCAAGCCAATTGATTATTTTTATAAAATGACAGTCCAGAAATTTCTTGAAGACTACTCGGTAAGGTGATTTTTTCAATAGGATTTTCAAAATTATATTGAAGCTTAAATGCCTCAGCATCTTCTTGTTTGATGTCTTTTTCTTGGTGTTTGTTTTTACTTTCACAAGAAAAGAACGACAATGGAACGAAAGTTAGTAGAATTAAAGTTTTGGAAGAGATCATTACGCTTTTTATTTAATGTTATAAGTTATTATGCAAACGGAATTGCTCATAAAGGTACAAGAATATGCTGAAGGAATTTTAAAGAAATTACCTACGGAATTGATTTATCATAATTTGGGACATACCCAACATGTGGTAAAAGTTTCGGAGGAAATTGGTAAAGCTTCTGACCTTTCAGATAAAGCGTTGGAAACGATTCTGATTGCTGCTTGGTTACATGACATCGGTTATCAAGAAGGATGTATCAAACATGAGGATAGAAGTAAACTTATGGCGAAAACGTTTTTGGAAGGCTTAGAAGTTCCAGAAAAGCGTATAAACAAAGTTTTGGGCTGCATTGAGGCAACGAAAATGCCTCAAAATCCAAAGAATGAAAAAGAGATGATTCTTTGTGATGCCGATTTATCACATTTGGCTTCACCTGATTTTATGAATTATTCGGAAGCTTTGAGAGTAGAATTTTGCACCATCTTACAAAGTATTGGCGAAAAAAAATGGTGGGAATCGACAGTAGAATTAATTCAAAATCATCATTATTTTACAGAATATGCCCGAGAACATTTTGAAGTTTCCAAACAAGAAAATTTGAAAAAAGGTATATTGAAATTGGCTGAATTTCAGGGAGAAAGTAATTTTGAAATTCCCATTCCAACTATTTCAGAGACTCACGAAAGTAAGTTTGACAAGAAAGTCAGAAAAGAAATAGAAAAAATAAAAAAGCCAGAACGTGGAATAGAGACGATGTTCAGAACGACTTCCTCAAACCATTTTCAATTATCAGCCATGGCAGATAACAAGGCAAATATTATGATTTCGGTGAATTCAATTATTATTTCTTTGGTACTCAGTGTTTTGGCTAGAAAGTTAGAAGAATGGCCCAATTTAATTTTGCCAACCGCCTTATTAACTATTGTTTGCCTTGTAGCAACGATTTTTGCCATTTTGGCTGTTCGTCCTAATGTTACTTCTGGAAAATTTTCTAGGGAAGATATTGAAGGGAAAAGTGCCAATTTACTTTTCTTTGGTAATTTTCACCAAATGGAATTGAAAGATTATGAATGGGGAATGCGTGAAATGATGAATGATTCAGATTTTTTGTATGCCAGCATGACTCGAGATATTTATTATCTTGGTAAAGTATTAGGCATAAAATATAAATATCTGAGGGTCTCTTACACAGTTTTTATGTTTGGTTTTGCAGCATCGGTTTTATCATTTGCTATTGCAATGTATTTTTTTAAATAGCTTTTTTATCAGAATGCCCCAAACTTTTTTCTGGACAAACAAGGTCTCGAACAATTTGTTTGAGTTCCTTGGCTTCAGGAAAATGTCCTTCTCTTTTTCTATCGAAAATTACTTCATTTTCTAAGAAAACTTGAAAACGCCCAGATACTTCGCTTGGGCGTAAACTTACTTCTCCTAATTCTTCAACAAAAGTTGTCAGTAATTCCTGTGCCATCCAAGCTGAACGCATCAACCAATTACATTTTGGACAGTATTCTATGGTAATTTTGGGTTTCATTTTTAAGAGGATATCGGTCGTCGGCTTTCAGCTTTCTGACTTCATATTTGGATTAAAAAATTGTGTTAGTCTGCGTATCAATCAGCGAAAAAACTGCGAGTAAAATTAGCTTTCAATAATCATTTATCTGAAAGCCGACGACCGAAAGCCGATAGCTTTTTTACAAATGCCACCAATAAGTAAATTTCAATACAATTGCTCTGTTTTTAATGTTCAAACTTCCTGGAATATAATTGTCGGTATAAACCAAAAATATATCTGAGGCAGGTTTGTAACGCCATTGTACACGACTATTAATGTTTACGTTTTGTACCTGTTCGTTATACTGTATAAAAGTTGTCCAGAATAATTTGTTGGTAAAAGTAATATCAATTTTTGGACTAACCAGCCAGAAATTTGTTTTCACAATTTTATCAGCTTGGTCTTTCACAGGAATTTTTATATCACTAATATCAACATAATTAATATTGGCAGATAAACTGACATAAGGTTGGAAACGATAACCAAAATCACTTGAAATACTGAGTAATTTTCCATCGCCAAAGTAACTTCCATAACTTCCTGTAAAACCAAAAGTATATCTTTTTCTTGGTGTAGATAAATAATTAAGATTAAAAGAACTAAAATGATGTTCGCTACCGATGGCTAATTTATCATCACTTCCTTTATTGGTTGGGTCGAAAGGACGTGGTAGTTTGATATAATTTGTTTCATAATAAGCAGTTAAACTACTTCTATCTTTCATGGAAACTAAGTAATAATATTGACGTTGAAAGTCTGTCAGTACTTTTTCAGTATTCCAATAAGTATTGGAAGTGAAAGCGGGAGCATGATATTGAACGATACTTCCCTTCTGTTTCGGGTAAAAATTATACTGTAATGGCATAGCAATTTTATGATACCCAACACGAGGAACATAGCCAATTTCAGGATTATAATTGCTTCCAACATATTCATATTGAATACTTCCAGAAAAATTCAATCCGTTATGATATACATTAAATGCACTCACAAAATCATCCCCTTTTGTATTTGGGCTGTATGATTTTAAGTACATGGCTTTACCAGTCCACAAATTACTTGCCGAAGCTAAATTGTATTCAAAACCAAAGTTTCGGTTGTACTGATTAAAGCCTTTATTGATAACTTCGTCATAATTAAGCGATTGCTTATTTAAAAGCATCATGCTGATGTTTGAGCGACTAAATACTTTTTGTTGAAGTACTAAAGCCGAAAAGTTTTGACTGGGACGATTATCCAAATCACTTGTTCCAGTTTGGATATTCATCGCACCGATTCTGAGGTTATTATTGATTTTTCCGCTCAATCTTGCTCCATAATTAATGGGTACTCCTAAACCAATTCTTCTTGAAAAAAAAGGGCGAATACTGCTCAAACCAAAATTGTTGAAGAGATCGGCATTTTCTAAAAAGAATTGTCTTCGTTCTGGAAAGAATAATTCAAATCGACTTAAATTGGTTACTTGCTTATCGACATCTACTTGAGAAAAATCTGGATTGACCGTTAAATCTAAATTTAAGGCTGATGAAACAGCGATTTTAGCATCTAAGCCAACATCTTTTCTGATACTTGTCGCTGAACCGTCTTGAAAATTTTTACTTGTTCCACCCAAAGCATAAGGAATGATTGAAATATTACTTTTAGGAGTAGGAGGAGGGGTTTCCCAATTCATCGTTCCAGTATAAGCAAGTGTGATACTGAAGTATTGTCTTGGAATTCTAGCCCAAGTAGATTTCTCGCCAGATTTTAAATCTAATCTACTGAAATTCATTCCCCATTTGGTTACTCCAGCTTTGTATCGAAGCGTTTTAAAAGGAATCGCTGCTTCAAAAATCCAGCGGTCGCCTAAGTACTTAGTTTCTGAAAACCATTTATTGTCCCAATTGGCATTCAAATTAGTTCCTTCAGAAATGATTCCGTCAAATTGTGCGCCCGCAGCATTTACTCCAAATACAAAACCGTTAGTTAAATCATTGAAAGGTTCAAGGATGAACCAGAAGTTATCATTATTCCCAAAGCTGAAATCTCTTTTTAAAGATTCAACGACAAAACCTTTATTTTTAATTTTTTCGTGACAAACGGCACTGATATACAGAAAATTGTCATCATAAGTAAGGCGTACTTCAGTGGGTGCTAAACTTTGTGAAGTATCCATTGGTGTCATCATCCAAAAGTCTTTGGCAATATCTGTTTTACTCCAAGCTTCATCATCAAGAATACCGTCAATTTTGATTTTTGTATCTGTTTTTTTGATATTGAACTGAAAGGATTCGTTAATCTTTTGAGAAAAAGATGAAATAGAAATAAGGATTATGGATAATAAAAGTAAAAGTTTGTTCATAGCAAATGGTTCAACATATTGATTCTTGTGCGAAGATACCCATAATCTTTTCGATTCATTGAATAATGAAAGGGGAGGTTTTCCTGTCCTGATTCACCAGACAAACAAACCTTGTGATTCATTACTTTTTGTGTACATTATCAGCATCTTTTAATGACTAGTGCCTGCTTTTTTGTAATTCTTGCAATCATTGACTAATTTGTATAGAATTGTCAATCCTTTAAAACCACATCAAATGAAGTCAACTCCTCCTAATCAAGGAAAATTAGTTCGCTCTATTGGACTTACCTCAGCCGTAGTACTCATCATCAGTTCTGTTATTGGTACAGGAGTATTCAAGAAAGTAGCTCCGATGTCAGCCGCATTAGAATCTCCTTCCTTAGTATTAATTGCATGGCTCGTGGCAGGCTTGATTAGTTTAGCTGGCACACTTTCCAATGCAGAAGTAGCCAGTATGTTAGCAGATTCAGGAGGAGAATTTGTTTATTTTCGAAAAATCTACAACCGTTTTTTTGCTTTTCTATTTGGATGGACCAACTTCGCTGTGATTCGTACCGCATCCATTGCTTCGATTGCTTATGTGTTTTCACAATCTTTAAACAGTGTTTTCCCATTTCCGACTACAGCTTCTTCATTGGCTGAAATAAATTTTATAGGATTACATCCTTTCGATAACCTCAGCGTAAAATTAGTAGCCATCGCTTTAATTATATTTTTAACCTATTTCAATTACAAAGGATTGAAATTAGGCGAAAACCTCAGCAGAGTATTAACGGCTTTGATGATTACCGTAATGCTGTTGATTGTTATTTTAGCTTTGCTGTCAAACTACGGAAGTTTAGAAAATATTACGATGAATAGCGTTCGTTACAATGCAGATGAAATGTCGGGAGCGACGCTCTTTAAAGCTTTGGCTTTAGCTTGTTTGAGTGCTTTTTGGGGTTACGAAGGTTGGGCAAGTGTTGGTTTTATTGGTGGAGAAATGAAAAATCCACAAAGAAATTTACCTTTAGCTTTAATCATAGGCACATTAATCATCATGGCTTTGTACATGTCGATGAATTTTGTGTATCTGTACATTTTACCAATTGATGATTTTATTCAAATTTATGAATCAAAAAATGGAATTGCTGCTGTGGCTGTGGTGAGTCACTTTTTAGGCTCTTGGGGTGGAATTCTGATTTCAGGATTGATTTTAGTGGCTACTTTCAACTGTGCAAGTACTACTATTTTATTAGCGTCAAGGCTTTTTTATGCGATGGCGAATGATAAAATGTTTTTCAAAAGTGTAGATTATATTCATCCAGATTATAATACACCATCCAGAGCTTTGTTTATTCAAGCAATTTGGACTTCCCTCTTGGTGTTGTCTGGAACATTCGACCAACTGACGGATATGCTGATTTTTGCTGCCTTTATATTTTATGGAGCAACAGCTTTTGGCGTGTTTGTTTTACGTAAAAAAATGCCAGAAGCACATCGCCCTTACAGAGTAATTGGTTATCCTATTGTTCCAGCTATTTTTGTACTTTTTTGTGTTATTTTAATTGTGAATACTTTAATTGAAAAACCAGTCGAAGCACTTAGTGGTTTAGGCTTGATGGCAACAGGCTTACCTTTTTATTATTATTGGACTAAGAAAAAAGAGTAATTTTGTGTAAATGATAATCAAAAAAGAGGCTGTCCAATAATATATTTGAGACAGCCTCTTTTTTGATTATCATGAATACTAAAAATCCTTTTGTATCAAAATAATACATTAAGTGATTGAATGGTAAAGTAAACCAAATCTTCTTTGTAATTTTGGAACTTAATTGGCTGTTAGACGATTAACTATTAGCTTGAAAAACAGCGATTTTATTATTCCAATTTATTTAAGATGTCAAAAAAAACTTACTATTCTCTTATTCTAATACTTGGTAGCTTAACGGCATTAGCACCTTTTTCAATTGATATGTATTTGCCTGGTTTTCCAGCCATTGCCCAAGATTTGAATACAAGTGCTGCCAAAGTATCGCTTACATTATCTGGTTTTTTTATTGGAATTTCAGCAGGACAATTACTTTATGGCCCGTTATTAGACCATTTTGGTAGAAAGAAACCTTTATACTTCGGTCTTTCCTTGTATATATTAGCCTCAATTGCTTGTATTTGGGTGAAAGATATTGATAGCTTAATTGTACTCAGATTCATCGAAGCCATCGGTGCTTGTGCCGCTACGGTTGCCTCAGTCGCTATGGTACGTGACCTTTTTCCTGTACAAGACAGTGCTAAAGTATTTTCATTATTGATGTTAGTTTTGGGCGTTTCTCCAATGATTGCCCCAACAGTTGGTGGAATTGTTACAGCTACTTTTGGTTGGCAAGCAGTTTTTATTATCTTAACTGTAATCGGTATTTTATTGCTATTATCAGTAATACTTTGGCTTCCCAACAGCTATAAACCTGATCCATCACACTCTTTAAAGCCAGAGCCTATCATTCGTGATTTTATTTCTGTAATTATTGAACCACAATTTTATACTTATGCGTTAACTGGGGCAATTTCTTTTGCGGGTTTATTTGCTTACGTTTCGGGTTCGCCAATGATTTTTATGAATGTTTTTAAAGTAAGCGAACAGGTTTACGGATGGATATTTGCCTTTTTATCAATTGGATTCATTGGTGCAAGTCAGTTAAATAATATTGTACTTCGTAGATTTAAGAGTGAACAAATTATTCAAGTAGCACTCAGAACACAAGTATTGGTCGGTTTTATCTTCTTAGTTGCTTCTTATAATGACTGGCTCAATCTTGGCATTACGCTTTTCTTACTTTTCCTCTTTCTTTCTTGTATTGGTTTTGCCAATCCAAACATGGCGGCACTTTCTTTAGCACCTTTTTCAAAAAATGCAGGAACAGCATCAGCCTTGATGGGAGCAATTCAAATGGGAATGGGTTCTTTGATTTCGGTTGTAATCAGTATGTTTGATGAACCATCAACTTTACCAATGGTTGCCGCAATGGCAGGTTCGGCATTAATTGCTAACCTAGTTTATTTATTAGGAAAAAGAACAATTACCGAGACTGTTGAAATTGGAGAAAATGCAGAAGCTGGATTAGTGCATTAATATTTAGAATAGTAAAAAATTAGGGCTTAGTTTGTTGAAAACTAAGCCCTAATTTTTATTTATGTCTCATAATAGTATGACCCATTTTATCTCTTTTGGTTTTGAGATAATTCTCATTATGAGGATTCGAGTCAATTTCAATAGGTACTGTTTCTACAATTTCTAAACCATAACCCAATAATGCTGCTCTTTTCTTTGGATTATTTGAAATCAATCGGATTTTGCTTAAACCTAAATCCCTTAAAATAGAAGCACCTACTCCATAATCTCTTTGATCCATTTTGAAACCTAATTCAAGATTCGCTTCCACTGTATCACGACCCATTTCTTGCAATTTATAGGCTTTTAGTTTGTTGATTAAACCAATGCCTCTTCCTTCTTGAAACATGTATAAAATTACGCCTTTACCTTCTTCTTCAACGATTTCCATGGCACGATGCAATTGCTCACCACAGTCACAACGACAAGAACCAAAAATATCACCCGTAATACATGAACTATGAACACGTACTAAAACAGGTTCATCTTTTTCCCAAGTACCTTTTACTAAAGCTAAATGCGTTTCACCAGTATTGATTTGCTTGAAAGCAATTAAATCAAAATGACCAAACTCTGTTGGTAAATCAACACCAATTTCACGTTTGATTAAACTTTCATGCTTTAATCGATACTCTACTAAATCTTTTATTGTTACTAATTTCAAATCAAATTTATCAGCAATTGCTCTTAAATCTGGTAAACGTGCCATCGTTCCATCTTCGTTCAATACTTCAATCAATACACCAGAAGGCTTGAAACCTGCCAATTTAGCAAAATCCATTGCCGCTTCGGTATGTCCAGTTCTGCGAAGTACTCCTTCTGTTCTTGCTTTCAGCGGGAAGATATGTCCGGGTCTTCCTAAATCTTCTGGCTTAGTCTTTTCATCTACTAAAGCCTGAATCGTTTTAGAGCGGTCATGTGCTGAAATACCTGTTGTACAGCCATTTCCCAATAAATCTACAGAGACGGTAAAAGGTGTTTCGTGCGTAGCCGTATTTGAACCAACCATCATGGTTAAATCCAATTCTTTGCAGCGGTCTTCAGTGAGTGTAACACACATCAAACCACGTCCTTCACGAATCATAAAATTGGCTAATTCTGGAGTCATTGCTTCAGAAGCACAAATCATGTCTCCTTCGTTTTCACGGTCTTCATCGTCGGCAACGATGATAATTTGTCCTTGGCGAATTGCTTCAATCGCCTCTTCGATACTATCTAATTTTATCTTTGACATTGTTTTCTTGGTAAAATCTTGAATCTAGGCTCAGAGGTTGCTTTGTTATTACAATTCACTTGTATTTTTATAACCTCAAAGGTACGATTTTTTGTTCCGTTGCGTTAAAGATTAAAGCTACAGATGGTAAAAATTATGCAATAAATTTGTTTGTCAAGCCAATTTTCAATGGCTTAATTCACCATCTTTCTATCTGTTATTAACTGTTCTAGTAGGTTTTCTGTCGTAATTTGCCAGAACAAACTAGAAAATATTCCTAATTCCAATATCTTAAAAAGTTTATAGCACAATTTTTGCGTATAGTATTGAAGAAATTTACTTTGTATAAATGAATATGATTTTTAATAAAATTGCAAAAATATTGATGATTCAGCTTGTAATGATACTGATGTCTGCCAATGTTTATGCTCAATGTAAAAATAAAGCTGAACCACCCGGAACACTACCTGGAGAATTCAGTATCAATGGAGCTAAAGTACAAGTGCTAGGTGATGGTGATGGTAATAGTACTGCTTCTAATAATATTCCAGTTAAAATTTGTGAAGGAGAGACTGTAACTTTAAAAAATACAATTACTGCTACCAGTACAAATGGTGTTAGTTATTGGTTGATGCCAGTGGCTCAATATAATTCCTTGTCTGTTCCACCTTCAACGCCAAGTACTGCTAGTGCTAGTTATAATACAATCGGTGGAGATGCTTCAATTACAATAAGCACTTCATCGTCTTGGTACACAGGGCCAGGTGTTTATGTAATTACACAAGGAGATAATTCAGGAAATGGAACGACAAATGATTATCATCATGCTTGCCAAGTCATTGAAATTATTAAGCCAAGTACTCCAGTTGCTACTTATAGTGTTTGTGCTGGCAATTTAATTAGGTTGAAATTGGAGGCTGACCCAAACAATAATTACGAAGAATATGATGTGACATTTTCTGCTGTTGGAAGTTTATTTAACCCTACTTTTAATGTAAAGCCTATATCATATCCACAAACTGTATCTAGTGGACCTATTCCTGGTAATTTTGACAGAATAATTACTATTGTAGGACAATCTAAAACAGGAACTTGCCCAGCTCCAATCTATACTTCTCCGTCTATTTCAATGACTGGAAATACGATAGCACGTCCTTTAATTTCTTCAATTACTGGTACTGCTACTCCAAGTGAATTTGAAATGGCTGTTTTTGCCCAAAATAATATTCAGCGGAAAGTATTTATGAGAGACGCACTGTCAGCTCCTAACTATGACTATTCAAATCCTGTATCAAATTATACTTCTACTTCAACGACTACATTTGATAAAGTTAAAGTAATTGTACCAAATGCTAACAGACAATACTGCTTTAGAACTGAGGCGGTTGACGCCAATTGTCCTATAACAACAAATGTTAACCTTGCTAATTTAAGCAGTGAAGAGGTTTGTACTACACCAGCAAATTTAGCGATGGTCAACAATGCCGTTCAGGTTTCTTGGTTAAGAGCTTTAACAAATGTCACTGGAGGAGTCTATAACGACTACCGTGTTGAAAGATTATTGACTGACGGAGTAACAATTGATAAATTTTTTCCAGCAATTAATAATATTTCAACGCTTACGCTTACCGACGATGATGTTGTTTGTGGGAAAGATTATATCTACAGAGTCATTACTAATTATGGACAAAAATCAACTTCTCAACTCTTGAAAATTAAAGCTACTTCAACTAAACCGCTTGCTAAAATTGCCAACGTTTTCGCTGATGTTCAAGCAATAAATAATTTAATCAACGTCAAGGGATTTTTTGAATCTGGTACAGGTGAACCAACGCCGACAGAAATGCTTTCATATCAGTTTTATCGGGCTAATACTCCTAATGGTTCTTATCAATTATTGCAATCCACAGCACCTACAATTAATGCAATAAATGATGTAAATGCCGATATTAATAAACAATCTTACTGTTATTATATGACTTGGAAGGATTTGTGTGACAGGGAATCTGAGCCATCTGAAAAAGTTTGTAGTATTTTCTTATCATCATCTGTTTCAGTCATTAACTGGACGCCAGAATCATCATTTTCGATAGCAACTGATTTTTATCGGATTAATAAAATTGACCCAATTACCTTACAAGTAATAAAACCCTTGGCTGATAACCTGAAAAATACTTATGCTTTTAACACACAAGGTTTGTCGGATAGCGAAGGACAAGAAATATATCTTCAGATTGAAGCTAAACCCACTACGGGAAGTATTAGCCAAAATACTCATTCTAACATTGTAAGAATTTATCGACCATCACTTTTACTGAGTCCAGATGCTTTTTCGCCAAATAATGATGGTGTGAATGATTCATTCATTGTTTACGGAAGATTCATCAAAAAATTAAAAATGAATATTTATGATCGTTGGGGAAATCCTGTTTTTTATGATGAAACCGACGATTATCCTAATAATACACAATTGGGTTGGAATGGTACTTTACAAAATGGTGAAAAAGCTTTGCAAGGAATGTATGTTTACAAATTGCAAGTAGAAGATTATACAGGACAGATGATTACTAAGGAAGGAACATTATTTTTGACTTACTAGAAAATAAATTTTTCAAAAAGAAAACTCATGGGCAACATGAGTTTTCTTTTTTGTGTTAAATGAATAGTGTTGTAACTTGCAAAGAAAATTTATTACCAAAAAATACGAAGATTATGTTTGATATGATGGGAATGCTTGGGAAAGTGAAAGACCTTCAAGCAAAAATGAAAGAGGCTCAAGAATCATTAGTTTCAATCGTTGAGACTGGCGAAGCAGGAGCAGGGATGGTAATTGCTACGGTAAATGGTAAAAAACAAATCTTGAAAATTGAAATTGACGAAGACTTACTTAAACCGTCTGATCGTGAAGTTTTACAGGATCTAATTGTGGCTGCTACCAATAATGCAATGGAAAATATTGAAGATAAAATAAAAGATCATCTTCAAAAAGCTACTCAAGGTTTGATGCCTAATATTCCGGGAATGGATTTAGGAAGTATGTTTGGACAATAATTGTTGCAAACAAATGATTCAGGAATAGAGCTTTAATTCATTCCTGAATTTAATCATATTCTTACCTTTCAATTTATGTCTTTAAAAATTCAGAATTTAGTGAAGATTTATGGTACACAAAGTGCTGTAAATGATATTTCTTTTGAAGTAAATCAGGGCGAAATCGTTGGCTTTTTAGGCCCAAATGGTGCTGGAAAATCCACAACGATGAAAATCGCTACTTGTTATCTTGCTGCTACTTCAGGAAAAGTAGAAGTATGTGGCTACGATGTACAGCAAGATGCGATGGAAGTACGAAAAAATATCGGCTATCTGCCAGAACACAATCCTTTATATTTAGAAATGTATGTAAAGGAATTTCTGGAATTTGTGGGTGGACTTTACCAGATAAAAGGGCAAAAACTGCAAAATAGAATTGCTGAAGTAATTGAATTGGTTGGACTTACGCTTGAACAAAAAAAGAAAATAGGTCAATTGTCAAAAGGTTATCGCCAACGTGTTGGTTTGGCACAAGCGCTTATTCATGACCCTAAAGTACTGATTTTAGATGAACCTACTACTGGACTTGACCCCAATCAATTAGCTGAAATTAGAGGCGTTATTAGAAATGTAGGAAAAGAAAAAACGGTTGTTTTTTCAACGCATATCATGCAGGAAGTAGAAGCTATTTGTGATAGAGTAGTAATCATTAATCACGGAAAAATCGTAAACGATAGCTCGCTTTCAGCCTTGAAAACTTCTGGAAAAACAATGGAAGAAGTTTTCAGAAATCTTACCAATCATTAAGTGATGGGTTTATTTTCCATCACTTATTTTAGGAATTAACATTGGTACTTCCTTTTGATATTTTTCATATTGTTTCCCAAATTCCTTCACTAATCTTTTTTCTTCAAAATGAATGCCAATCCTGATATAAAAAGTTAAGCTGATTGCTGTAACTAAGTGCAAGGATGTTCCGAAAAAGCCGAAAGCTCCCCACAAAAAAATCAATATTCCCAAATAAAGTGGATGGCGCACGATGGATGATAATTCATCTTTAATTAATAATTCCTGTTTCTTTTTGGTCGAATCTTTTAGGGCATCCGTTCCTAAAAACTCAGATAAATCATATTGTTTTAAAGCAGAAAAGCCAAGAAATATTCCTGAACCCATCATTAATCCCCCTAAAATTTGATTCATGATTGATTGTTCTAACAATAAATCTGTTGGAGAATCAAGTTGGAATTTAATAATTGGCAATATTAATACAACTGCTAAAGTGTTATAAATTAGTCGATAATAAATAGAAAATCTTCCCAAAACTGATTTGAGAAGATTTTTAAAACTTTCAGTGGCAGTTAAACTATGGAAAACACCATAAACTATCCAAAGTATTGATAATATAATTTCTGATTTCATTTTATACTCAAACAAAATTTTATTTGTTATTCTTGAGGTTTACTTTCTGATTCTTCTGTTGTTTCTTCCTGTAAATCGGTATCAATATTTTCAGTATTTTCAATTGTACTTACTTCATTGTCATTATTAGCGTCATTTTCAGATTCCGTAATTTCGTTTTTGGCTTTTGGTTCTTCAAAGAATTTATTCTGGAAAATCAAAATTGTTACAACACCACAAAAAATCGAGGCATCAGCAAAATTAAAAATTGGTGTTGAATACCAAGTTCCACCCCAAATAGGTAACCAATCAGGCAACCAACCTTGATAAATATCAAAAAAGAACATATCAATTACTTGCCCATGAAACCAAGGAGTAGGAGAGTCTAAAGGGGCATTATGGAAAATGATTCCATAAAAAGTACTGTCAACCACATTACCAATGGCTCCACCTAAAATGGCGGCAATACTCCACAACAAACCTACATGAGCTTTTTTGCGTGCCAATGATACCAAGTAAGCGCCAATTCCAAACATCGCCACTATTCTAAACAAACTTAAAACTATTTTGCCGTAGGGTTTAGGAATAAATTCGAGGGTCATCCCAAATGCCATTCCTTTGTTTAATACATAATGCAACTTGAATAAATTACCAATGATTGGTACTTCATTACCTTCATATTGCAAATATTTATGAACAGCTACTTTAATAATTTGATCAATAACAATAAGCAAAAAGGTAAGCCAAAAGTATTTATATGGGGAACGAAACATATTGAATTTGAGCGATTGGTTGGAAAAACTGATATAGATTGTTGGATTTTAATGAAAATGATAATCTTCGCAAGTTACAAAATAAAAGTCACAAAGTCAGAAACACTTATGTTAACTGTCTTTGTGACGAAATATTTAATCTAAAAGTATAATAGCGTCAAATAATATTATTTTTTGTGAAAAGCTAGTCTTTTTCTTCTCACAATTTCACGTTTGATTAAAGTAAATTCTCTACTTGCTTGTCCAGAAACAGAAGTATTTTCATCTGCACGGCGGAACAAATAAGGCATTACAGCTTCTACTGGGCCATAAGGAACATATTTTGCTACATTATAGCCAGCTTTTGAAAGGTTGTAAGAAATATTATCCGACATCCCCAAAAGTTGAGCGAAGTAGAAGTGTTTGTCGGCTGGAGCTATTTGATTTTTTTGCATTAAATCAACCAAATGTTTACAACTAAATTCGTTATGAGTACCTACACAAAGCGAAATAATATTTCTGTTTTCTACACAAAAATCAACGCCTAAATTATAGTCGTGATCGGTTGCTGCTTTTGTTTCATGAACAGGTTCACAATAATTTTCTTCGTGTGAGCGCTGGCGTTCTTTTTCCATGTAAGCACCTCTTACCAATTTTACACCTAAAAGGAAATTACTTTCACGAGCATGCTGCGTAGCATCTTTCAAATTTTGTAACATATCTTTACGATACATCTGGAAAGTATTATAAACAATACAAACCTCTTGGTTGTATTTTTCCATCATGCCATAAGTAAGGGTGTCGATAGTATCTTGAATCCAAGATTCTTCTGCATCAACAAATATTCTTACTTTCAAAGCATGAGCTCTTCCGCAAAGGATGTTCATTCTTTCTCTTACTCTTTCGAAAGCGGCTTTGTCATCATTGTCTAATTCTTCCTCATTCTGGATTTTTTCAAGTAAATCCATACTTGCAATACCTGTTACCTTAAATACTGCGAAAGGGATAGAAATGTTCTCGTTGGCTTTTTCAATGGTTAGCAATACTTCTTGGGTAGTTTTGTCAAAACTTTTTTCATTGTCTTCGCCCTCTACAGAATAGTCTAATATTGTGCCAATATGAGATTTGTCCAAATTTTCTATTGTCTTATTGCATTCATGCAAAGTTTCCCCACCACAAAACTGTTCAAACACAGTAACTTTTATGAGTTTTTTTATGGGAAAATGAAGAAAAATAAAGAGTTTGATAAAAAAAGTCCCTAACTTTACGAGCCAATTCTGGTTCATACTTGCGAAGATTAAATAAATCTTCTTCAATTGTAAATTAGATTTTGAAGAAAAAGCGATTGAAGTATCTTCAAAACTAACTTTTGTGGACTCCTTAAGGGTTGATGTGGCTGGCATTTTGGTCATGTTACAGACGAATAATCGTATATAAATTAAAACTGAATGATAATTTATTGATTGATAATCAGTTTAATATGATTTAGAGCGTCGTCAGTTGTTTTACTAAAACGTGCAAATATAGCATATTAGAATAATACAAAAACAAATTTTATCGGATTAAATTTTTTAGTTTAGGATTTACTCAAATTTTAGAGGGGGAACTTAATCAGCTTTTAATAAAGCTTTTACAATATTAAATGAAATATTATGAAGGTTGATACTGTTTGTTACAAAATAATGTTTTGAAAATTTGTTAACTGTTGTTTGAAAAAAAATTAATTTTTTTGAAGATTTAAGAATCTTAGAGCATAGAAATTGATAGAGTATAGATAATAGCAGTTGATTTTACTTAATACTGTTTGCCAAATGAACGCAAATTTAGATGTAGTGCCGATGCAGGAATGGATAAAAACTGACGGCAAACCCTTGATTATCGCAGGTCCATGTTCAGCCGAGACGGAAGAACAAGTGTTGGAGACTGCTAATAGAATTAAAGCAGAAGGATATGCCCATATCATGCGTGCAGGTGTGTGGAAACCACGCACACGTCCAGGAAGTTTTGAAGGAATGGGAGAACCAGCTTTAAAATGGCTTGTTGAAGCAAAAAAACAAACTGGATTACCATTAGCTATCGAAGTAGCAACTCCTGAACACATCGAACTTGCTCTTAAATACGGAGTAGATGTATTATGGATTGGTGCTAGAACTACAGTAAACCCTTTTAATGTACAAGACTTAGCCGATGCTCTTAAAGGTGTTGATATTCCTGTATTAGTTAAAAACCCTGTAAATCCAGACTTAGCCCTTTGGGTTGGTGCTTTTGAACGTTTACAAGGATCTGGCATTAAAAAATTAGGTGCTATTCACCGTGGTTTTTCTAATGCACAAGAAGTAAAGTATCGTAACTCACCAATGTGGCAAATGGCTGTTGAGATGAAACGTTTGTTTCCTCAATTACCTATCATCGGTGACCCATCTCACATGGCTGGAAAGCGTTCGTTGTTGATGGAATTGTCTCAAAGAATTCTTGATTTGAATTACGACGGGATGATTATCGAAACTCACCGTGATCCAGATGCTGCTTGGTCTGATGCTTCACAACAATTGACTCCTGAAGCTTTAGGAACAATGTTACGTGAGTTAGAAGTACGTCAAGCAAATTATGGTGCTGAATTTACTGACGAATTAGCTGCAATGCGTGCTAAAATTGATAATATCGACCGTGAATTAATGGAAGTATTAGCAGCTCGTATGGCTATCGTAGAGAAGTTAGGCGAATACAAACGTGATAACAACGTTGCTGTATTACAATTAGACCGTTGGAAACAAGTACATGCTGACCGTGCTAAACAAGCAAGTGGTTTAGGCTTGTATCCTGAATTCGTTGAAGAATTGTTCAAATTGGTTCACTTAGAATCAATTCGTAAACAAACAGAAGTAATGAGCTCTACAGTAGCTTAATTTTCTGATAGTTTTCATAAAAAGCGGTTGTTTCAAATCTGAAACAACCGCTTTTGTTTTATGTGCCAAATAAATTATCAGTTTTGATAAAATGGCAAATATTGATGTTACTTCTTAATATTGTAGAGGGATTATGCTAAAAAATAATTGTGTTTTTATCGTGATTAGCATAAATTCTTGAGTGTTTGAAATTGATTATGTAGCGAGAGATGTTCAGAATAGATTTAAAGAAAAAATATTTTGAACTTATCAAATCTTGTTTTGACTTATTTTGAGATACACGTGCTAATTCATGAAATTTGACATGATTTGACCTTTTTTATACTTGTACTAAAGACAAATCATGACAATTATGTAATTTTTTTATAGTATTTTCGTTTCAAATTTTAATAGAGCAATTAGCATTAAAACTAAAAAAGTATGAAAAAATTAATTTTGTTTGCCTCATCAATAGTAATCATGTCTTCGTGCGTGAGTAAGAAAAAACTAACAGCTGCTCAAGCGGAATATGCTAACTTCAAAGCAAGCACTGAAAGTTCTCTTGCAAAAGCTAAAGCGGACTTAAACGACTGTGATAAAACAAGAGCAAGTTTAGAAGCTGATTTGAAATCGAAAGATGGAGATTTGCAAGCTAAGATTAAACAGTTGAAAAGCTTAGAAGACCAAATTGACTATTTGAAAAAAACTAACACTAATTTGTTAGACAGAATGTCAGATCTTTCTATCGTAAGCAAAGCTGGTGCTGAAAGTATCAAAAAATCTTTGGAAACTTTGAACGACCAAAGCAAATACATCAAAGATTTGAACTCTTCTGTTCAACGTAAAGATTCTTTGAATTTAGCTTTAGTAATGACGTTGAAACGTTCGTTAGCTGATGTAAATGATGACGATGTAACCGTAGAAGTGAAAAAAGGAGTTGTATATATCTCAATTTCTGATAAAATGCTTTTCCAATCGGGTAGCGCAGTTATCAATTCAAAAGCTGAAACAGTTTTAGAAAAAGTTGCTAAAGTTGTGAATGATCACAAAGAGTTAGATATTTTAGTTGAAGGTCATACTGATAGTGTACCTATTGCTACTGACTGTTTGAAAGATAACTGGGATTTAAGTACTAAACGTGCTACTTCAGTTGTTCGTTTATTGCAAACTAAATTTAGCGTAGCTCCAGAGCGTATGACTGCTGGTGGACGTTCAGAATTTGCTCCTAAAGATTCAAACGAAAATTCTGCTGGACGTAAATTAAATCGTAGAACTGAAATTATCGTAACTCCTAAATTGGATCAATTCTTCCAATTATTGGCGAATGGTCAAGGAAAATAAGATTTGATAGAAAATAGTTGTTTGAATTATCAAACTATTTTTCCAAATCTCTTCAAATAAAAGCCTGTTTCCACATCGGAAACAGGCTTTTTGTTTTATTTATCCCCTAGAATAATTGGCGTATTTCCTTTTCCACCAAGGATAATAACTTTAGCATTGGGTGAAAGTGCTAATTCTTTTTGTGCTTTTATCATTTCGTATTGCAATTGTTTATCACTTAAACCTGTAGAAAGTATTTTCTGATAATCAGCTATACCTTGGGCTTCAACTCGTTTACGTTCAGCTTCTTGTTTTTCTTTCTGAAGTACAAATTGCATTTTTTGAGCTTCCTGTTCTGCATTAATTTTAGATTCAATCGTTTGTTTTACTGAAGTTGGTAGATTGATATTTCGGATTAATAATTGTTCAAGTAACAAACCTCTTTTTGATAAATCTTTTTCGATAGATTTGAAAATTCTTGTTTGGAACTCATCTCTTTTGGTAGAATAAAGTGCTACAGCATCATAATAAACGGCATTATCCCTGATTTTTGTTCTTGTGATTGGTCGAACAACTTTGTCGTTATAGTCTAAGCCAATTTCTTTTAAAATTTTAGGAGCATCTACAGGAATTACTCTGTATAATACCGTTAGGTCGATAACTACTTCTAATCCATCTGCTGTTAAAACCCTGATTGCATCATCTCCATCTTTACTTCCTTCATCATGTATTGCCGACATCGTGTAGTTTTGTGTCTTAATGTCAAATGTCTGAACTTCTGCTAAAGGATTTACAAAGTTTAGCCCACTTGATAAAGTATTAGGATTTACATTTCCGAATAATGATTGTACGCCAACTTCGCCTGCATCAATTTGTTTAACTCCTGAACCAAGAACTCCGATTACAATAATAACAATACCTACCACTTTTACAGGACGAGAAAAACGTGCAGTCGATAAAGATGGAGTATTAATGGCAAAGCCTACCACTAAAATGATGATACCTAAAATAATTACAAACATGGTTTTGGTTGATTTAAGTTTGAAATTTGAGATGTTTTCAGTTAAATGGCTGAAAACGAAAACAGTATCAAATATTAACTACTTGATACTGTTTTATCCTGAAATAGTATGAATGGTAAGTTTTAAGGACAAGGAGTACTGTTAGAATGACGATTATTATTTTTAATAACTTATGCCCAAACGTTGGTAAATAAAACTCATCAACCAAGCAGGACCTATCATTAAAAAGAGTAAATCTTTGAAGAAAGAAGGCTTTTTCCCTTCAATTTTATGCCCCCAAAATTGTCCAATCCAAGCCAAAACGAAAATAGTAACACATACTTGCCAAAGTGGTACGAAAGCAGAATTTTCGATTAAATAACAAATGAATAAACAAAGAGCTGAAAATAGCAACATCCCAGCAGATAAAGGTTTGGATAGATTAAAGTAATAAATCAGTGTTAGCGTTAACACAATAAATGCAGCGTTACCTTGAATATTACCGAGACTGAAGAATGAAAGTTTGATGCTGTAGAGTAGTCCTAAAAGACTAAAAAAAATGAGTGGAACGCAAATCCAATGAACGGTTTTGTTGGTGGGGTTTTGATGGCTTTCTCCGTATTCGTCGAGCCATTGATTAATTGTCTTCATGTTGTATTAGTGATTTATGGTTAAGTGAACGCAATAATACTAAAAACCTTCAAATAAGACAATTTTATTGTTTGTTTTTGTACTATTTTGTTATTAATCAATTTACAATTTTTTGTCTTTAAAAGATAATTTCATATCATCCATTTTAAATTCTTTATCTTCGTAAAATGATAAATTTTTAGAACCAAAAATAATTAACGAAGTGTTTATTGAACCGTATCATAACCAACATCAACAAAATGGAAAAAAAACAGGCTGGATTGAAGTAGTCTGTGGCTCAATGTTTTCTGGTAAAACAGAGGAATTAATTCGTAGATTGAATAGAGCAAAAATAGCAAAGCAAAAAGTAGAAATCTTTAAACCAGCCATTGATGTTCGATATCATCATGAAGATATTGTTTCGCATAATTCTTCCTCAATTCGTTCAACACCAATACAATCTTCGCATGAAATACTCTTACTTTCTGGTGATTGTGATGTCGTTGGTATCGATGAAACCCAATTTTTTGATGAAGGAATCGTTGAAATAGCAAACTCTTTGGCATTTAATGGAAAAAGAGTAATTATTGCGGGTTTGGATATGGACTTTCAAGGCAATCCTTTTGGACCAATGCCAGCGCTAATGGCTATTGCAGAATACATTACAAAAGTTCATGCAGTTTGTATGGTTTGTGGCGATGTTGCCAATTATTCATACCGAAAAACTGCTGGCAAAGAACAAGTAATGCTCGGAGAAACAGATAGCTATGAAGCAAGATGTAGAAAATGTTTTCATTTATAACATAAAAATTTATGCTTGTTAGATTGTCAAAAAGAAGCAAAACAGTTTTTAAACCTAGAAATACTCATTGGTTTATCTTAAATCTGCTCGTTTTTTCTTGCTTATTGAATGTTAGTATTTTTTCTCAGATTTTAGCACAAGTACCAATTGGTACTTGGCAAACCTACTTCAATTATTCCACAGCAAAAGATATTGCCATTGTTCAAGATAAGATTTACTGCGTAACCGAAAATGGCTTTTTCTATTACGATAAAACAGCGAATGAATCCGTTAAACTTTCTAAAATTGATGGTTTATCAGAAATTGGCATTGTGAAAATTGCTTATGCCGTCAATCAAAATACGCTAATTCTTACTTATCAAACGGGGAATATTGATTTAATACGGCTAGATGAAAAAGCCGAACCTTCAAAAATTACGAATATTTCTTTATTGAAAGAATCTAGTTCAATCCTTGCTAGTAAAGTAGTCAATCATATTTCAGTTAGTAATAACCTTGCTTATTTGGCTTATGATTTTGGTTTAGTAATTCTTGACCTTGAAAAAGAGGAGATTAAAGAAACCTATCAAAATTTAGGTGAGAATGGTAACACGATTAAGATTTATAAAACAGTATTTGCCAACGATTCTATTTTTTTAGCCACTTCGGTAGGTATTCGCAAAGCTAAATTTGCCAGTAATGTTAATCTACAGTTTTTTGGTAATTGGACCACTCTGACAGCAGAACAAAGTACTTTAGTGAACTGGCAGAATGGACTTCTTATCGCAACAGAATCTGGAAGAGTATCTTCTTATCAAAATGGCAAATTATCAGGTGTATTATTACTCTCTGATAAAATAACGTCCATCAACCATATCACAGGCAACAAATATTTCCTTATCGCCAACGGGCAGCTAAATGTTTTGGATATGGATTTACTGACTTTTACAAAATTATCGGATGCCAAAATTCAATCTCCACAATTTTTAAGAGCTGATTCACAAGGGAAATATTGGATTGCAGATAATAAAAATGGACTTTTAAGTAACCTTGAAGGAAATTATAAAACCTACAGTCCGAATAGTTTAGATACTTTATTCAGTCAAAGAAAAGATTCTGTTGTAGTAGATTTAGAAGGAAATATCTGGATTAGGAGTAATAGTTTTGGTGGAATAATGGTAAAAAATACCAGTAATCAACAAAAATATGTCACCACTGGCGTAGGTTTTGGCAATTTGCCAAGTACTACTGTGAAAACCTTGGCATTGGATAAAGACGGACAAATGTGGGTTGGTACTGATAGAGGCGTGGTTGTTTTTGATAATCCTGCGAATGTTTTTTCTGGTAGAAATTTTGATGCTTATACGCCTGTTTTTGAAAGAAGGAGACTGTTGGGAAATGAAACAGTAACGGCGATAGGCATCGATGGAGGAAATAGGAAATGGATGGGAACTTTAAACGGAATCTTTTTATTTAATGCCGATGGAACGGAATTAGTCACAAATTTCACTGAAAGTAATTCTCCTTTACCTTCAAATGCTATTAATTACATCACGCTTGAACCGAACTCTGGAAATGTATTTATTCGTACGACAAAAGGTTTGGTTTCATACAGAGGTACTGCTACCGAAAGTACCAATAGTCAAGCTGAACAAAATGTAAAAGTATTCCCAAATCCTGTTAGACCAGACTTTGAAGGACAAATTGGCATTGAAGGATTGGTTGAAAATGCCTTTGTGAAAATTACAGACGTTGCAGGGAATTTGGTTTATGAAACCAGAGCCAACGGAGGTACTGCTGTTTGGAATGGAAAAACTTTAGAAGGGAAAAGAGCAGAAACGGGGATTTACCTGATTTTCTCTGCAAATGCAAAAGGAGAGGAGACTTTGGTAAGTCGTTTGGCTGTAGTGAAATAAAGGTTAGCTTTTCAATAAATAGGAAATAAAAACGGGTTTAGCATGTAAATTCTAAACCCGTTTTCTATTTAATCTTCCAACTTCACATGTCCCCAGTTTTCGCCTGAACGAATTCTGTTGAGCTGAGTATGCGTAATGCCAAATTGCTTTGCAATCATTTTCAAACGGTTTTTATCTGACCTAAGCATTTTTTTAATCATAATAACTTTACTTTCAGTCAATTTGTAATTTTTGGTACGTTTCGGAATTACTCTATCTTTCACCGCAGGATTTTCACGGTTATGGATAGTCATTTCATCACGAGAAACCCACTTTAGGTTTTCCCAATGATTATTTAGTTTGTCATGGTCAAGATGAATGACAAATTTCTGTTCTTCGTTTTGTTTTTCTAAAAAGAATTCGGCTACAAGTTTATGAACATACCTGTTTAATGACTTATTTCCTTTTGCCCTAATATTCAACGATTTGTATCCTTGAATTTTAGAGCCATTAATGATGTCTCCTTGAACTGGGTCATTTTGAAAACTCTTTAAACGACCATAGTTTGACACCTTATAAACAGGTGGATTTTCAACTTCGTTAAAAGGAATATCTACCCATTTTTCATTCCAAAAGCTTGCGCTTTTTTTGGTTCCTGAAGCAGTTTTTTTGTCGATCATTTTGGTTTTTTTTCTTAAATTTTTTTGTGGTTATATTACTGGGGTTAAAGCAATGAGATGGTTTCATTACTTTAAAATTGATAACGGTAAATACTATATTCTCCTTTTTCTAATAAATTAATTTGAATATTCTCACTACTACAAACGATGTTCATTTTTTTATTAGAAGTAAAAATATGCTCTAAATGTTTAGCTTCTACGATATTTTTAAATGAAATTTCTTCACTTTCTTGCTCTGTATCCAAGTTTACTATAAATAGATACAATGGATGTTCGCTTTGAGTCCATGCTATTACTTTATTTTTTCCAGAGAAATCTGGCGGAACAAGCCACAGAGTATTTTGATTTGCTATGGCAGGGCAAATTTCCTCCGAGATTTTCCTCAAGGTAGTCAAACCTTTGAATAATTCACCATTTTTTCCCCATTGATATTTTGAATGCGTCGCTTTTGGTCCTTCAGTAAGTTGAAAGACATACAATTTAGTATAGTGTTCATTTGGAGCGGGACTTAAGTGGACGTCTCTTTGTTCAAAGCCTAAGCTCATATATGAAGGCATATCACTCAAAAATAATCCCATGAACATTCTAATTTCATTTCCTCTCAAGAAAAACTCATCAAATCTTGGGTCGTCTTTATCGGCTGTAATAATGGTAAAGTTGGGTGCAAAAGTACATGTTTTTAATAATGAATGATAACGGGCAAATGCCGAAACAAATGTTTCAGAACCCAATATCATTGATTGTAAATCGCCCAAAGTACTATCGGCGTCAGAACCTTCAAGGTGTTCTTCTTCAACGCCATAAGCCATTGTATTGGGCGGAGCCAAGAAACTCTCTGCAAAATACGAAAAAGTAGGTATTGTTTGACAAATTATTCCTTTGATATATTTATGGATGTCATAAAATTCATCTGGATTGGCTGGAGTACCTTCTTTTCTAAGCTGAACATGCGACATATCACCACGCATGAAATCAAAATTATACTGTTGGGCGAAACCCAAATATTTTGCTGCCGTATATTCCCAAACTTCTTTTCTTGGAATTGAAAAATCAATTTCCCAGTGTTGGTTATTGTCTAAACTTTCATATAATTTGAATCTTGCCAAAGGTCCAAAAACTCTTGACATTGCTTCTGGTTGCGAAATGGTATAATCTCTCCATACTCTGCCGTCTTCATCAATCGTTTTGGCTTCTTCACGTTTATCAACTTCAAGTCCTCTATAAGGCGGAGCCATCGTAGCAGGTACAGGCTCGTAGCCTTCATTAAATAAAAAGCTGATTAATTGATTTCTTTTTTTATTTCTACCCCACAAATTACTTTTTTCGCCAAATAGTACTTGTAGCCTTTTTTCTTCTGGAAATAACTGGTTATTAAAAAATACTTCAGGTTCTTTTGGATATTCTATGTCAACGACCGCTCCAAACTGTTGAAGAAAGACCAGAATAAGTTCTTGAACTTTTTCATGTAAATTGGCATCATGATTAATGATTTCAAATTCTTTTCTTTGCAACCATTCAAAAAAATGAGGATTAGCTAATGCTATTTCAGAATATCTATCCGTATGCGGAATTACATCCATTCCTACCGTTTTGCCTGTTAAGTGTAAAAGATTACAGACCACTTTTAACTGTTTTTCTACGGTATTCAGATGTGAGAAAGCTCTTGCTAATTCTTCATCGTAAAATTCAGGATTAATATTCCAACTTGCCATTCCGTACAAACTAGCCACGACGCCACATTCCCAAATAGGAAGTAAATGTATGGAAGATTGCGATGCAGGTAAAGTAAGAGAATATTTTACAACATTAAAAAAACTACTAATGGTACGAACATTAATACCGACCATATTGACCGTTTTAATCCAAGATGTATCTTTTTGATAAGCAACAGGACTTGGAACAGTAAAGTCTGGATTTAAAGCTTGGTACAAAGCTGTTTGTCCGAAACGTTTTTCTAAAATGTAAAATAATTGAATTGCTGGCATTGCTACTGATTGTTCAGGCAATAAACCCACGATAAAAGAGTCTTTCTGACTTGTGTACGCCAAAATAGCCTCCTGTTGATGATTAGCCCAAAAATGGCTAAATTCATCATAAGTATCAGGAATGTGCATATAAGTATTATAAAAATGGTCTTGAATTTTCGGAAGAACTAAAAGCCTCCTGAAAAATGTTTAAAAATAAAATAAATTATTGGTAAAATCATACAAACATGAAAACATTAGTAGTTGGGGCATCAACAAATACAGAAAGATATTCATTTAAAGCCGCTAAAATGCTATTAGCCAATGGACATGAAGTAGAATTATTAGGGAAAAGAGTAGGCGAGATTGAAGGAAAAGCAATCAATACGAGTCATCCAGATTTTGAAAATATAGACACGATTACCATGTACATAGGTCCTAATCATCAGTCTGATATATATGATTATTTATTAGGATTAAAACCAAGAAGAATAATTTTTAATCCCGGAACAGAAAATGAAGTATTTGAAGAGAAAGCGAAAACGGCAGGAATAATTGTAGAAGAAGCCTGTACTTTAGTATTACTTTCCACAAAGCAATATTGATTGAAAACAAAAAAACTCAGAGAAATTTCTCTGAGTTTTTTTGTGGATGTTGTATCTGCAATAATAATTAGTTGAAGATATAACGGATACCCAATTGCATTTGCCAAACGTTATCAACTGTAATACTTTTTACATAAGAATCACGTAATAAAATTGTTTGGTTTGCACCAGCAGCATCTTTGATAACTTGTGTACCAATTCTATAAGAAGGAACACCCGCAGAGCTGATTGTTACGTTTAATGGGTTACCACTTGTTGATACATTACCAACTCCCCAAGCGTTGTTTAATAAGTTACCAATGTTTAAGATATCAGCACGTAAACGGATTGTGTTTCTCTTTCCTTTAGCTGATGTTTGAACAAAGAAATCTTGTTCAACTGTAAAGTCAAAACGAGTTAACCAAGGAGAATAACCACCGTTACGTTCTGCATATTGTCCACGACGAGTTTTCAAATATGGGTTACCTTCGATGTAAGCATCAAATGCTGTAGCCTGTTCAGCAGCAGTATAAGTTTTTGCAGTAGCACCTGTTCCAACAGTTAAAGGAATGAAGTTCAAATCTGAAGCTTTGTTAGGAACAAAGATTAAGTCATTGTTTTGACCGTCTCCGTTGAAATCACTACCAAATACATAAGATTGTCTGAAACCACTGTTAGAAACAGCCCCTAAAGTAAACATAGTCGAACCTCCGAACTCACCACCATAATTGATACGGTAGTTAACATAACCTACAAAACGGTGGCGTAAATCGTTATCAGAAAGTGCAGTAGTTAAATAATTTTGACCAGCTACTGTAGCAATGTTTGCTTGTACTGTACTACCAACAGATTGAATATCTTTTGCTTTTGCATAAGTATAACCCAACATACCACCTAAACCATTCACTGTTGGTTTTTCGATTTTAGCAGTAAAAGAATAAGATTCACCTTTGTTAGTGTTAGTTAACACAAATACGTTAGTTGTAGCAGAATTGTAAAAACGAGCAGGGTTTACAGCAGCACCAGATAAACCAGAAGCAGGGAAACGACCACGTTGGTCAGCACCTTCAAATTTAGTAGAAGCGCCCTTTAAATTAGCATCGATATAACGTAAAGCATTAATGTTTTTGTTGTAGATAGCTTCTAAAGTACCGATTAAACCAAATGGCAATTTGTAATCTACTGCGATATTTGATTTCCAAATTACTGGGTTTTTCAAATCTTCAGTAGAAGCATTCACAACATAAGCAGGCAATTTAGAGATGTCAGTTGTTGTTGGTTTGTAAACAGTTGGATTCAATGTGAATGGATAAGCTGTTGTATTAGTTTGGTTGATTACTGCTGTGTTTACACCATTGTTACCCAATTGGTTTGAAACTAATACTTGTGGAATACGAGATACGAAGAAACCTGTACCACCTCTTACTTGAACAGATCTATCTCCTTTAACATCGTAGTTAAAACCAATTCTTGGAGAAACTAACACTTTAGCACTTGGGAAAGCTCCTGTATTTACTCTTAAATCAGCATTGTTTTCATCCTTATAAGTCAAAGCACCAACAATTGGGTTATAGAAGGCTTCAGATGTTGAATTGTCATAACTGAATACATCGAAACGAAGACCACCGGTAACTTTCAATCTTTCATTTACTTGGAATTCATCTTGAACATAAGCTGCATAATTAGAAACTTTCAAAGTTTGAAGAGGCTCTACACCGTCAGGTAATAATGAATAACGATAGTTGAAACGGTTGATTGTAACTGGAGAAACTGTCAATGCTGGATTTGCTTTGTAAGCTAAAGCAGCTGTTTTGAAGTCAGCAATCGAGTTAAATACCCAAACACCGTTTGATGAAGGAAAGAATACGTTGTTTGAAGTAAAGTATTCATAACTCAAACCTAAAGTAAAAGTATGCTTGCCAGCGAAATAACTTAAATTATCAGTGAAATTTAAAGTTGAATAATTTAATTTGTTATTTGGCGTAAATGGATCCATACCTAAAGATGTATAAGTAGAGCTACCATTTAAAATATCAATTGTTGGGAAAAGAGAAACTTGTTCTCTGTCTTCAATTTGTTTGTTGTATGTTGCAATAAAGCTATTGGCAAATTTACTATTGAAAGTTGAACTTAACTCTGCTACGATTGAACGTGTATTATCTTGAATTTTGTACCCTGTATTTTGTGGAGATAAAGCTAAAGAAGAGTTAGTACGGTTCCCATTACCAGCTGTACTACTACTATTACTGTTACTGATGATTGAACCAGTTTCAGAATCGTGATGAGAATAACGAACGCTTAATTTATGATTGTTATTAATGTTATAATCTAAACGCAACAATCCTTTTTTACTATTCACTTCGTTGTTGAAACCATCAATTGCACCGATTTCATATCCGAAGTTTGTTCTCATAAAATTACCCAAATCTTCAATATCAGAATAAGTTACTCTTGAGACGTTACCAGTAGCACCAGTTCTGTTCGCAACCCAGTCTAAGGCTGGATTTGAACTTTTGAATTGCTCATAATTAGCAAAGAAGAATAATTTGTCCTTAATGATTGGTCCACCAACACGAAAACCGTAAGTTTTTTCATTGATATTTACAGGAGGTAAATCTTGACCATCTGCTTTTTTACCAACTAAATCACTATTTCTGAAAATGTGGTATGCAGAACCTGTAAATTCGTTTGTTCCTGAACGAGTAACTGCGTTGATACCAGCACCTGCAAAACCAGACTGACGAACATCAAATGGAGCAATGTTTACTTGTACTTGTTCGATAGCGTCTAATGAAACAGCAGTTGTACCAGTACGACCACCCGCTTGTGCTGAACTACCTAAACCAAACCCGTTGTTGAAAACTGAACCATCGATAGTGAAGTTGTTGAAGCGTGAATCTTGACCAGCGAAAGAACGACCATTACTGTAGGCGTTGTATTTAGTAATATCATTAATAGTACGACCAATTGTTGGAAGGCTGTTGATAGTATTTGTTCCGAATGAAGCTGCTGCTCCAGTACGATTTGATGACATAATGTCAGAACGACTACCTGTTACAGTTACCTCAGCAAGTGCATTTTCAGTTTCAGCTAATTTGAAACTTACATTTGATGCAGCTCCTAGGTTGGCAACTATACCTTCTTGTACTTGGTCTTTAAAACCAACAAATGACGCTTTCACTGTATATGGACCACCAACACGAACCGCTGCCAATGTATAGCGACCCGCTGCGTTAGTAATTACTCCATAACGTGAACCTGAAGGAACGTGAACTGCAATAACTGTAGCACCCGGAAGTCCAGAACCTTTGTCGTCTGTAACAATACCCGTAATCTGTGAGCTTGTTACCTGACCAAAAGTATTACTCGAAAAAAATGCTGTAAAAATCAGTAGCAAACCGAAAATTACCTTTGTAGTAAAGAATTTTTTCATGTTGAAAATTTGGAATTTAGTTAGAATTTGAATTGTTGAATTTGTTTGCAAAATAACAACTTTTTTTTAGCAAGAACAATATACCTTTATTAAGAAACTGTAAACAAGAATAGCCTAATTACTTGATTTGTAGGTATAGTGCAATTTATTGTTTGAAAAGTTTAGTTGTTTGCCTTTTTTGGGAAAAGAAAGATTCAATTATAAAATAACTTATTTATAACTCTATAAGTTTAGTATTTTTTAAAGATTTACCTCTTGCCAGTATATTTGATTTCCGTAAACTAAATATCGCTATAAAAGTTTTTTTAAAAGAGTATTTAATAGATAAATTTGCTTGAATATGCCTTTTGAGGCTATTTGTAATATTGAAAAAGAAAGGGGAACTTTGAAAAAGTTATTCATTAGATTACATTTTTTGATAAATAAACATTAGTAATAACATTATTCATCTTGAATTTGAGAAAAGCTTCTTGAAGTACAGAATGGTTAATTTATACAATTTTCAATGAAATTATATTGTAGAAAAACAGGAGAAAGTGGTTCGAGTATTGTCATTTTACACGGCATTTTTGGCTCGTCGGATAATTGGTTAACTATCGGTAAAGTACTTGCAGAGCAATTTACTGTTTATATGCTCGACCAACGAAATCATGGTCAGTCGCCAAGAAGTGAAGTCTTCAATTACGAAGCAATGGCGGCCGATTTAAAAGAATTTCTTGATGAAAATGCTATTGAAAATCCTATTTTAGTTGGGCATTCAATGGGTGGAAAAGTAGTAATGCAATTTGCGATGAATTATCCAGATGCTTTTGCTAAAATGGTGGTGGTTGATATTGCTCCTAAATTTTATCCTGTTCATCATTCAATGATTTTACAAGGATTGGCAGCAGTAAATTTAAAAAACCTAAAAAGTAGAACCGAAGCCAACGAAATTTTAAAAAGATTCGAAGAAAGTGAAGGCGTTCGTCAATTCCTTTTGAAGAATCTTTGGCGAAATCCTGAAAAAAATAATGAGTTCGATTGGCGAATCAACGTGCCTGTAATTACTAAAAATATTGATGTTGTTGGGCATGAGCTTGAAAATGAACACAGTGTTTCTCAACCTGTTTTGTTTATTCGTGGGGCTGAATCTCATTATATTCAGCCAGAAGATGAACGTAAAATTTGGGAATTATTCCCGAATTATGAATTAGAAAGCATAGAAGGGGCAGGGCATTGGGTACAGGCTGATAAACCTCAAGAATTCATCGAAGTGTTATCTCGATTTGTGAAAGCTTAAATATTTTAAGAATTTTTCTGGATTACAATCTCAAACAAATCGTTTAAAAATGCTTTTTTTAATTCCTTCCAAATTAGCTCCTGATACTTCTGAATCAGTACTTTCTCCACAAATCAAAGAAGTAATCAAGGAAACTGATTATTATTTTGTTGAAAATATTCGCACGACTCGCCGTTTTATCAGCGAGTTAAAAGTCGGTAAAGTAATAGACCAACTTCATTTTTTTGAACTGGACAAAGATACTCCTCTTGCCAAAGTAAAGCAGTATTTCAAAGAAATCCCTCAAGGAAAATCTATCGGTGTTATTTCAGAAGCGGGTTGCCCAGGCGTAGCCGACCCGGGAGCTTTAGCAGTACAGACCGCCCATCAATTAGGAATGAAAGTTGTACCTTTAGTTGGTCCTTCGTCTATTCTTTTGGGTTTGATGGCTTCTGGTTTTTCTGGACAGTCTTTTGTTTTTCACGGTTATTTGCCCATTGATAAAGTAGAAAGGAGTAAAAAAATCAAAGGGTTAGAAAATGATTCAAGAAAAGGACAGACTCAAATTTTTATGGAAACGCCTTTTAGAAATAATCAATTGTTGGATGATTTACTGAATAATCTGGCTTCAAGTACCTTTTTGTGCATTGCTTGTAATGTAACTGGTTCTGATGAATTCATACAAACAAAAACAATTGCAGAATGGAAAAAACAAAAGCCAGATTTGCATAAAAAACCTACGATGTTTTTATTGTCAATCTAAAAATTTCGGGGATTTATCGTCATCTTTGCACACAGTTTAATATTATTAATGACCACAAAACATGATTCAAGTACAAACATTCAGATTTAATCCTTTTGGCGAAAATACTTATATTCTTTTTGATGAAACGAAAGAATGTGTAATTATCGACCCGGGTTGTCATATCTATGAAGAACGGAGTGCTTTGAAAAATTATATTGAAGATCAAGGTTTGAAAGTAGTTCATTTACTGAATACTCATGCCCACATCGACCATGTTTTGGGCAATGAATTTATTAAAAGAACTTATGGCGTAAAGTTACATCTTCATAAAGAGGATTTACCAATTTTATTCAATGCAGAAAGCCGAGCAGAATACTACGGTTTCCCGAATTATGAACCTTCAACGGTGGATGTTTTTATTGAAGAAGGCGATGTAATAAGTTTTGGTAATTCTACGCTTGACGTGATTTTTGTACCAGGTCATGCGCCAGGTCATGTTGCTTTTTTGAATAAAGCTGAAAAAATATGCGTAAGTGGCGATGTACTTTTTAAAGGAAGTATCGGCAGAACAGATTTCCCTTTGTGTAGTTTTGAGGATTTAGAAAAAAGTATCAAAACCAAACTTTATATACTTGATGATGATATGGTGATATATCCCGGACATGGAGAAACCACAACCATTGGTTATGAAAAAGTATATAACCCTTTTGTTCGACTATAAACCACTTGCCTCACCACAAAAATGATTGAAATTAAAAAACACGTTCCTAACTTACTTACTTCTGCGAATTTGCTTTGCGGTTGCTTTGGAATTTTAAAAGTTTTCAATGGCGACTTGCAAACTGCTTCATACTTAATTGGAATTGCTTTACTGTGTGATTGGCTAGATGGCTTTGTTGCCAGACTTTTAAATGTTTCTTCCCCTATTGGAAAACAGTTAGATTCATTAGCAGATATGGTTACTTTTGGTGCTTTGCCTGCTTTTATGATGTTGAATCTAATTGAAAGTAGCTGTACTGGTTATTGTACAACTGGGCTTTTCGGTTTTCATAAACCTTATATTGCTTTTGGATTAGCTATTTTTTCAGCAGTACGTTTGGCTAAATTTAATATTGATACTCGTCAAAGTGATTCGTTTATTGGCGTGCCAACACCTGCGAATGGAATGGTTGTGGCAGCTTTACCGCTTATCGCTTTTTATCAACCTGAATACAAAGATTTTTTTATCAATTACAATGTGTTGATTTTCTATTCAATCATCATGTCGTACTTGTTGGTAGCAGAGTTACCGCTGTTTGCTTTGAAATTCAAGGATTTTGGATGGAAGGCAAATCAAACGAAGTATGTATTCCTGATTCTTTCTATTTTTCTACTTATTTTCTTGAAGTTTGTGGCAATTCCTGTCATCATTCTAATTTACATTTTACTGTCGATTATTCAGAACTTCTTACTGAAAGGCAATCAATAATCAAGAAATTACTGTTTCCTACTTTGATTATTTCGGTTGATACTAAAAACCGCAAAATACCGTAAAAAAGTATCTCACGAGATACTTCAAGTATATCGGTTGATACTAAATCCCGCAAAATACCGCAAAAAAATATCTCACGAGATACTTCAAGTATGTCGTGAGATATAAATTACCGCAAAATACCGCAAAAAAGTATCTCGTGAGATACTTCAAGTATGTCTTGAGCATCTAAAAGACGCTCAAGACATAATTTCAGTTTATTTTTTGATGAATTTCTTCGTGAATTGTTTTTCTCCTTGGCTGACATTCAGTAAATAAATTCCTTGTGGAAGTTGACGGATGTCGATAGGATAGATTTTACCAGCGTCTTTTTGTTCACTTTCATAAACTGGTTTCCCCAATAAATTATTGATTTTAAGTAAAATCGTTCCTTTTTGTTGAGTGTTTACTTCAACCGTAATGATTTCTTCACTTGGATTTGGATAGACTTTAATACCCACTTCTTGTTCTTCTGCATTTGCCAAAATTCTTTCTTCTTCTAGTTTCCAAGGGACTAAATTGGCTTCTGGTTTGGCTAAAGCTACATTACTCAACACATGAAATTGCCCCGGTGCTAATACATATTTAGTTTTTGTATCGCTTATATTGATTTCTGAATTAGTAAAGAAATCATACCATTTGCCCGTACTTTGAAAAACATCTGTGATTGTTTTCTGTTCTAAATCAAGATTGGCAACCAAGATAATTTTCTGTGAAGATGAATTTAAAGTGATTCTTTTTACCGTCGAAGTAAGGTCAGTCTGAAAATCACTTGTTTTAAATATTTCCTGCGTTGTTTTGAGTTTAATCAATTCAGCAAATACTTTATAAAGTTTTAGGCGGTCGGCATCGTCTTTATAGTCCCAACGAATAGGTTTTTTGCCCGTTCTACCATTTTGGTCAATCGACACATCGTAGCCCAACTCTCCAAATTGCCAAATCATTTTTGGTCCAGGAATCGCAAAAAACATCGCTGCTGCGGCTTTTGTTCTTTCCATTACGGTTGCCACACTAAAAATCGCTTTACTGTTTTTTAAGGCATCAAAAGCGATTCTTTCTTCATCGTGACTTTCCATATAAGCAATTGCTCCAGCATTTTTGAATCCATGTGCTTTGTATGAAAGCCTGCTGAAGTCACTGGCATTTCCTTTCACAGCATTTCTGAATTCTCCGTTAAGATTTGCCCAAACCATCATTCCCAAATCTGTAAAGGTTTGTTCTTCTTTATCTTCTGAAAATAATTCTAGGATGAAGTACGCATCTTTATCGAAGCTTCTGATATTATCATAATAGCCTTTCAAAATATCAACTCTACTTTGGTCGTACAGTCTAAACTGACTATCGTTTGAAGAACTTTTTTGGGTAAAACCTTTGGCTAAATCCACTCGATAGCCATCAATATTATATTCTTTTAACCAAAATTCATTCGCACGATTTACATAAGCTTTGGTATTGATACTTTCATGATTGAAATCGAAGAAAACACTAAATGGATGGTTTGCTTGCTGATTGAAAAAAGGCGAATCAGTAGAAGGTTGTGAGCCATCCCAATACATTTTTACATAAGGGAATTCATAATCCGCTTGGTTGAAAACAATGTCTAATACTACTGCAATGCCATTTTCATGACAAGTATCAATGAATTTCTTGAGGTCTTCTCTAGTGCCATAAGCTTTATCGGCTGCGAAGTAGTAAATTGGATTATAGCCCCAAGAATCATTTCCAGTAAATTCTGTTACTGGCATTAATTCGATACAATTGATACCCAATGTTTTTAAATAAGGAATTCTATTGATAGCATTTTTGTAAGAACCATCAGTATCAAAATCACGAATATGTAATTCGTAAATCACCAAATTATCTTGTGAAGGACGTTTGAAATTAGTCGTTTTCCATGGATAAGGCGTTTGTCCAATCTGAAAAACCGAAGCAATACTTTTTACCGTTTCAGGAAGTTTTTTCAGGTTCGGATAAGTACTACTTGTAATGTATTGGTCATTATTAGGGTCGAGTATTTTTTCGGAATATGGGTCGCCCACGGCTAAAGTACCATTTACTAAATACTGATAAGCGTATTCTTCCCCTTTGTTTAAGCCATCAATTTCTAACCAGTAACGATTGCCATCAGGAGTACGTTTCATCAGAAATTTTGCATCACTTTTCCATTGATTAAAATCACCAATGAGGTAAACAAAATCTTTTTTCGGAGCAAAAAGTACTAAAGCAACTTTCGTGTCTGAAATATAATTAATTCCATCTTTTAATCCCGCTGGTAAGGCTTCTGTAATTGGGGTTGGTTTCACAGTAACAATAAATTCTGTAGTTGATGTTTCGGTTAGGCTTGTGGCAGTAAATTTTACAGTTTGTATTGCTCCTGAGATATTTCCTACATTCAGTGAATACTTCAAAGAATCACTATTTATACTTGTTAAAACAGTGCTACCATTTACTGTTAAGTTTAAATTAGCTTTTTGAGATGCCACCGCTACAATGGGAATAGTACTGCCAGCGTTGGCAAAAAATGTTTTTTCTTGAGGTTGAATAAAAGCCACATTGAGCTTATTATCGTACATTGTTATGAAAATGTCTTCGGTTTGGGCAGTTCCATCGCCACTTTTTAACAATGCTCCAAGCCTTTTGATGGTTGAAGAAACTGGAACAGCATAATAATCTCTAGGTTTCATTTTGATACTCCATTGGTCATTGCCGAGTGAAGTCATTTTCCCTTTTTCAAAAGGTTGGGCAAAATTGCTTTGTCCAGCAGGTTGATATTGAAAGGCATCGCCTGTTTCGGTAGTACCCGCACCCGACCATAAGTAAACGTCGGATGTTTTGCCTAATAAAGCTTTTGCACGAGCATCTTTAGCAAGTTTAAGATTGAAGATGATTGTAATTTCTTGGTCACCATTTGGTAAAGCTGGTATTGTAGTGACGACCTGTGCAAAAGAGCAGAGGCTAATCACCCAAAGCAGAGCGAATAGTATTGTTGATTTTTTCATGATGTTTATAAAAAGTTGGTCAATGGAAACCCGAAGGTACTAGAAAGGAGCGAGTACTTTGGTAGAGTGCTACACAGGTATAATGTAGAAATATTTAATTGTTTAATAGTATTATTGGTTGAATTTTGACCGAAAAGAGCAGAAAAAATCAGCGTTTAGCTTCTAGTTATGTAAAGAAGAAGTATTTTACAGAACCAGAAACTAAATGTTTGATAAACAGTATTTTATTGAATTTTAAAGAAAGGTTGAAGGGCATCATAAACACGGTGAACGGGCAAACCCATCACAGTAAAATATGAACCTTCCATGCGTGGAATGCCTACCATACCTATAAAATCTTGAACACCGTAAGCACCAGCTTTATCGAAGGGCTTGCAGGTTTTAATGTAATATTCAATTTCTTGATTCGTTAGTTCACGGAAGAAAACATTGGCAATATCGACGAAATTTTGCGTACCTTCCTTTGTCATCACGCAAACGCCAGTGATTACTTGGTGCTGACGACCCGATAATTTTTTAAGCATCAGGCTTGCTTCGATAGCATCTTTGGGTTTATTTAGAATATCATTCTCCACAACCACGATGGTATCGGCAGTAAGAATGATTTGATCATCAAGTTCTTCTTTGAAAGCTTCAGCTTTTTTGAGTGCTAAAAATGCAGGAACTTCAATGGCGGGCATCGTATTAGGAAAGTCTTCGTTGGTATCTTTTACTTTAACAGTAAACTCAAACCCAGCCTCTCTTAATAACTGTTGGCGACGTGGCGAGTTAGATGCCAAAATAAGTGGTTTAGTTAATTGAAGCATTATTTTTTGTTTTGGGAAATTAAAATTAATGAATAAAACTCGACAAATTTACTCAAATTCAGTCAATCAGCTCATGAAGTTTATTTTCTTCATGTGTATATTACTTTTTATCACTCCAATCAATCTATTTGCACAAAATTTAGACTCAATTACGACAGAAACTCCAAAGGTAAAAGCAACTCCATTAGATGTCAGTATGAAATCTAAAAAGGACAGTGTTACTTTTACGAATCTTAAAAAGAAGTTTTCTAAAAATAAAATTCTCAGAGAAATCCATCATGCTTTGTTCAAAGATGTTTATAATACCAACAATCAAGGGCAAGAAATTGTAAAAATTGAAGACGATCCATTTACCGAATATGAAGGTAGAGTAATCCGAAAAATCTATGTAAAACGCCTAAGAGTATTCGGAGAAAGTATTGCAGATACCACTAGAATTGCAGAAGGTTTTGAAAAGTTTTTGAGTTCATTGCATGCGAATACTCAGGAGAGTGTAATTCGAAAATCGTTTCTATTATTTAACGTAGGTGATATTGTTGATGCTGATAGATTAAGAGATAACGAGCGTTTGATGCGGCAAAGTGCTATTCTACATGATGCCAGAATTTTGGTTTTGCCCGACCCAGAGTATCCTAATTTGGTAGATTTATTAGTACTTACCCAAGATATTTGGTCTTTTATTGTTGATGGAGAAGCGAATGGTTTACAAAATTATTCAATCAGAGTTCGACAAGTGAATTTTAGAGGACTTGGACATTCGTGGAGTAATACTTTTTTCATGAATACCCGTGAAAAACCTGCTTTAGAATATGCCAGTACTTATACCATTCCTTATATCGGTCGAACATTTGTGACTGGTCAGGCTGAATTAGAGCTGAAAAGAACTTCTAGTCATTATGCTTTTCGGCTTTTTCGTCCTTTTCTTACACCAGAAATGAAATTGGCAGGAGGTTTTGTCGTAAGTAAAGATGAAAATGAGCGGACACAATTCAGGGCTTATGATGGCACAACCTATCGTCTTAACGATAGCACTAATTTCTTTTTTCCTATCAAAAAAGATTTTATAGATTTTTGGTTGGCTCGTGCCTTTAAAATAAATTTTTTGAACAAAGGAAAAGATAGTCGTTCCAGATTTGTAGTCGGACTCAGATTTAGCGATATCAGGTTCGATAAACGCCCAGAAGTAACAGCTGATACCAATCAACTTTTTAGAAATCATCGAGATTATTTGATTGGAATAGGTTTTTCAAACAGAAAATACAAACGTGATATTTTGATTTATGGTTTCGGATTAACGGAAGACGTTCCTTACGGTTACTTAGCGACTTTTGTAACAGGTGCTGAAAACTCAGATGCTTTTGGACACCGCTGGTATGCAGGTATAAAACTTGCGAAAGGAGAGTACATAGGCAAAGCGGGTTATTTGTATGGATTAATAAATGTTGGGGGTTATTCAAATGGCACAACTGGAATGAGTATTGAATCGAATTATTTCAGTACGCTTCATGCTTTTAGAAGGCGAACACAAATCAGGCATTTTGTTAATTTACGATATGCCTTTGGGACACAACGTTATACTGGAGAGTTCATCAATGTTAATCGTGAAAATGGAATATTAGATGTAAATAGCGATAAACTTTGGGGAACGAAAAAAATGGGTTTGGGTTATCAGATAGTCTTTTTTTCAAAATTGAATTTTGTAGGATTCAGAATTGCCCCATTTTTTCAGACAGATTTTGCATTTATAAATCCAAAAAATGAGTTTTTGTTCAAGCAAACTCCCTATACAAGTATTGGTATTGGGATACGTCTTAGGAATGAAAATTTAACCTTTAATACTTTCCAGATTAAATTCTCATACTTCCCGAACCTGCCAAATATTCAAGTTTTGAATGCCTCATTTAATGATACTTATAATTTAAGACTAAAAGATTTTGATATTTCGGCACCTGAAATTGTACCTTTTAGGTGAAAAAATGACCGTTAACTAAGTTTTAAGCCATTACGAAACAATATCTCATTAGCTTACGTTTTTTAAATTAGTATAAAGTTTAACCTAAGTAAACGATTAGATTATGTCCATTGAAAAAGACATTAAGCAGAAGTCCTTTAAGAATGTTTATCAAAAAGTTGCGGTCAATTTGATGTACACTGATAGTTGGTTATTGAACCACTATACCCAACTTTTAAAGCCCTATAATCTCTCGGATAAACAATATTTCGTGTTAAAAATCCTTTGTGAAAGTCATCCTGATACAGTTTCGGTCAATTTCATTCTTGAAAGAATGTTAGATAAAATGTCTAATGCTTCTCGTTTGGTAGATAAATTAATCGAAAAAAAACTTGTTGTGAAAGTTCGTTCAAAGATAGATAAGCGTTCAATGAACGTTGCCATTACTCCTAAAGGGTTATTATTAGTAGATGAACTAAACAAAAAAGTAGCTTTATGGGAAGCAAATTACTCAAGATTGACGAAGGAAGAGATTAAAATACTTCATAATTTACTGAATAAGATGAGAGATTCTGTAAGTAAACGATTTTAAGTATTTGATAATCAGCGTGTTGTTTTTATTAACAAAAAATTAACAATTAAATGTATTGACATTAAATGTTTTTACATTAAATTTGTATCGTAATAAAATTATGAGCATCGAAAAAGACATAAAACAAGCAAGCTTTAAATCAGCCCATTCGAAAGCGATGGTCAATATTGTCTATACAAACAATTGGTTGGCTACTTTGCAAATGGAAGTTTTAAAACCTTATGATTTAACACTTCAGCAATACAACGTTCTTAGAATTTTAAGAGGGCATCATCCAGAGCCTATTACTGTAATAGGAATTATTGAAAGAATGTTGGATAAAATGTCTAATGCTTCAAGATTAGTGGATAAGCTTTTGTTAAAAGAAATGGTGCTAAGACGTGAATGCCCGAACGACCGCCGTGCTGTTGATATTTTGATTACTCAAAAAGGTTTAGACTTATTAGCTGAACTTGATGTATTACAAAAACAATGGGAGCAACAACTTTATGGTTTAACAGAAAGTGAAGCTTTACAATTAAGCGATTTGTTGGATAAATTAAGACAATCGCCACCCGAATCAGAACAACAATAATTTTAATAAATAATAATAAATAAAATCAAGTAATGAAATCTATCAAATCTATTCTTAGCGTTTTAGCAGCAGCTTTGTTTGTAAACGTAGCAGTTGCAGGTACTCCAAACACAGGAAAAAAAGCAACAACTTTAGCAGTTGATACTAAAGGAAGTAAAATTCACTGGTTAGCTAAAAAAGTAACAGGTCAGCATGAAGGTACAATTGCTATTTCTTCAGGTTCATTAGTAACTTCAGGAAACAAAGTAACTGGTGGTAGCTTTATAATTGACATGAAATCAATCGTTTGTACTGACATCACTGATGCAGAATACAACAAAAAATTCATCGGTCACATCACAACTGGTGATTTCTTCGAAGTAGAAAAATTCCCAACTTCTACTTTCAAAATCACTAAAGTAGCTGGTGCAAACATCACAGGAGATTTAACTTTACACGGCATCACAAAATCAATCACTTTCCCTGCAAAAATTACTGTTGCTGGTGGAAAAACTACTGCAACGGCTTCTATTCCAGTTGACAGAACAGATTTCAACGTGAAGTACGGTTCTAAGAAATTCTTCGAATCAATCGGTGACAAAGCTATTGATGACGTTTTCAATTTAGATGTAACTTTAGTTGCTGGAAAATAATTTTCCTAAACCTTCATTCTAGGTTTTAAAATCCTTGTAAAGTATTCTTTCTGATGCTTTATGAGGATTTTTCTTTGTTCAATAAAATCGACAAAGGTATGCTTGCATAATAATTTTATTTAATTCATATTGCATTATATTTTATCTTGAAATTGTATAAATTTTAGATTATGAATTTTAATGAACCAATGCTAAGGGATGGAGCCTTGCGAGGAAAAACAATTATTGTGACAGGTGGAGGAACCGGTTTGGGGCGTTCGATGTCAAAATATTTTTTAGAGCTAGGAGCTAATGTTGTGATTGCTTCAAGAAAAAAGGCAGTTTTGGACGAAACTGCTGCGGAACTCATGGACGAAACAGGAGGGAAAGTATTGGCAATCGCCTGCGATGCACGGAATTATGAAGAAGTAGAAAATGTGCTAAAAGCTTCTGTCGAGCATTTTGGGGCAGTTCATGGCTTGGTAAATAATGCCGCTGGCAATTTTATTAGCCCAACAGAGAAACTATCACACAAAGCTTTTGATATTGTTGTTGATATTGTGCTGAAAGGCTCTTATAATTTTAGTTTAGCCCTTGGGAAATATTGGATTGAGCAAAAAATAAAGGGAACAGTAATGTCAATCGTGACTACTTATGCTTGGACAGGTTCGGCTTATGTTGTGCCTTCAGCAACGGCAAAAGCAGGGGTTTTGGCTCTGACACGCTCTTTGGCAGTAGAGTGGGGAGCGAAGTACGGCATCCGTTTCAATGCCATCGCACCCGGTCCATTTCCAACACAAGGAGCTTGGGAGCGTCTTTTCCCAGCAGAAGCGATGGGAGAGGAGTTGGCGAATAAATTAGCACCAGAAAACAGAATTCCATTAAAGAGAGTAGGTGAACATCAAGAATTAGCGAATTTGGCAGCTTACCTAATGTCAGAATTTTCGTCATATATCAACGGTGAAGTAATTACAATTGACGGCGGAGAATGGCTAATGGGAGCAGGAGAATTTTCAGATTTAAACGAAGTTTCAGAAGAAAAATGGGTAGCCATTGCTCGGGCTGTTAGAGGAAAAAAATAATAAGGTTTATAAGCTTATGAGTTAAAAGTTTATGAGAAAACAAATACAGTTTTGCCTCATAAACTTTTAACTCATGAACTCTATTTAAAACTTTACTTTCTTAATCCACTCTAAATCATATTTCATAGATTCCAGTGGAGTATGTCCTTGATAAGATTCTTGTTCGATGATATACTCGGTTGTTCCTGCGGTTTTAGCTGCTTCTTTTAATACTTCGGCAACGTTCATAATTCCTTTGCCAAGCATTGAGCTTTCCCAAGGTTCTTTTTCGCCTTTTACTTCGTCTTTTACGTGCATCAATTCAAAACGACCGGGATATTGTTTCAATAATTCCATCGGGCGACCGCCTCCACCATACATATTACCAATATCTAATTGCTGACAAACCAATTTTGGGTCAGTGTATTGCATAATAATGTCATAAACTTTTACGCTCGTCAGACGAAGACTAAATTCAAAATCATGGTTATGATAACCAAATTTCACACCAGATTTCAAAGAAAGTTCACCAGCTTTGTTGAATACATCCATAAAGCGTTTACAATCTTCAAAGTTTCTACGAAGACTAATATCCAACCACGGACTGATTAAATATTTTTGTCCGAGAATGGCGGCATCTTCTACGGTTTGTTTCCAAGAATCTGTAAAATCTTGCTTCGTAGCATCCCAGTCTTCACCTTTCATTACCACGTGTCCGCTTCGCATGGCAAGCCCCAAATCATCAATGATTTTACGGAATTCTTTTGGTTCGTAGCCATAAAATTTGTGGTTGATATAATTGGCGTGTTCTACATTTTTATAGCCCATTTCGGCAACCGCTTTCAGCGTAGCCAAAGGGTCTTTCTTCATGTCGTCACGGACAGAATATAATTGTAGTCCAATATTTTTTTGAGAAGCTTTACTTGCCCAAAGAGCATCAGGAATCAGTAGTGCTGTTCCAGCCAAAGCAGAAGTTTGGAGAAATTTGCGTCGAGAATCGTTGTGGTTCATTGTTGATATTTTTTTTCAACAATATATAAACTTCGTGTAGAAAAGGTGTCTTTGCTTGTGATGAATTTGGGTTTGATGGCTATTTTTCAACCGCCACCAAACCCAACTTAGCTCCTTCTGCCAATACAAAAGGGATGCCTGATTCTAAAGTATTTTCGATTTGTCCTTCTAAAATGGCTTCACGAACAGCTACTTTTATCAAGCCTACTTCTTTGGATGGTTTAATTCCGAATAAATCCATGATGATTTCACCTGTCACCACTGGCTGAAATTGACGTAATTTATCGCTTTCTTCTACTTCTTTTAATTTCTGTTCAACGATGTCGAAATTGCGGAGGTATTTTTTTACTTTTTCGCCGTTTTTAGAAGTAATATCTGCCCGGCAAAGTATCATCAAGCCTTCTAAATCTTCGCCTGCTTCGTAGAGTAAACGTCTGAGTGCTGAATCTGTAATGGCTTCTTTCGAAAGGGCAATTGGACGTAAGTGTAAACGCACCAACTTTTTCACAAAACGCATTTTTTCGTTCAAAGGCAAACGCATTTCTGTAAAAATTCCTTTTACCCATTTTGCTCCCATTTCCTCATGTCCGTGGAAAGTCCAACCTCGTTTTTTATCAAAACGTTTGGTAGCAGGTTTGGCGATGTCGTGAAGAATGGCAGCCCAACGAATCCATAAATCATCGGTTTTAGTAGAAGCGTTGTCTAATACTTGTAGCGTATGGTAAAAATTATCTTTGTGTCCTTTGCCTTCTTCGGTTTCTACGCCTTTGAGTTTGACGAATTCTGGAAAAATTTTTTCTAATAAACCACAAGAATCCAGCAACAGGAAGCCATAAGAGGGCTTTTTTGCCAAAATGATTTTATTCAATTCGTCGGTAATTCGTTCTTTCGAAATAATATCAATACGTTCCTTTTCTTTGATGAGGGCATCAAAAGTATCAGGATGAATATCAAAATTGAGCTGTGTGGCAAAACGAATCGCTCGCATCATTCTGAGCGGGTCGTCCGAAAAAGTAATACTTGGTTCTAAAGGAGTTTTGATAATTTTTCTACGAATGTCAGCCAAGCCATCGAAAGGGTCGATGAGTTCACCAAAATTATTGTCGTTCAAAGAAATCGCCATTGCATTTATGGTGAAATCTCTACGATTTTGGTCATCTTCCAAAGTGCCGTCTTCTACAATGGGTTTACGTGAATCACGTTGGTAAGATTCTCTTCTTGCACCTACAAATTCTACTTCCCAATCATCTAATTTTATCATTGCCGTTCCGAAATTCTTGAAAACAGAAAGATAAGTATCTTCTCTGCCAGAGTTTTTGGCAACTAATTCAGCTAATTCAATGCCCGAACCTACACAAACGATGTCAATATCTTTGGAAGGGCGATTCAAAATAAGGTCACGCACAAATCCACCTACTACATAAGCAGGTACATTTAAGGTTTTTGCGGCATCTGCCACAATTTTAAAAATTGGATTTGTATGTAAAGTTTCTGCGAAATTCATATTGATAAGTAATTGAGCGATTTAATGAATGTGTGATTTTTGATTTTACAACATTTAAATTTAAACCGCTTACAAATTACCTTTTGTATTATATTAAGTGCTTTAGGCTATAGGCTTTAAGCTGTATGTAACGAGCATAAAACAATTTATCATTTTTTTTAAACAAATATTTTTGCCTAAAGCTTATAGCCTACTGCATCATCATTAAGTAATTTATTTTCTGATGAATTTAAAATCTCCGCCCAATCCTAATTTCACAATTTGTGAAGGCTGAATATTTTTATTTTCGCCTTTGGGATTTTTTAAAATGAAGTCAACATTTTCGATAATTTTTGGAGAAATATCTTCAAATTTTTGTGGAGAAGGTTCGCCCGAAAGGTTTGCCGAAGTAGAAACAATAGCACGTTCAAATTTGTAAACCAAACCTTTACAAAATTCATCCTTCACCAAACGAATCGCAATTGAACCGTCTTCGCCCAATAAGTTGGGTGCAAGATTTTTTCCTAGTGGATAAATCACCGTTAAGGGTTTTTCGGCAAATTCTACCAAATTCCAAGCAATTTCAGGTACTTCAGTTACGTATTCTGAAAGTTGTTCGATTTTAGAAATCAAGATGATAAAAGCCTTACTTTCAGGTCTTTGTTTAAGCTGGTAAAGTTTTTCAACGGCTTTTCCGTTGCGGGAATCACATCCTAAACCCCAAATAGTATCAGAAGGGTAAAGAAGTGTATCTCCTTTGCGTAAATGTTGAAGAGCGTCGTGGTACATGTTTAATTTTTTTTGCAAAGGTATGAAAAAAGCTTCGCTCTGCCTTCTTAACTAGAATGATTGTAATTTCTGTCTTTTCGCTTATTGACTTTTTGTCTCTTTTTGTGGAACGTAATGGAGCTTCCGAAGGTAAAATACTTCTCTTGGTAATTCATCTAAACGGCTATTGCCTTCTAATTTTCTTTTTCCCCAAACCAGAAAATGCTGATTGTACCAAGCAGCAACATTGGCATCTTCATCGGCTTTTTGTGTACTATCGCTTTTTATTTCAAAAGTTTCAATTTCTCCTAGTACTTCATTTTTCCTGATTTGTTGCATTTGTACTTTGCCTTTTTTGAAATAAGCCATCAAATAATGGTCTTGTAAACTAGAAATTTGTACTTGTTCTACCAATTCAGCACTTTCTAAATTATCCATCACCAAAGCGTTGTCCCATAAAAGATTTCCTTCTTTATCAAATTCACAAATGACAGCGTGCGTAAAACGATAATCGTCTTTGTTTTCATAATTCTTGAACCTTGTTCGAGTTACAGTATTGAAATTATTGTAGTTTTTGGGCAAAGTATAATAAATTTCAGCGACTAAAACTGCACCATTTTTAGTTTCTATTAAGTTGTGAACCAGTAATTTATAGCTAAAATTTGGGTCTTTCCCTTCTTTCTTTTTTTGTTCAATTTTTTCTTTTAGCCTTTCTTGTTTCTTGGGCGACATAAAACTGAAAAAGTTTTTCAAATCAGCGAATTTAATGATGTTAGTATTTTTTTCGAGTCCTTCTTCCAAACGAGTAAGGTACAAACCTTTTGAAAATTCATTACAGTTATTGGAAAAATTACCCACAAGTAGCGATTCTTTTTCATTCAAAGTCAACATTTTTCCACTGATGAAACTCAAACTGTTTCCTTCTTTATCTGGCACATGAATGGTTCGTAACGATTTGCCTTCATAAGAGTAAGTTTGAATCAACAAACCACATTTTCCTTTTCTTCGCTCTTTGACGATAACGTTCAATTCATTTCTTTTTTCATCAATTTCCAACGCATTAATTTCCAGTCGGTCATCGTACAAACCGTGGAGTACTTTCGCTTTTTGATTGAAAAATGAAAAAGAGGCAACGATGGGTTTATCGAAATAAACTCCACCCAAAAAAGCAGTATTGCTTAGTACTTTAAAGAAAGAAAAATCAATAATACTTGGCAATTCGCCTTTAAATTCATCAATTTCTCCTCTGGTTAAATCAATTCTAACAATATTGATTTTGGGAGTTTCTGGAATACTAAAAAGCCAAAACAAGTAATCTTTGTTCTGGAAACTCATTTGAAGCTCATATTCATAAGCCATTGAAAAATTGGTAGTCCATGATAAATGAAAGTCGGTATTGTACTTTTGGAATGTCCATTGCATTCCATCACGATTGTACATGCCATTTTTTTCGAGCGTCAACAGCAAGCCATCATTTTCTAATGGCAAAACCGTCATTGTTTCTTCCGTTTTATTATTCTTAGGAATTTCAATAGAAGCAACTTGATTAAGTTGTGCAAAAATGTTTTGGGAAAGTAACAAAAAGGATAGAAATCCTGTGAAAGCAATTTTTTGATGTATTGAAGTAAAACGATGAATTGTTCTTAACCTCAACAACAACGAAAGTTTAGTTAGTAAATACTTCATAGCTTGAATACATTTAGAATAACAAGTTACAAAATCCGATGTTTACTCAAGATAAAATTGGCTAACTTTGTAGAAAATTATATGAATAGAATTTGATTTTATTTATTCCACTTCAAAAAAGGAAAGAGATGAAAGGAATTAATTATTTGACGAATGAAAAAAGGTTTAAAAACAGCGGTGGTTATTGACCTTAAAATACATAGGGAAGAAGTAGAAGATTTTTTAGATGCCTTAGACGCAAAATCTCGTAAAAATGAAACAACAGATGATGCTTCATTGGTTTTTGAACGAATTTTAAAATAGAAAAGAAGTTTATAAAAAATAGAAACACTTATCTAATCCATCAAATTTTATGATTTGAGGACAGATAGTCAGTATAAAAAAAAAATTTAATGAATTTAGAAAAAATATTACAAGAACACATCGCAGCAGCTTTGAAAGCTGAATTTGACGTAGAAGAATCTAATATTGCCCTTCAACCTACTCGTAAAGATTTTGAAGGTTCTTTCACTTTTGTGGTTTTTCCTTATGTAAAGGCTTTACGTAAATCGCCAGTTGAGTTGGGAAATGCTATCGGAAATTACTTGGTGGCTAATTCTGGCGTGGTCAAAGCTTTTAATGTTGTGCAAGGATTTTTAAATATTTCTATTGCTGATGCTGCTTGGCTTGATATGTTCAGTGGAATTTTTAAAGATAAAAAGTTTGGACAATTAGCTGATAAAAAGGAAACTGTAATGGTGGAGTATTCTTCGCCAAATACTAACAAACCTTTGCACTTAGGACATTTACGTAATAATTTCTTAGGCTTTTCAGTCGCTCAGATTTTAGCGGCAAATGGTTACGAAGTAGTAAAAGCCAATTTAGTAAACGACCGAGGAATCCATATTTGTAAGTCGATGTTGGCTTATCAAAAATTTGGCAATGGAGAAACGCCTGAATCTTCAGGATTGAAAGGCGATAAATTAGTTGGAAATTACTACGTTAAATTTGATAAAGAATTAAAAGAGGAAATAAACAAACATTTTCTCAAGATTTTGGATCACAATGATTTGACTGGTTTTAGTGAAACAGAAAAATTTGAGATTAAAACATATTTGGATAAAATTCAAAATATAGAAACAGTAAAATTAAATTCTGCCATAAATCAATTAGATTATGACTCAATTTCTGAATTTGGTACTGCTATCGAGATTAAAGTTGAATCAGCAATAGATGGTAATATTAAATTCAAATCAATAACTAAAAATTTACAAGATTCGAATAGTAGTAAAACATTGCATTTACTCCTGAAGCCAGTCTTATTAATTGAAGAAGAAATAGATGAACTTGAAGATAAAATAAAAGAGATTATTAAAAATAATTCTAAAATTCTTCAAGAAGCCCAAGAAATGCTTTTGAAATGGGAAGAAGGCGACGCCGAAACGTTGGCACTTTGGAACAAAATGAATGATTGGGTTTTTGCAGGTTTCAATCAGACTTACCAAAAAATGGGCGTAAGTTTTGATAAAATCTATCGTGAATCAAATACTTATTTATTGGGTAAAAAGTCTGTTGAAGAAGGTTTGAAATCTGGTGTTTTCTTTCAAAAAGAAGATACTTCTGTTTGGATTGATTTAACTGACGAAGGATTAGACCAAAAATTGGTACTTCGTAAAGACGGTACTTCGGTATATATTACCCAAGATATTGGTACTGCAGATTTGAAATACAATGATTTCAAAATGTCGAAATCGGTGTATGTAGTTGGAAACGAGCAAGATTATCACTTTGAAGTATTGTTCAAAATTCTGAAAAAATTGGGTCGCCCTTACGCAGACGGTACTTATCATTTAAGTTACGGAATGGTTGATTTACCTTCTGGAAAAATGAAATCTCGTGAAGGAACAGTTGTTGATGCAGACGATTTAATGCAAGAAATGACTGACACCGCACGTGAACGTACTTTAGAATTGGGTAAAATTGATGGTTTCTCAAAAGAAGAAGCAGAAGAATTGTATCATACTTTGGCAATGGGTGCTTTGAAATACTTCTTACTAAAAGTTGACCCGAAGAAAAGAATGCTGTTCAATCCAGAAGAATCAATAGATTTCCAAGGAAACACTGGTCCGTTCATTCAATATACTCATGCTCGTATTTGTTCAATTTTAAGAAAAGCCCATGAACAAGGAATTATTGGCGTAGCAAGTAATTACAAAACCCTGCATGAATCTGAACAAGAAGTAATATATTTATTGAGCGAATACCCGAAAAAGTTAGCTGATGCTGGTAGAGAGCTTTCTCCGTCTTTAATTGCCCAATATGCTTACGACTTGGCGAAGGCTTATAATCGTTTTTATAACGAAGTAAGTATCTTTAATGAGACCGATTTGGATGCACAGCAATTTAGAATTGCATTTTCGAGTGTGGTTGGAGAAACAATTAAGAAGGCAATGGCGTTATTAGGAATAAATGTTCCAAGCAGAATGTAGCATTTGCCATTTCATGAAAAAGAAAATCATTTTATCTTTCATCTTAATCTTCACAATCATTATGTTATTCAACTTATTAAAAATTGGTTCTTTGTTGGGTGCTTTGGCTATCCCATTTACTCAGAATGACATCGCAAGCCGCCCAGAAACAATGGAAGCTCCAGCAAAACAAGGTCTTTATGATTTCAAAGTGAAATCTTTAGAAGGCAAAAATGTAGATTTGTCGATTTATAAAGGCAAGAAAGTAATTATATTGAACACTGCTTCTAAATGTGGATTTACACCACAATATGCAGATTGGGAAAAATTCTATCTAGCAAATAAAGACAAAGTAGTAGTATTAGGTTTTCCAGCCAACGAATTTGGTGGACAAGAACCAGGTTCTGATGAAGAAATCTCTACTTTTTGCAAGAAAAATTACGGCGTTTCTTTTCCAATGTTTTCTAAAGTAGTAGTGAAAGGTGATGGGAAATGTCCTTTGTACCAATGGTTAACTACTAAATCATTGAACGGTTGGAACGATAAAGAACCATCTTGGAACTTTTGTAAATATGTAATCAACGAAAAAGGAGAATTGACACATTTCTTTGCTTCAAAAGTAAAACCTGATAGTCCAGAGTTTTTAGAGGCTATTAAATTGTAATTTAATTTGATTGTGGATTTCGGATTGGATTGTTTCAACAATCTAATCCGAAATCATTATTTATAACCATTATGAAACACTGGATTTCTGCTGCCAGACCTCGTACCTTACCTCTTGCCCTTTCAAGTATTTTCATGGGAAGTTTCTTAGCTGCGGGTGCGCATGCTTTTTCTTGGACTACCTTCACTTTAGCTGTTCTTACAACCATTTTCTTGCAAGTACTTTCTAATTTCGCTAATGATTATGGCGATACTGTCAGCGGTGTTGATACTGTTGAAAGAACTGTTGCTACTCGTGCCGTTCAGACAGGAGCAATTACTCGTGAGCAAATGACTAGAGCGATGATTATCATGTCTGTTTTATCTTTTATTACAGGTTCTTTGTTGATTTATGAAGGACTGAAAGATACTTCTACGCAAGCGATACTTACTTTCTTTGGCTTAGGAATCCTTGCCATTATTGCTTCCATTACTTATACTGTTGGGAAAAGACCTTATGGTTACATGGGTTTGGGCGATATTTCTGTGTTGATTTTCTTTGGTTGGGTTGGTGTATTGGGTACTTATTATTTGTTTGCCCATGAATTTGATTGGCTCAATGTTTTGCCAGCAACTTCATGTGGTTTATTTGCGGTAGGAGTATTGAATATCAATAATATTCGTGATATCGAATCAGACACAAAAACGGGGAAAAACTCCATCCCTGTTCGTTTAGGGAAAGCTAAAGCCGTAATTTATCATTGGTTTTTGTTAGGTACTGGTTTTTTATGTACCGTAATTTATACAGTAATTGTTACAATGAAAGAAAGCTCAGAATTTAATATCAACTTAAGTTATAAAAATCCTGACCTTCATCTTAATGTAGGCACTGGCGACCAAAACTTCAATTTAATTTGGTTAAACTGGCTTTTCATCGTGACGCTTCCATTGCTGATTAGAATCTGTAAAGGAGTAGCTAGAGGAAAAACCCCTGCCCAAATAGACCCTTTCTTGAAAGTAATGGCGTTAACTACGCTCTTGTTTGTGATTACTTTTGGAATCGGACGATTGTTTTAAAATCTACACATTGCTTTGGTATGAATAATTGGCGATAAGTAACAAATTTGAAGGAATTGGCAATATGCTTTAAAAACATACCGTTAAATTTGTAATATTGCGTACTTAAATCACCCTTTTATTTAATATCAAATAGCATTTATCAATTTTACTTATGAAAAAGAGTTTACTATTTTCATCCCTAGTTTTTTTGCTTATCAGTCATGTTAGTTTCTCTCAAGGGCAGACTTTCCAAGAATTAATGGATTTGGGCGTTACTCAAAGTCGTCTTGGTAACCATGCGATGGCACAAAGCTATTTTTCACAAGCAATTGCTATTAAGCCAGATGATGCTGTTGCTTATTATGACCGTGGTGTAACCAAAGCCAATTTAAAAGATAACCGTGGTGCCATCAATGATTTCGATAAAGCCATTGAACTGAATCCTAAATATGCAGAAGCTTATAGCGGAAGAGGGCAAAGTAAAGCTAGACAAGATGACCACAAAGGAGCGCTCCAAGATTATAACAGAAGTATTGATTTGAATCCTGTTGATGCCAATGCTTATTTTATCCGTGGTATCAGTAAAGCTAAGTTAGAAAACTACAAAGGTGCGCTTTCTGATTTCAATAAAACCCTTGATTTAACACCAGATAATGCCCAAGGACTTTCATCTCGTGGAACGATTAAACAAAAATTAGAAGACTATAAAGGAAGCTTAGAAGATTTCAACAGAGCTATTGAAATTAGTCCGAAAAGAGCTAGTTCATATTCTGGAAGAGCTTACAGTAAAATGAAGATGAACGACTATAAAGGTGCTATTGCCGATTATAGTAAATCATTAGAATTAGTGCCAGAAGATGCTGAATCTTTGTATTACAGAGGTTTTAGTAAATGTCAATTAGAAGATTTTCAAGGTGCTTTAGCTGATTTCGACCAAGCGCTTACTCAAGATCCTGAAAGTGCAAGTGCTTACTATGGTCGTGGATTTGCAAAAAGTAGATTAGGTAATACAAAGAGTGCCATTGAAGATTATAACAAAGCAATCGCCATCGGAAGTACCGAAAATACTAAAATAGTTTATACAGGAGCGATTACTAAAGTGATTTTAGATGAACTTCGTAATAATGTGCAAGAACGTTTGAAAATGTCTGAAATCACAGCACAGCGTTCGGAAGTATATTATAACCGAGGTTTAGCGAAAGCAAAATCTGGAGATACCAAAGCTGCTATTGAAGATTATAACAAGGCAATTGCATTAAATCCTACTTATTCTGAGGCTTATTTTACTCGTGGCATGGTGAAATCTCAGATGGGCGACCAAAGAGGTGCGATTCAAGACTGTAATAATGCCATCACTTTGAACCCGAAATACTCAGAAGCTTATTATGTAAGAGGAATCATTCGCCATTCTTTGGGAGATACAGACGGTTGTAATGATTTAAGTAAAGCTGGTGAATTAGGTTTTACCGCAGCTTATGCCGCTATTCGTGATTATTGTAATTAGACTGAGGACTTTAGGATTTTGAGACTTTAGGACTTGAAGACGAAAGATACAAGAGGCAAGATGTAAGATTTAAAACTTGTCATTTAAAATTTAAAGATTCAAGATTTAGACTTTGGCAACAAGGTTTAAATCTTGAATCTTTTTTTTGAGGGCATTAAAATGATGCTTATTCGTTGAGTACACTTACCAATGGTAATAGAAGAGTATTGAATAAATTTATCTTCCACTTAATCGAAAAAAATAAAGAATTACAATTTAATTTGGAGTATTTAACCATTTGGATTAGTTTTAATAATGGTTTTGGTCTTGATTTTAATTATGTAGTTATGGATAGATATGAACAATCTTTGTATATAGCTGAGGCATTGAAAGTGATATTAGACAATTCTCCTGAAGGCATTGTTTTAATATCGCCTGAACATAAAGTATTGGCCTTTAATAAAGTAATTAAAAAAGTATTATTGAATTATTTGAATAAAGAAATTGTGATTGGGCATGACTATAGAGATTATGTGCTGGATGCTCACAAGGATTTGTATTTAACTAATTTTGAAAAGGCTTCTAAAGGAAAGAAAGTTGTTATTCAAAACGAAACTAAATCCCCTCAAGGTTCAATATGGGTAGAATTCACGATGAATCCTGCTTATAATGCTGAAGGTAGTTTTTTAGGTGTTACTTTAATAGCTAAAAATATTGATGAGAAGAAAAGAATGGAGTTGGAATTAGAAAACATGGTAGAGACTTTTCAGGCAATTATTGAAAACAATACCGAATCTATTTTACTCCTAAGTGTTGATTATAAAATTTTGCAATTCAATAAACCTGCTAGGGATAGGATTTTTACTAATACCAATAAAGAACTAAAGATTGGTGCTGATTTCAGAGACTTTATTTACGAAGAACAATCCGAAACATTTTTCACTTCTTTTGCCAATGCCATCAAAGGCAATAATTATGAAGTAGAGGTAACCATGATAGATGGGAATAATGAAAAATATTGGTTTTTGTCGAGAATGTTTCCTGTTTATAAACGTAATGGTGATTTACTTGGTATTTCGCTTTTTGCGCTGAATATTACGGATAAAAAGAAAGCTGAAGTTTCATTAAAAGAGAGTGAATCAAAATTTAGGAGTATTGTTGAAGCAGCCCCAACATCAATGCTTATCGTGGATGAAAACATGAATATTGTTTTGTCGAATCCTGAAGTTGAAACTGTATTTGGATATACTTTTGAAGAATTAAAGGATAAAAATATCAAAATGTTGATTCCAGATAGGTATCATGATAATCATGTACATTATCAAAAAAGCTATTTGAATAACCCCGTGCCTTATAAAATGGGTGCAAACAGATTTACACCAGCTATCAAAAAAGATGGGACAGAAATCATTGTTGAAGTTAGTTTAAATAGCTTTGAATTAGGCAATAAACGCCATGTGTTAACGATTATTCAGGATGTTACACAAAGAGTAAAACATGAAAAACAAATTCTTGACCAATTGAATCGTCTTAAAGCAATTGCTTGGCAACAGTCGCACGGAGTAAGAAAACCAGTGGCTAATATTTTAGGGATTTGCCATTTGTTAAAGACAGATTCAGACATAAGTAGTGAAGAAAAAGACCATTATATTGATTTACTGTTTCAAGCAACAGAAGAACTAGATGATGTAATTCGCAACATTGTTAACTATGCCAACGAACATTAATAAGGCTTCAAAGCAAAAGAAATAGTTAGAGAGACAATCACGATTTCTAACTATTTCAAGCTTAATCTGTCGCAATTTTATTATACTTATTTTTATATTCAACAGGGCTAAGTCCTGTTATTTTTTTGAAAGTAGTTCTAAAAGCCTTCGTGTCGGTATAACCAACATCAAACATTACTTCGTTAATATTTTTTCGGCTACTTTCAATGCTTCGTTTGGCGGCTTCAATTTTTACTCTTTGGATATATTCTAATACCGAATTATTAGTTGCTAACTTGAATCTACGTTCAAAACTCCTTCTGCCTAAAGCTACTTTTTCGGCAAGGTCTTCTACCGTAAATTTCTCTTCAATATTACTTTCAATATATACTTGGATTTTTCGGATGGCATCATCTTTATGTTCTTTTTGTCCTTTGAACATCGCAAACGACGATTGGCTGGTGCGGTCAATATCAATGGCAAAATACTTAGAAGTAAGAATCGCCGTTTCACGGTCAACATATTTTTCGATGAGATATAGTAATAAATTCCAACAAGAATTAGCACCACCACTTGAATAAATCCCATCTTCATCCGTTACAATCTTTCCATCTTGTAAAATTACTTCTGGAAACATTGTTCTAAATTCATCATTAAATCCCCAATGTGTTGAACACTTTTTACCATTCACCAAACCTGTTGATGCCAACAAAAATGCCCCAACACAAAGCGAAGCTACTTCCGAACCTTTCTGATGTTGGGTAATAATCCAATCAATGGTACTTCTGTTTGCCGAAATACCTTCTTGCATATTGCCAGCCATTGGTGGAATAATGATTAAATCGGTATCATCAACCTCATTGATAAGTAAGTCAGGAGAAACCACAAAAGGACCATCAATGATTTGCATTTGCTTTTGTTGTCCGACCAATTTAACATCAAACAGTTTTTCTCTACCCGAATTGATTAGGAACTGATTAACAGTTTCAAACATAAAACGTGATATAGCTACCACATGGATAGTTGAATGCTCAGGAATTAGAATTGCCACTTTTTTCATAGTACAAATATAGAAAAATACTTTGTCGTAAATTACCCTTCATTTGTCGTTTTTCCATCGTTAATTTAAAAAAAGCTTTTGCACATTTGTAACATCAATAATTCATTAAAAAACCTAACATTATGGAAAGTGTAACAAAGACCAAGATTACCGTAGAAGTTTTGATAAATGCCTCGCTCAAAAAAGTATGGGAGCAATTTAATGACCCAACGCACATTATTCACTGGTGTTTTGCTTCAGATGATTGGCATGCACCTGCGGCTGAAAATGATTTCAGAGAAGGTGGAAAAAGTAAAACCGTTATGGCGGCTAAAGATGGTAGCTTTTCTTTTGATTTTGAATGGATTTATACCAAGATAGAAGACTTGGCAATTGTAGAATATATTTTGGAAGATGGCAGAGAAGTAAGCGTACAATTTGAACAAACAGTCAATGAAGTAAAAGTAACAGAAACCTTTGACCCAGAGCAACAGAATTCTCTTGAACTACAAAGAGATGGTTGGCAAGCAATTCTTGAAAATTTCAAAAAGTACGTAGAGCAAAACTAATCCAATTTAATAATCATGCACACAAACGCTATTACTTCATGCTTATGGTTTGACGGGCAAGCCAAAGAAGCTGCAACATTTTATAGTACTGTTTTTAAAAGTAGCAAAATCACATCCGAAAACCCGATGGTAGTCACTTTTGAATTGAATGGAACAAAATTCATGGGACTAAATGGTGGGTCGATGTTCAAGATTAATCCGTCTATTTCATTTTTTGTTACTTGTGGAACGCTCGAAGAAGTGAATGAAATATGGGATAAGTTGATTGAAGGCGGAAAGTTTTTAATGCCTATAGATACTTATCCTTGGAGTAAAAGATACGGCTGGTTAGAAGATAAATTTGGTGTAACATGGCAAATCAGTATCGCCAACGACGGTGGAACTGAACAGAAAATCAGACCATCGATGTTATTCACGAGTAATCAGTTTGGTAAAGCAGAGGAGGCAATCAGACATTATACAAGCATTTTTGGTGATTCAACAACAGATTTACTGATTCTGTATCCAGATGGCGGCGACCATGCAGGTAAAGTAATGTATTCAGAATTTCAGTTGAGTCAACAAGCTTTAATTGCGATGGATGGCCCTGGTGTACATGAATATACTTTTAATGAAGGCGTTTCTTTGATGATTAGTTGTGAAACACAGGCAGAAATAGACCATTATTGGGAGAAACTCACAGAAGGTGGAGCCGAAAGCATGTGCGGTTGGCTGAAAGATAAATTTGGAGTATCATGGCAAGTTGTTCCTTCAATCATTGGTAAACTCATGAGTGATTCTGAAAAAGGAGGAAGGGCAATGCAAGCAATCATGAAAATGAGAAAACTAGATATTGAAACATTAACGAACGCATAACTTGGATTATATCAGTGTTTTAAATCGTAGTAACATTCGCTCATAATTCAAAACTCTTACTTATCTTAGATGTCAACTATTAGTGCATATTTGAATTTTAACGGAAATTGTCGTGAAGCTATGCACTTTTATCAGGAATGTTTAGGAGGAATACTTTCTATGCAAACACTTGCTGAACATCCTGATGCCGATAAAATGCCCAAGCAAATGAAAGCTTGCGTACTTCATGCTAGTTTAAGCAGAAAAGGCTTACTAATTATGGGAACCGATATGCTTGGCGACGAAGGTTTGATAAAAGGCAACACCATTTCATTATTATTGCATTGCGAAAGTGAAACAGAGATTGAAGATTGTTATCAGAAACTCTCAAAAGGAGGGAAACAAACACATCCAATTGCACTCAGTTTTTGGGGAGCTTTATTTGGCGATTTAACGGATAAGTTTGGCAATCAATGGCTATTACATTACCAAAAAAATAAACTTAAAACTAATAAACATGAAAACGACTAAAATTACTTTTTGGATTAGTACTTCATTAATTTTCTTATTTATGGGTGTAATGCCAGCCTTGACTGGCCACACGGAGATGGCAAAAGAAGGTACAAAACATTTGGGTTATCCTCAATATTTCGGAATGGCTTTGAACATCTTTAAAATAGCGGGGTCATTAGCGTTAGTAATACCACAAGTTCCTAAAACGCTTAAAGAATGGGCTTATGCTGGCTTTGTATTCGATATTATTTTTGCAACCATTAGCTTATGGGCAGTAGATGGATTTAACGCTATGCTTTTAATGCCAGTGCTAGTGATGACAATATTGCTTGTATCGTATTTTAGTTATCATAAATTACAAAGCTCACAATCTTAATTATTGATACTTAGCAATGAAAGTTGTAAATAATATTGATGAATACATTGCAGATTTTCCAGAAGAAACGCAAGTACTTTTAAGGCAAATCCGTGAGACGATAAGTAACGCTGTTCCTGAAGCTACAGAGAAAATAAGTTATGCGATGCCCACTTTTTATTTAAAAGGAAACTTGGTGCATTTTGCGGCGTATAAAAATCATATTGGTTTTTACCCAGCTCCATCAGGTCTTACAGCGTTTCCAGAAGAATTGGTTCATTATAAGTTTTCAAAAGGAGCGGTGCAATTTCCACTTGATAAGCCTTTACCTCTTGAATTTATTAAAAGAGTTGTTGCTTTCAGAGTAGAAGAAAATCTTAAAAAAGCAGTGAAGAAATGAATTCACAGGTAGAATTTTAAGCAAGTATGGCAAAGAAACCTAAACTTTCCGAGGAAGAGCAAGTACTAGCATATTTTGAAGTGCTTAATCATCCATTGAAGAATGTTGTTGAAGCATTAAGAAAAATTGTGCTTTCTGCCGATGAAGAAATTGCAGAACAAATCAAATGGAATTCACCAAGTTTCTATTATACTGGAACGATGAAACCCTTTGACCCCAAAGAATACAAAAGGGATATTGTTGTGTTTAATCTTCATAAAAATGACTGTGTATTATTGGTTTTCCCGACGGGAGCAACAATTAATGATACTTCAGGATTTTTGGAAGGGAAATTTACTGATGCCAGAAAGATTGCTAAATTTATGAATTTAGAAGAAGTAAATAACAAAGAAGTAGCGTTGAAGACGGTGATTAAAACTTGGTTGAACCAAGTAGATAAATAAAATTGATAGGCTAGGATGACAGAAATGGTAATAGAAATATTCAAAACGAATGTAAGCAACAAGCAAACATCGGAAGAAGTATTAAACTTACTCAAGGGCTTTTATCCTCATCTCAAAATAAATTTTGACCTTGAAGATTGCGACAATATTTTAAGAGTTCAAGGTCACAGCTTTTGTTCAAACCATATCGTTGAGATATTAAGTCAGATGGGGCTTTGTTGTGAATTGTTAGAATGAAAATAATCCCTAAATCCACTCAAATCTGAGTGAATTTAGTGATTGAATTATTGAAAACTAATTTTTTCAAGAGAAACCTAAAACGCAACTTTACTCCTAAACCATAAACTCATCAAATATCATTTCTTTCCTCTGGTAAAAATCGCTACAACAGCCGTTGTCATAATTCCCATCAATAATGCACCAATTAAACCTTCTTTGATATAATTCTCTAAACTAAAATATTGTTCAGCTTCGGCTTGTTTCATCAAACCAGCACTTACTGAATACTTAATGGCATTGGGGAAAAATTCAGGAGTGATGATTTCTGTAGTAATAATTTGCGTTAATGGACTCAAAATGGAAATGATTACACTGATAATTGTACCCGAAATAAAGCCTTGCAAATAAGTCATAGAGCCATGATAAAACTTGTTCTTTTTCTCTAACAAAGCAAAAACATATACCGTGATGGCAGGAATGGCAATGAAGTTTGTGTAAGTAGCATGTTTGTCGATATGAGTACTGTGTAAGCCAGCAAGCTTTTCGAGTAACATCCATACTAAAGACATAGCAACAAAAATGATTGCCCATTTGAATTCGAGGGATAGCTTTTTCATGAATTAATTGGTTAAATTGTTAAAATTCATCAAATAGAAAATTGTCTTTCCAACCGCTCTAAATCATTCCCTTTGTATTCAAAAGTTCCTCCAAAGTATTACAAAATCCAAAAGCCCTGTGTACTTCTTTGGCTGGTTTGGCTTTAATTTCCTCAAAACTCATCCACTTCACTTCTTGGATAATCTGTTGCTCCAATTCGGGGTCAAATCCTTTTTTTACTTTTCCTTTCTCAAGATTTACTCTAAAAAATAATTCAATCGCATGTAGCGGAGGTTCGTTAAACTCGCTCACAAACATGAAATGTTCGATAGAAATTTCTGTAAATGTTTCTTCTAAAAACTCTCTTTTAATGGCTTCCACTGTACTTTCGCCAAACTGCAAACCACCTCCAGGCGGACACCAAAAATCTGCATTTTCAACGACTCCTTTGTGTTTTATCATTAAAATTTTTTCATCCTGAACACAAATACCACATACTCTTACTCGTAGTTGTTCACCGTATTGAGCCATCACTTGCTCATGAACTTTATCTATCATTTTATACTTAGGTTTTGAAATAGCTAATCTTTAGCCATTTCTTTATCATGAAGAATCTTGATGTATTTGATACTTCCAGCGTTAAATATCTGAATAAAACTTTGTTCTTTCAAACCTTCTGATTGAATTATGCTAAAACGTTCTAAGGTTTGCTTGTTGACCATGAAAAATTGAGGAGGAGTATTCTCTATTTTCTGAAAGCCTAAGGTTTTATAACTTCTTCCGTCCGACCAATCTCTGTCTGCATACGACATCACATCGTCGGGCTGATGTTCGTTGGCAAAAGCCTTTAAAAGTTTGTCCATTCCACCAACTACATGATGATTTTTTAGCGTTGCAAAACGCAATAATTCATACGAACGAGTACCTGCACGTTCGCCATATTTCATTGCTCGTCCTGCACTAAAAGTAGCCACAGCAATCAGTAAAGGCTTATTTTTTTCTTGAATTAATGCCAAATCTATAAATTTTTCAAGATACTGAGCTTTTAAAAATAAGCCATATTTGAATTTAGATTTTACCGAAGCCTGCAAATGATTTTCATTTAGGAATACTTCGGCAGTCGGACTGTCAATTCTTTCTACAAAGCAATGTCTGGCATTTAATCGTTTAGAATATCCGCACATTGCCAAAATTCTGGCATTTACTAAAGCTGCATCGTGGGCATAAACATCTTCCCAAAGATGAATAATTCTTTGTTGTTGAGTCTGAATTTTTTCAGAAAAATCTTTGAAGAAATCAAGAGGAAGAGTAATGTTTTGAAAAATTTTAAGTGAAATAAAATGCAGAAAAATTTGTTGTTGGGGTAAATAAATGAGTTCAAAAGGAGAATCACAAGTCTTTATTTCAAAACTAATTTGATGCTTTTCTAATAAAGTATAAATGTTAGATTGCCACACAAGCTTAAGAATTATGAGTTTTGAGTAATGAATTATGAGTGGTTTTTCGCTTCGATTTAAACTATTGACATTACTCTAATTTCCACTATAAAGTCATGTGTTTTACAGATACGACTCGATTTATTTTGAAGTAAGATATACTTTATCAATCATTTCTTGGTACTCAGAATGTTCGTCAGAAAAAACGGTAATTCCACCACCACTTTTAAAGATAAGTGAATTATTTTTCGTTTTTTCAATAAAACGAATCATGACAGAACTGTCTAAGTTTTCTCCATCAAAAATACCAAAAACGCCTGTATAATAACCTCGCTCGTAGTTTTCAGCTTCTTCAATAATTGCCAAAGTTTGTGGTTTGGGTGCTCCGCAAATTGAACCTGCGGGTAATAATTTAAACAATAATGAACCGATTTCTTGATGAAAATTTTCGGGTAATTTTCCGCAAATTTCTGAACTTACTTGTAATAAATCACCTTCTGAAGTTTGTACTTTACTAATATATCTAAAACGTTCAACCCACACTTTTTCTGCCACCATACTGATGTCATTTCTGATTAAATCAACGATTGTAGCGTGTTCGGCAAGTTCTTTTTTATTGTTCAAAATCTCCGTTTCGGCATTTGGTACATTTGCCGAAATTGTCCCTTTCATAGGATGTGAAGAAATGATTCCATCTTTGATTTTAACAAAAATTTCAGGTGAGAAAAGAACAAATTGATTTTTGAAATACAATTGATACTGAGCCGAACTCCGTTCAAAAATTTCTTTTAAACTCAAATTTACTTTGATAGGAGTAGGCTTGGTGAGGTTTACCAAAAAACTATTCCCACGCATTAAATGACGTTTTACAATGTCGAACGACTGTTGGTATTCCTGAAAACTAATCGGATATTTTTCTAAATAGAAAGGTTTTTCAAGTAATTCTTTTTCGAAATTGAAGTTACTTTTGTTCCCAACTTTGTATAAAATATCTTCTTTTTCAACTTCCTCAAGTGGCAAAACAATCGGCTTTTTCATCTCATAATCAATGATAAAAAGGAAAGGCTTGCGGTCACGACCCAACAAATTCATTTGTTCGATTGCGATTTCAGCTTGATTAGAAAGTATTTGGGATTTGAAAGACAATTGAGTTTGAAGAAAAAAACTAAGGATTAATGTATGTTAGAATTTCTTTTTGTGAAAGATTCCTATTAGTGGGAGACTTAAGTCTCCCACTAATAGGAAAATGATTTTAAACGGTGTTTTGTGACAGACAGAACACAGTTTAGTTGATATATTTTAAAATATCTATGTCTTCTTCTGTTAGGTTAGGATAAGCTACCATTTGAGCTTGATTATATTTATCAAATAGTTCAGTTGCATATTTGTCCCCGCTTTTAATAACTTTTTGAGGATTATGTACCCATTTTACAATCCAATCTAAGGGACGCCTTTCTGTAATATTTTTTAAGCCTGGTCCAATTAATGTCTCATCAGAAGTATTATGACAAGCAGCACAATTATTCCTGAATAACTTTTCCCCATTAACATTGTTGCCAAGATTTTTATCTATTTGAGATTCAGTTCCGCAGAAAAATTGAGGTTCAGGTTTTGGACTAGCATTTATTTCAAAATATGAATATACTACAATCCCGAAAGTCAAAACCGACATTAAAAGTATTAATGTGCTAACTTGGAGTATATGTGATATGATGTTCCTCATATATTAGCAACAATGAAAAAGACCTAAAAAGTTTATAAAACCTTTTAGGTCTTGAAAATGAAGATTAACGTAAGCGACTAATTTCCTCTTCTGAAAGACCTGTAGCTTTAGAAATCATTTCCATTGACAATCCTAATGAAAGCATATTACGGGTAACTTTTTGTATTCCATTGGCTTCGCCTTCTTCTCGTGCCGTGTCCAATGAGTTTTTCAAATCTCGGTAGTACTTTAAACTATCTTCATAAGAAAGTACCTGCTCGGGCGTGAATTTGGCTATCTCAGCCGTTTCAAATACCTTTTCAAAGATTCGCTCTCGCAAGCTTTCTGGAATACGTTCTAATTGATTCAAGTTTCGTATCAGATAAAGCCATTTCTCAAAACGTGTTGCTAACTCATCAATACTTTTCTTGAACTTAGGCATTTCTAAGTAAATGAAAGTTAGCTTGTCATAAAATACTTTATTTGTTTCTATGTCTTGCAACTTCACATCATAACGAAACTTCTCAGGTTCATTTTTATCCGAATCAAACACAAAATCAAGTATGGCTATCGTGTAAACTGCCTTCAATTCAAAATTCCAATCTGCTCGTTTGGCTTGTTCTCGAATAGGAAAAGTGGAGTAATAAACAGTTCTATCTTTAAAGAAATTTTGTTTTGATTTTTGTAATTCAACAATAAACTTTTCCCCTCGTTCATTCTCACAATACAAGTCAAAAATGGCTTTTCTGTCTGATTCTGTCAAACCTAAATGTTCGGTTTTCAAATACGTTAAGTCCTTGATTTGACCTTGTTCTTCTTTTAGCAATTCGTTCAAAAAATCCAATAGCAAGTCCTTGTTTAGTTCTTCGCCAAACAATTTCTTAAAGCCAAAATCCGTAAACGGATTGATGTATTTTTCTATGAATTCTGCCATTTCACACTTTTACGAAATCTTCAAGCCAGCCTTGAGCATCATTTCTTTCCCTAATTCAATTTGTTCTTTGTATTGTATATTTTGTTTGCGTAAATACTCATCAAACGCAGCCTTAAATTCTTGTTGCTCTTCTTTTGAAAGGCTATCATAATACCTCGACCAATCTCTTTCAATATAACTTTCAGCAAGCTTGTTTGGTGCTTCTTTTAGTTTTTGAAAATGCTGTTTGAAATCAAAATTTACCATGGCTTTATTGATTATCTGTTTGCAAAATGTTCTTGATTAAAATATTTACTTCTGTCCAGCTATCTAATAACTTATCTATTTCAGCTTGATTGGCATCTCTTTCGACAGCTTTTTCTAAATCTTGCTCGATATTAGACTTGATTTCTAAGAAATATTTCAGAATTTCATCTTTCCTAAACAATTAAAAATAACACATAAATTCAAATTTTCAAGACTTCAAACTTACATTTTATCTAAAATCTAAACCGCACTTTTCCCTTTCTCAACCGCCTTCACTAATCCTGAAACATCAGAACCACCAGCCGTTGCAAAGAAAGGTTGTCCGCCTCCGCCGCCTTTTACTTCTTTAGCCATATCACGGATGATTTGTCCAGCGTTCAAGCCTTTATCAGCTACCAAATTATCGGCAATCATTACTGCCAACTGTGGTTTGCCTGCTACTTCTGCACCCAAAACGCAATATAAATTATCAATTTTTGCTTTTAATTCATAAGCCAATTGCTTTAAAGCATCAGCATTTGGAACTGAAACTACTTCAGCAATTACATTTACTTCGCCAACTGCTTGTACTTTCGTTAGTAAAGTTTCTTTGATAGCTTGTAATTTTTCAGACTCAAAAGCTTCGATTTTTTTACTTAAAACTGCTTTTTCTTCCAACAAAGCTTTTACGGCTTTTACTACGTCTGCTTGACCTTTGAACAAACCTTTCAATTCATTCACAATTGCCAATTGTTCTTCAAACATTGCCAAAGCATTTTCGCCAGTATAAGCTTCTACACGACGAACTCCAGCCGAAACCGAACTTTCTGCAACGAATTTAAACAAACCAATTTGTCCTGTCGAAGGTACGTGTGTACCACCGCAAAGCTCAACCGAAAAGTTCGGGTCGAAAGTGATTACACGAACAAAGTCGCCGTATTTTTCACCAAAAGTCGCTGTCGCACCTGCCGCAATGGCTTCTTTGATAGGCACATTGCGTTTTTCGTCTAAAGCAATATTGGCTCTGATTTTGGCGTTAACGATGTCTTCAATTTTGCCCAATTCTTCGTCAGTTACTTTCGAGAAGTGAGAGAAGTCGAAACGAGTAAGGTCTTCGTTTTGGTAAGAACCTTTTTGCGAAATATGCGAGCCTAATACTTCACGCATCGCCGAAAGCATCAAGTGCGTAGCGGTATGGTTTGAAGTAATTTTACTTCTGCGAGCAGTGTCAATTTTGGCTACTAAATTTTTGTTGGTTACGTATTGTTCAACAAATTGCTCGAAATTTTTATCGGTAGAAATATGAATAAACAAATCGTTTTCCTTTTTAGTATCCGAAATTTTTATTGATAAATCACCTAATTCCAACACTCCTGAGTCGCCCACTTGTCCACCCATTTCAGCGTAAAAAGGGGTTTTATCTAACACGATATGGTATTCGCTTCCAGCTTTAGTTTTTACTTTACGGTATTTGATAAGGCTTGCTGACGCTTCTGTTTCGTCGTAACCTACAAATTCAAAGTCGAAATCTTCGTCAGAAACAATCGTCCAATCAGTTGCTTCTTTCGATGAATCTTTACGTGAACGGTCTTTTTGTGCTTGAAGGGCAACTTTGTAGCCTTCTTCGTCGATTGATAAACCATTTTCACGAGCAATCAAAGCCGTTAAATCAGAAGGAAAACCAAAAGTATCGTTCAATTCAAAAACGATTTCTCCAGCGATAACACCGTTTTTCTCAGTTTCAGCAATGATTTTATCTAATTTTGTCAAACCTGTTTCTAACGTACGTAAGAATGAATTTTCTTCTTCTAAAATTACTCTTTCTACAAATTCTTGTTGAGCGATTAATTCAGGGAAAACGCCATCAAATTGTTCCGACAGCAATGGAATAATGCTGTGCATAAACGGCTCACGGAAACCTAAATAAGTATAACCATAACGCACCGCACGACGCAAAATACGACGAATTACATAACCTGCTTTGTTATTTGAAGGCAATTGTCCATCAGCAATCGCAAAAGCAATCGCACGAATATGGTCAGCAATTACTCTTAAAGCAATATCTTCCCACTTACCTTCACCGTATTTTTTACCTGCTTTTGCTGCTACAAAATTGATGGTATTCGAGAAAACATCGGTATCATAATTTGACTGCTTGCCTTGAATCGCCATACACAAACGCTCAAAGCCCATCCCTGTATCAACGTGTTTGGCAGGCAATGAAACCAAAGAACCATCCGCCATGCGTTCAAACTGCATGAATACGTTGTTCCAAATTTCAACCACTTGTGGGTGGTCAGCGTTTACTAATTCTTTTCCAGAAATTTTGGCTACTTCATCTGCATCACGTAAGTCGATGTGGATTTCAGAACATGGCCCGCAAGGACCAGTATCGCCCATTTCCCAGAAATTATCTTTTTTATTTCCAAGAATAATACGGTCTTCACCAACCATTGATGCCCAAATATCCCATGCTTCTTGGTCGAAAGGAACGCCATCTTTTTCGTCACCTTGAAACACAGAAACATAAATTCTATCTTTTGGTAATTTGAAAACTTCTGTCAATAATTCCCAAGACCAAGCCAAAGCTTCTTTTTTGAAATAATCGCCAAAAGACCAGTTTCCCAACATTTCAAACATGGTGTGGTGGTAAGTATCAAAACCTACGTCCTCAAGGTCGTTGTGTTTACCAGACACACGTAAACATTTTTGCGTATCGGCAATACGTTTTGATGGAGGCGTACCATTGCCCAAGAAAAAATCTTTGAACTGAGCCATCCCTGAGTTGTTGAACATCAAGGTTGGGTCGTTTTTAGCAACAAGAGGAGCTGAAGGAACAATTAAGTGACCCTTTGATTTGAAGAAATCTAAAAACTGTTGACGTATTTCTTTGGAAGTCATTATAAAATCGGAATTTGGAAAGTCGAAACACAATCGTTCGACAGCATTTTTAAAATTAACCGCAAAATTAGTGAATAGTCTTGGAGAATGTTAGTAAAACAAGAGAAAATGAAATGAGATAGAAAAAAAGGTGTTTTTAAATTGATTGAATTAAGAAATCCGTAGAACGAGTTTCCAACTCGTCCCAATAATTATGTATATTTTTACGAGCTGAAAACTCGTATTACTTTACGTTTTTAAATCTATCGATCAAAATCATTCTTCTATGAAAGCTTACGCCAAAAAAGCCTTTATTTTTCGCAATCCTGAAGTTCAACAAGAAATTGCTTCGTTGAATCCTATCACCGACCACCAGCGAATGGTGTATTTGATGACGGCTTATGAATTTCCTTTTGATATGGTGCGGTCTTTAGAATTGGCTTTGTTTCATACTTATGCTAGTCCAAGTATTTCGGGACTTTTACAAAAAACAGGCGAATTTGTAAAAAGAGGACAAAAACGTTATGACGATACTGGAATTTTGATTGCACAATTTATGCAAGCTGGTTATGATAGTGAATTAGGCAAAAGAGCAATTGACCAAATGAATAAAATTCATGGGAATTATCGGATTGCTAATGAAGATTATTTACTGGTACTTTCTACATTTGTTTTTTATCCAATCAATTGGATGGAAGTAAATGGCTGGCGAAAAATGAGTAAAGATGAACAATTAGCCTTATTTCTCTTTTTTAAAGAAGTAGCAATACGAATGAATTTAACCGATATTCCTAAAGATATGGAGGCATTAAAAACTTTTTCCGAAGAATATGAACATCGTTATTTTTGCTATGCTGAAAGTAATAAAGTGATAGCAGATGCAACGATAAGAATTGTAGAAAATTGGTTTCCAAGCTTTTTGAGATTTGCCGTTAAACCAGTTTTTGCAGCTTTAATTACCGAAAAATTAAGAGAAGCTTTTGGTTATAAAAAGCCTTCGAAACTGTTTTGTGAAATATTAAATATGAGTTTTCAAATCAGAAAATACTTTTTGAAATATATTACTTTCAAGAAATATCCGACGGAAATAAGTAATAGTTATTATCGTACTTATCCAAAACATGAATTTACGATAGAAACTTTAGGACCTGAATATTTGACAAAGAAGAAATAAGAAGGTTCTAGTAAATCTATCTAAAACTAAAATATCAAGTATTCTACAAAATATCTATCTTTGCTATGTTTATAAAATCCTTATTTAGTTTTTTTGTTGCAGATGGAAAGTGTTGCTTTAACCAAACGGTATTATTCAATTTCAGAAGTTGCTCAGATGTTTGATATGAATATCTCTAAACTTCGTTTTTGGGAAGAGCAATTTCCGTCACTCAATCCTAAACGTGACCGTTCGGGGGATAGAAAATATACACAAGAAGATATTAATCATTTACGAGAAATTGTAGATTTGGTTGAAAATCAAGGTTATACAATTGAGGGTGCGAAACGTGCTTTAGAAAGTAAAAAGAAGAAAAAACAAGAAAATCAAGCGATTATAGATAGATTAGCTGATATTAAAAAGTTTATGCAAGAGCTTCGAGAAGCGATTGATGAAAACAAAGAAGAAACTAATCAATCAACTTAAAGTTAATTTTATTCAAACTTAAATATTATTCACTTATAATTCTACCTTATTTTATGTCCTCTACCGAAAATTTGCAATATCAAATTGCGCTCACGCTAATTCCCAAAATCGGGGATGTGCTTATTCGTCAACTCATTAGTTATTGTGGTGGAGCAGAACAAGTATTCAAAACGCCTGTTGCTAAACTGCTTAAAATTCCCAACATCGGAAAAACATTAGCCCAAAATCTTCAAGATAAATCCGTTCTCGACAGAGCTTCAAAAATTATTGAAGAAGCCGAGAAACAGCAAGTAGCATTGTTGTTTTATACCGATAAAAACTATCCGAATCGTTTAAAACAGCTTTATGATGCCCCCGTTTTGTTATACTATAAAGGCAAAGCCGATTTGAACCATACCAAAACGGTAGCAATTGTTGGAACTCGCCAATCTACAGAATATGGTAAAAATGTCACGGAAGAAATCATTGAAGATTTAAAACCTTTTAACCCTTTAGTGATAAGTGGTTTGGCTTATGGTATTGATATTATTGCTCACAAGGCTTGTTTAAAAAATGCTGTTCCTACATTGGGCGTAATGGCAAGTGGAATAGATTTGATTTATCCTTATCAGCATAAAAATGTTTCGATTCAGATGCAAGAAATGGGTGGAATCATCACAGAACAAACTTTTGAAACCCAGCCCGACCCAAGATTTTTCCCTCAAAGAAACCGCATTATTGCTGGCATGGCAGACGTAACTATTGTGGTGGAAGCTGCTGCAAAAGGGGGAGCGTTGATTACGGCAGAGTATGCTAATAATTATCATCGAGATGTTTTTGCCGTGCCGGGACAATTAGGGAAATCTTTTTCAGAAGGATGCAATAAATTGATTAAAGAAAGAAAAGCAGAAATTTATACCAGTATTCAGGATGTAGTAGAAACTTTGAATTGGGATTTAGTTGGTCATGAGAAAAACCAAGTAGTAAAACAAACACTTGATTTAAGTGCTTTCACCGAAGAAGAAAGCCAGATTATGGCTTTACTTCATAAAAATCAAGTAATGGAAATTGATGAAATCGCTTGGCAATCACAAATTCATATTGCTAAATTATCGTCGCTGTTATTGAATCTGGAATTTCAAGGAGTACTGAAATCTTTACCGGGAAAGAAGTATGCGATTTCTGTGCGGTAATCGGCTTTCGGATGTCAGTTTTAGGGAATAAAAAAACCAATCTAATTTTCGTTTAGATTGGTTTTTCGTATAATTTTTAACTGAATTATACTTTCCATTCAGAAGGATTGTGTCTCCACTCTTGTAAAGTAATTAATTGACTTTCAGAAACATAATTTTTTGCAACAGCTTCTTTAATTAAAGTGTCATAATTACTTAAAGTATAAACTTTCAGGTTTTTCTCAGCGAAATTTTTGTCTGCAATCTCAAAACCATAAGTAAAAATAGAAACCATTCCTAAAACATTTGCACCAGCTTCACGCAAAGCATCAACTGCTTTTAAAGAGCTTCCACCTGTTGAAACTAAATCTTCAATCAAAACTACTTTTTGTCCAGCTTTAATTTTTCCTTCGATTTGGTTGCCCATTCCATGTTTTTTCGGTTCAGGACGAACATAACAGAAAGGAAGTTCTAACCAATCAGCTACTAATGCACCTTGTGGAATACCAGCAGTTGCTACACCAGCGATAATATCTACATCACTCCAATATGCTTTCACAGCTGATGCAAGCCCATTTTTGATAGCAGTACGCACTTTAGGATACGAAAGCGTGATTCTATTATCACAGTAAATAGGTGAATTCCAGCCTGATGCCCATTTGAAAGGTTGGTCTGGACTAAGTCGAACAGCTTGAACTTCAAGTAACATAGAAGCGACTGTTTCTGCAAGAGTACGTTGTGCCATTTTGGGGTTTTTGTTAAATCTATGTGCAAAATTAAAAACTCTCAGTAATGTTTCGTAACAAAAGTTTAATTTTACGATGAAATATAAATTTTGATTTTAATTCACGAGCTAATCATTAAGGATCAATCCAACTAAAAATGATAATTTTCATTAACGAAAGACCGATAAAGGTCATAGGGAAAAAGAAAGCCCAAGCACTTACTTCAACAGAATTTGATCACTTGATAGATGCTCAGTTAGAAGCCATTAAAGCCAATAGTTTGCGTGGTCATGTTTTGATTATTAATGTACTTTCTCCTACAATTTCTAGGTTATTCTCTCTCTTAAAAAATGAAGAGCTTCCGAATTTACAATCGATAACTCTAGTTTCAGAAAATAAAGACGCTACTGAGACACAAATCAAATCTCAATATAAAGTAGTCAGAGCTGCTGGCGGAGTAGTGAGAAATGAAGAAGGAAAAGTTTTGATGATGTATCGCCTCAAAAAGTGGGATTTGCCCAAAGGTAAACTTGAGAAAGGTGAATCTTTCAAAGTAGCTGCCGTTCGTGAAGTAGAAGAAGAATGCAACGTAAAAGCTAGATTAGAAGAAAAAATCTGTACTACATACCATACTTATACTTACAAAAACGAAGCCATTTTGAAACAAACAAAATGGTATTCGATGGAATTAGTTGACGACGCTAAAATGAAACCTCAGTTTGAGGAAGATATTGAGAAATTAGAGTGGATGGATAGAAAACAAATCCATACAGCCATGATAAATTCCTATTATTCGATTCGATATGTATTGAAAAAATACTTTTACGAAGGCGAAGACAAATGAATTTAATCGAAAAAGTCTGCATGGAAATTCAATAAAAATACTTCATGGGTTGCACGGGTGACAGCCGTGTAAAGCCATCTGATAAAATCTTCATTGATATTTTCGTCGGTTAAATATCCTTGTTCTACAAAGACAGCATTCCATTGTCCACCTTGTGATTTATGACAAGTAAGAGCGTACGCAAATTTTACTTGTAAGGCATTCAAGTACGGGTCTTTTCTGATTTCTTCATTTCTGATTTTCTTACTTGCGAAGTGATCGTAATCTGCTGAAACAGATTCATACAAAGCTTTATTTTCATCTTTAGACATCGCTGGCGTATTCGTATAAAGCGTACTTAGCATTACTTTTGCTTCGATGTGTGGGTGTTCTTCATAATCCAGTAAACGAAGCGTAAGTGTTGCGAATCTAAATCCGTGCATCTCTTCAATGCCTCTGATTTTCATTACTTCAACAAAATCACCATTGGCTAAAAAGCCAGCGGGAGAATCTTCACTCAACCAATGATAATTGTTTCTAACAATCATCAACAAATCGCCAGCAGATAATTCATCTTCCATCGAAAAAATTTGCTGACGAATATATCGGTTGTATTGTACGGCTGTTTTGTTGGAGCGAGTAAGAATAATGGAGTTTTCTCTGCCAAATTTTCGGTAAGCATAGTTCAGTCCATCTTCTAGCTTTTCACCAGTCATTTTAAAGAAATCCTTAAAACCTTTGGTATTAAAACTGATTTGAGGTTTTTCATCTTTCAGAATATTTCTTAGATTCGTCGCATTAAACAAAATGCCAGAATCTGCATCCTGACGCATTACTTCTGTAAGTACTTGTTCCATTACTCCCAAATGAAATTGCCCTTCCATGTAATCTTTTTCCAAAGCAGGCGACATTAACTTGCCCACGGGAGGTAGTTGAGCAGTATCGCCTACAAAAATCACTTTATTGAAATTATAGTCTAATTCAGGATGCGAGAAAATAAATTTCATTAAATCGGTCAATAATCCAGGCGTACCAAATTCCGCATCGTCTGAAATCATCGAGGCTTCATCAATGATAAAAATCGTTTTAGTAGCATAATTATTTTGTAATTGAAATTCTAAACTACCAGTATATTGGTTGGCAACTTGTCTGTAAATCTTCTTATGAATCGTCAGTGCTTTGGTTTTAGCATAATTACTCATCACCTTCGCCGCACGACCAGTAGGAGCGAGGAGGATGGCTTTATAACCAAATTTTGGCAATACTTTCATGATGGTACTTAAAACTGTAGTTTTACCAGTACCCGCATAACCTTTTAATAAAAAGCACAGTGGACCAAAATCATCCTGATTAGGAATAAACTTATCCATTTTCTGGAACAATTCTATTTGCCCATTGGTCGGTTCAAAAGGGAACTTTTGGCGTAGTAGGAAGGAAGGGGTGGGTTTTGTATTTTCCAAGTGTTTAGCTATTAAATGAATGTTATAATCAACACAAAAGTAATCAAAGCACTTGATTGAAGGAAGAAGGAATTTGAAAATCAAAAAACAAAAGCTATTGAATTCAACTAAATAAAAAAAGAGTGCTGATTTCCATGCAAAAACGCTTGGAAATGAGCACTCTTAAAGTTGAGATTTGTAAATCTTAAAAAATCTTATAGCCTAGAGTCATTTGCCAAAGGTTTCCTTTTTGGCTGTAGTTTACACTTTTAGATAAATCAACCACAGAAGAAATATCTGAAAGACTTCCTTCATAACGTAAATCGACAGATAATGAACCAAGGTCAATGCCAGCACCTGCTTGATAGCCATAAGAAGCATTTTTGAACGAATCACCAATGTTGCTAGAATAATTTTTCAAGTCGTCACTAATACTGTTTGAGACTTTAAAAGAAGCAACAGGTCCAGCATTTACACGAAGTGGCCCAAATTTGTAACCAATCAACAAGGGTACATCAAGGCTTGTGTAATCAATTTTTACCGTTTCATAATCAGTGGATGAACCACTTTTTAATAGATTCAAGCTTCCTCCTTTTGCTGAGAAAATTAATTCTGGCTGTACAAAAAACGTTTTTCCTAATCGGAAATATACACCACCAACATAACCAGTTTTGGTATCTAAGCTTTGTTTAAGGTTCGCTCCAACTGACTGACTTTCGAAATCAGTTTTTAATTGAGAGAAGTTTACACCACCTTTGATACCGAATGAAATTTGTGCAAAAACGCTACTGGTTTTTACAAAAATTAACAGGGCAACGAGTAAAATGATTTTTTTGTGCATAGTAGTAAAATTTATTTTGTTAGCAAGATAACAGTATATCACCGACCTGAAGTATTTTGTTACCCGTTTTTTTTAGCATAATTTAGTAAACGGTATGTATTTCAAGAACGAACTAAGTAATCGACAAGTAATTGTAGGTATAATCCTAATGTTGAATTTTAAGGAATAAAATATAACTCGTTATCATTTGATAATGAGTTTGTTAAAGTGTAATATGGCAAAAACTAAAACTTCATTTTTCTGTCAAAACTGTGGCAACCAAGCTCCAAAATGGTTGGGACGATGCCCTTCGTGTGGAGAGTGGAATACTTTTGTAGAAGAAGTTGTACAGAAAGATGAACCTCAAAAAGGTTCTTGGAAAGTAAGTACTTCTTTAAAAATTGCTGCAAAACCAAGAGCGATTCAAGAAATTAATTTTCAGGAGCAAGCAAGAATATTGACCAAAGATGCTGAATTAAATCGTGTGTTGGGTGGCGGAATTGTGTTGGGTTCTTTGGTACTTATTGGTGGAGAACCGGGTATTGGGAAATCTACTTTGATGTTGCAAATCGCCTTGATGCTGGATTCGCATAGAGTATTATATGTTTCTGGAGAAGAATCTGAACATCAAATCAAGATGCGTGCCGAACGTTTAGAAAACAAAAGCGACAACTGTTTTATCCTGACAGAAACCCAAACGCAAAATATTTTTAAGCAAGTAGAGAATTTTGAACCTGATATTTTAATCATTGATTCCATCCAAACGCTACAATCTTCCTTTATTGAAGCGGGAGCAGGAAGCGTTTCGCAAGTAAAAGAATGTGCGGCTGAGTTGATGAAATTTGCCAAGGAATCTGGCACGCCCGTTTTCATTATCGGACATATCACGAAAGATGGCTCTTTGGCTGGACCAAAGGTTTTAGAACACATGGTGGACACTGTTTTACAATTTGAAGGCGACCGACATTTAGCGTATAGAATTCTACGAACCACCAAAAACCGTTTCGGAAGTACTTCTGAATTAGGTATTTATGAAATGTTGAATTCTGGTTTGAGAGAAGTGTCAAATCCATCTGAAATTTTGATTTCACAAAGAGATGAAGATTTTTCAGGAATTACCATTGGAGCGATGTTAGAAGGCAATCGTCCTTTGTTGATTGAAACACAATCATTGGTTTCCATTGCCACTTATGGTACTCCACAAAGAAGTTCTACGGGTTTTGATGCCAAACGTTTGAATATGTTATTGGCAGTATTAGAAAAAAGAGGCGGTTTCAGATTGGGCAATCAGGATGTTTTCTTAAACATTGCTGGAGGCTTAAAAGTAGAAGATCCAGCGATTGATTTGGCGGTTTGTGCTTCCATTGTTTCCTCTTACGAAGATATTTCTATTCCGAGTACGATATGCTTTGCGGCAGAAGTAGGATTAGGCGGAGAAATCAGAGCGGTAAATCGTATTGAAAATCGTATTTCAGAAGCCGAAAAATTAGGATTTAAAGAAATCTGGATTTCGAAATTCAATGCCAAAGGTTTGGATGTAAATCAATACAAAATCAAAGTAAGTATGGCTTCAAGATTGGATGAAGTATTTATGCAGGTTTTGAGGAAGTAGGTATTTTAGATATGAATTATGAAAGATGAGTTATGAATTTAAAGTGCTGAAATACAGGGTTATAGTTTTTTTTTTGTTTTAGATTTTTCTTTTAAAGTTTTTATTCATAGAGTATATTTTCGCTATTTTATAAAAAGCCGTTTAAAGGAGTTTTCTTCCGTAACTATGCCAAATCTTTTCCCAATTAATAAATTCTTTGCAACGCTCTGTGTATTTTTGTGAAACATTTAATTTTTAAATAGTAAACTCAAATTTCAAGGATTGTTGTTCAACGAAAAATTTGGACACATGATTTGAAACTTTTAATAATCAACATGGCAAGACCTTCTCAAAATCCTAACGATACTTCAAAACCCACCAAAAAACCTAACGAAACTCCACTTGCCAAACAGTATAATCAAATAAAAGCTCGCTATCCAGGTGCTTTGTTACTGTTTAGAGTGGGCGATTTCTACGAAACTTTTGGGGAAGATGCGGTTCGTGCTGCTAAGATTTTGGGAATTACGCTTACTCGCAGAAATAACGGTACTGCTGACGACCATCTGGCTGGTTTCCCACACCATTCTTTGGATACTTATTTGCCAAGATTAGTCCGTGCTGGCGAACGTGTAGCAATATGCGACCAACTTGAAGACCCTGCCACCGCCAAAGGAATTGTAAAAAGAGGCGTTACAGAATTAGTTACTCCAGGCGTTTCTTTCAATGATAATGTACTGGATACCAAGCAAAATAATTACTTGGCTTCCATCAGTTTTTCTTCTTTTTCTACAGAAATTATCGGAATTGCTTTCTTAGATATTTCAACGGGTGAATTCCTTTGTTCGCAAGGAAGTGCGGCTTATATCGAAAAATTATTACAAAGCTTTTCGCCTTCTGAAGTACTTTTTTGTAAGAAAAATCGACAAGAATTTACCGCTTTATTCGGTGATAAATTCAATACTTTTGGTATTGATGACTGGGCTTTTACCCGTGATTTTACTTATCCCTTACTTACGAATCATTTTAAAACCAATTCTTTAAAAGGTTTTGGGATTGAGACATTAGCGGAAGGAATTATTGCTGCGGGTGTAATTATGCACTATTTAGCAGAAACTGAGCATAAAGAAGTAAGTCATATTTCAAGAATCAACCGATTGGAAGAAGAGAAATATGTCTGGTTGGATAGATTCACAATTCGTAATCTGGAATTAGTAGCTCCACAACAAGAAGGAGGAATTTCTTTGATTCAAATTCTTGACCAAACTACCACTCCGATGGGAGCAAGATTACTCCGTAAATGGTTGGTTTTGCCTTTGAAAGAAAAGTCTTTGATTCAAGAACGTTTGGAAACGGTTTCGTTTTTCAAAGAAAATACTGAGTTGCGTGAGGCTATCGAACAGCAACTCAAACCTATTGGTGATTTAGAGCGTCTGATTTCAAAAGTAGCCGTTCGCAGAATAAATCCTCGTGAATTAGCTACCTTAAAAAGAGCTTTATCACGCATTGAGCCTATTCGAGAATTGTTGATGAATTCTGTTCATTCAGAAGATAAATCAGCATCAGCCAAAGCTACCAATGTGACGATGCTGAAAAAATATGCCGACCAGTTAAATCCTTGTCAGTTTTTATTGGATAAAATTGAAAATGAATTACGTGATGAATCATTACCGATTGTGACGAACCAAGGTGGAATGATTAAACATGGTGTTGATGAAGATTTAGACAGACTTTTAGGCATTGCTCATACTGGAAAAGACTTTTTATTGCAATTACAAAATCGTGAAATTGAACGCACGGGCATTACTTCGCTCAAAGTTTCTTTCAATAAAGTATTTGGTTATTATTTAGAAGTAACCAACGCCCATAAAGATAAAGTACCCAACGACTGGATTCGTAAGCAAACCTTGGTAAATGCCGAACGTTATATTACACCAGAATTGAAAGAATATGAAGAAACAATTTTGGGTGCAGAAGATAAAATTGCGGTAATTGAATTCAGAATTTTTAATGAACTGGTGAATGTTGCCAACGATTACGTGCATCAAATTCAGCAAAATGCCAAGATTATTGCGGTATTGGATGTGCTAACAAATTTTGCTAAAATTGCCGAGAAAAATAATTATGCCAAACCGCAAGTTTCTGATAATAAGGAGCTTGAAATTAAAGATGGTCGCCATCCAGTAATTGAACAACAATTGCCTTTGGGCGAAATTTACGTGCCGAATGATTTGTACTTGGATGATGCAACGCAACAAATTATTATCATTACTGGCCCAAACATGGCGGGTAAATCTGCGTTACTTCGCCAAACAGCATTGATTGTGTTGATGGCACAAATTGGGTGTTTTGTACCTGCCAGCGAAGCCAAAATTGGGATTGTCGATAAAGTATTTACAAGAGTAGGAGCGAGTGATAACCTTTCGAAAGGAGAATCTACTTTTATGGTTGAAATGACCGAAACAGCAAGTATTTTGAACAACCTTTCAGACAGAAGTTTGGTTTTGATGGACGAAATTGGTCGTGGAACAAGTACTTATGATGGCGTTTCGATAGCTTGGGCAATTGCAGAACATTTACATAATCATTCAAATTATCGTCCAAAAACACTTTTTGCAACACATTATCATGAATTAAATGAATTGGCGAACGATTTTCCAAGAATCAAAAATTTCAATGTTTCCGTAAAAGAAATCAATGGTAAAGTGATTTTTATGCGTAAGCTGAAAGAAGGCGGTTCAGAACACAGTTTCGGGATTCACGTAGCACAGTTAGCAGGAATCCCACAAACAGTAGTGTATCGTGCCAGTGAAATTTTGGTAGAATTAGAAAAGAATCGTTCAAAAGAACAACATCGCCAAACGATTCGTGAAATGCCAAAACAGAATTTTCAAATGAGTATTTTCGGCGGAGAAAGTAATCCGAAATTTGAGAAAATAGAAAATCTATTAAAACATCTCGATATTAACGCCATGTCACCGATAGAAGCTTTGTTGAAATTGAATGAAGTGAAGAAAATATTAATATAAACACTGTCTCTCTGAGATAGGATTTTGCATCTTTTTACCGCAAGATTCCATCTCGGAGATAGGATTTTGCATCTTTCCACCGCATTTTTCCATCTCTGAGATAGGATTTTGCATCTTTTTACCGCAAGCTTCCATCTCGGAGATAGGATTTTGCGTCTTTTTGTCGCAAGATTCCATCTCGGAGATAGGATTTTGCATCTTTTTACCGCAAATTTCTATCTCCGAGATAGGTTTTGGTATTGTTGGGAGATGTCTGGACTTAATAATTGACTTCCATCAAAAATAAACCTTGTGGAGGAGCTGCCCTGCCAGCTTTTTGACGATTTTTTGATTGAATTATCTTTTCAAAATCTTCTACACTAATCTTTCCCATCCCCACTTCTATCAAAGTCCCGACGATTGCTCTTACCATTCCTCTCAAAAATCTATTTGACTTAATGTGGAAAACCAATATACCATTTTCTCTTTCTTCCCATCTTGCTTCCATAATGGTGCAATTAAACGTAAATACTTGTGAATGAAGTTTGCTAAAGCTTTCAAAATCAATGTATTTGAAGAAATATTGACAAGCCTCGTTCATCGCTGTTATATTCAAAACAGGCGTAAATTCATAGCATAAATCTTTTAAGAATGGATTCTTTTTTCTCGAAATATGATACTCATATTTTCTTGAAGTTGCCTCAAAACGAGAATGATAATCGTCAGCAACAGCGAAAATATTCAGAATAGAAATATCAAAAGGCAACATTTTGTTCATGCGATAAACGATATTTTCAGGATTAGGAATTACTTCTTCTAAATCAAAATGTGCCGTTTGATGTTTGGCATGAACACCCGTATCAGTTCTGCTACTTCCTGTAATTTCAATGGGTTTTCTTAATAAAATTGCTAACACTTTTTCAATTTCACCTTGGATGGTACGTGCATTATCTTGTGCTTGCCAACCGCAATAATTTGTGCCTTTATATGAACATTCTATAAAATATCGCATTTCAATTTTATTACTAAATGGATGATGGTTGTGAAAGAAAAAAGCCAGAGTAATCTGGCTTTTTTTATTGACTAAGAAAATCTATCTCATGTTATGATAAACGTTCTGAACATCATCATCTTCTTCCAAACGCTCGATTAGTTTTTCAACATCAGCCATTTGTTCCTCAGTAAGTTCTTTAGTATCGTTCGGAATTCTTTCGAAATCAGCTCCTTGTAATTCAAAACCTTTTTCTTCTAAAAATTTCTGAATAGCTCCAAAAGCAGTGAATTCTCCGTAAATGTTTACTTGGTTGGTTTCTAAATCCAAGAAGATTTCATCAGCACCGTAATCAATCAATTCTAATTCTAATTCTTCCACATCAATGTCAGCAGTTTTGGCAATTTTGAATACAGATTTGCGTTCAAAAATGAAATCTAACATACCTGTAGTACCAACACTTCCACCACATTTAGTAAAATGACTTCTGATATTGGCAATGGAACGATTGGTGTTGTCAGTTGTACACTCTACTAACACCGCAACGCCATGAGCAGCATATCCTTCATAAACAATCTCTTTGTAGTCTTCTTGTTCTTTAGATGAAGCTTTTTTGATAGCACGCTCAACATTGTCTTTTGGCATATTCACAGCCTTGGCATTCTGGATAATTGCCCGTAAACGTGAATTTGAATGAGGGTCTGGTCCGCCCGATTTTACTGCAATGACAATATCTTTACCGATTTTGGTAAATGTTTTTGCCATTTGTCCCCATCGCTTAAATTTTCTTGCTTTACGAAATTCAAATGCTCTTCCCATTTCTATTTTTAATTGTGATTGCTATCTTTTCTTTTTGAGTTTGCAAAGTTAGGAATTATTAGGTTTTACGCAAAGGGAGAGTTTGTTTTAGCTTTTGCGATTGCACAAAAAAAGCTCATGAATTTCATGAGCTTTAGCGAATTATATTTTTTAGGTCTTACCAACCATCATCTGCTTTAGGTTTTACATTCGCTGAAGATGATTTTTTTACTACTGGTTTATTAGCAGTTGAAGCCGTAGAAGGAGCCGTTGCAGTACCTTTTACTTGGCTGTCTAAATCGGTACGACTAAATACTCTGCTTACGATTTTCCAATCATTCCCAAATTTTAGCATACTTAGTAAATCAACATATTTGAAATCACCAAAACGTAGTTCAACAGTTGCCAAAGCAGATGCACCAATGTAAGAATAACTAACTAGCTTAGTTGAACCTCCTTTAGTTTCAATTCCACCAGCAGGTGTTGTTGAAATAAATTTAGCTACAGGTACATCTTGTAAAACTCCAGTAACTGTATTGATACTCTTTAGCATAGCAGTTGGGTGAAATGCAAGATTTAAGCGAGCAGCATCGCCTTTCAAAACACCTTCCAAGTAATTATTCACACAAGTCTTGATAGCTTCATCTTCCGACTGGGCTTTCACAGTAAAGGAAAGACACATTAACAAGCACAAAAAATTGAGTAGTAGTTTCGAGATTTTCATGTTTTTTTAAATTTTCATAAAAGGTTTTTTACCCTCTAAAATTAGCTTTTTTTTATGATTAAACGAGTTTTTAAATAATTATTGTCAAAATAAAACGAAGTAAATTATTCGATTTCAAATTCGCCTGGCAGGCCTTCGCCACTCATAAAATACCAAGCTTTTTCTGGATACAGAATAGACTGTGCAACTTTTACTCTTGCCAATGCTCTATTTGAAACATTTTGTAAAATAATAATGGATGAATTATCTCGGTTATTGTGCATATAATAGTTTTTAAAACCATGCCACCAGCCTGTATGGAATGTTAGCCACGTACCATCGTCCAATAACTGAAGTCTCCAACCAAAACCATAATTCTTAGTCAAAAGATTTTTAAAAGAATGTGCGGGTAAAAAAGCTTCGTTGAGTGTACTCATTTTTACGAGTTTCTCACTGTTCAAAGCCATGTCCCATTTATATAAATCTTCAACGGTTGAATAAATTCCTTTATCACCCACCACACCATCAAGGTGGTCGAAAGGTACTTGCCAAAAGCCTCTTCGTCTTGGCGTATAACCGACAGCCGCAGAACTTACTAATTCTGGTTTCGCTGGGTCGTAAACAAAACTTTTCGACATTCCAGCAGGTGCAAACAAATTTCGCTTAGCATACTCTCTGAAATTCATTCCCGAAAGTTTTTCAACAATATAAGCCAATAAAGCGTAGTTTGAATTATTATAGTTGAATCTACTATTAGGATAATAATTGATGCCCGGTTTGTGGCGAGCGAACAAATCAACTACTTGGTCATTTGTAAGAGGTACTTTTTTATTAATGATTTTATCTAAACAATATACATAGTTTGGAATCCCAGAGCTATGCGAAAGCAAACTTTTGATGGTAATACTTGGGTCGTAAGGAAAATTTGGAATGTATTTATAAACGGGATCTTCGTAATTTATCAAACCTTTTTCATGTAATTGCATAATGGCAACCGCAGTAAACTGCTTCGAAACGGAGGCTAATTGAAATTGCGTTTGAGTTGTGTTAGAATCTTTTTTACTGAAACTTGCATAACCAAAAGCATTTTTATAAATCACTTTACCATACTGCGAAACCAAAACGGCACCATTAAAACCGTTAACTTTATGGAGTTTCTTGAAAAAAGTATCTAGCTTACTTGCCTTTTTAGCGGCGAGTTTAGGGTCAAATAATTTGGTAATACTATCATTTCTGATAGAAATGTCTGTTGAAGTGTTTTTGCCTAATTGTTTTGGCTGATGTGAGCAAGCCAATAAAACGATACCTGAAATTAAGCTACATATAATGATATGTTTTGTGTACTTTAATATTATCACGATGCTGTAAAGGATTATAATCTTAATTGAGTGGTCAATTAATGTAGCAATTTACTGCTGGAATTTGAAAATTGCCAATCTACTATCTAAATTGAATACTATTTTATCACAATGCTAATAAAACGACGCTGATGTCAAAAAGATATATTATTCAGAATAAAAACTTAGGAACTTCGCCCGGTACGCTCACTTATGTAGGAAAAGAAGTTGATTTTGAGACCAAAATACTTTGGACAAGCTATAATTTTGAAGAATATGAAGTAGCTAAAATTCCTACTTTGGATACTTTTAATGTAGAATTAGCTGAGAATAAAACTTATTGGATGAATGTTGATGGCATTCATGAACCTGCCGTTATTGCTACGATTGGAGAGATGTTTACGTTGCACCCATTAATGTTGGAAGATATTCTGAATACGCAACAGAAACCTAAGTTTGAGTATTACAATGAAGAACAGCTTTTTGTGACGCTTAAAATGATTGAATACAATCCTTATACTCGTGAAGTTGAAATTGAGCATCTGAGTTTTGTAATGGGCGATGGCTATGTGATTTCGTTTCAAGAAGAACGTTCAAGAGATATTTTTGAACCGATTCTGACAAGAATTAAAGCTTCAGCGGGTAAGACTCGTAAAAATAGTGCTGATTATTTACTCTATTCTTTGATTGACTTAGTGGTTGATAATTATTTTTCAGTACTTGATAAGCTTTCAGAAAATATGGAAAGATTGGAAGAGGATATTATAAAAAATCCTAATCCTAAATCACTTAACGAACTTTATAGTATGAAACGTGAGCTTACTCTGATGCGAAGAGCGATTTTCCCTTTGCGTGAAATGTTGGCGAATTTGATTAGAGAAGAAGCTCCATTGATTACTTCGAATACCAGTCTTTATTTAAGAGATGTACTCGACCACGTGATGCAAGTTATTGAAACGATTGATTCTTTTCGTGACTTAGGTGCATCGCTGATGGATTTGTATCTTTCGCAGGCAAGTAATAAAATGAATAACGTGATGAAAGTATTGACGGTCATTTCTGTGATTTTTATGCCACTCACTTTTGTGGCTGGAATCTATGGAATGAATTTCGATTACATGCCAGAACTACATTGGCAATACGGATATTATGTTGTTTGGGGAGTAATGATTTTGCTAGTAGTTACGATGCTATTATGGTTTAAACGAAAAAATTGGCTCTGAAAACTAAAAATATTTTTTATTATTTATGGGTTTGTTTTTTAGCCATTTTTTAGAAAATAATGCTTTTTAACACTTGAGATAGTATGAAATTGAGCCATTTTCTTTCAAAAACATCTCTTTATGGCAAATTGGAGGTTTGAATAGAAGTTTTCACTGGTAAAAGTGCAATAAAAAAACTTTAAAATTCAATAAAATAATTTTTTGGCAGAAGTAAGTTTTAAAAATAGGTAAATACGACTTAAAAATTACAGATTTTGAAAAAACAGCTTTTAAAATATAAATGCTTAAATGAAAAAAATATAAAACCTAAAAAAATAGCCTTTTCGTTATCTTGTGAGTAAAACCACTCAGAAATCTAACCGCTTGGTTTTTAATGACTTTTGTCTGAAATTTGTAAAGAAGCGTAACAATTTATACTTCGTTCGGTCAAAGAATCATTAAATTTTGTGAATATGGAAAGTGCATTTAATTCAATATTACTTATCTCAGGCCCGCATGGCGTGTATGAGGGAGTGCCGCCATTGGTCATGGCTGGTTTTATCTTGGTAGCTGGAGCATTAATATTTTTAGGTATTTATTTAAGTAAAAAGCGTCGTGATTGGTTACAACATTCTGTGTTAACAAATGGTGAAGTAGTAGAAGTAAGTAAACGCTATGAACGCAGTGATAAATTAGGTCAAAGCCCAATTTTCTTTCCTGTTGTTTCATTCAGTGTAAATGGAAGACAATTCAAAATTGAAGCAGACAAAGGAATGTCAATGCTTAGTCAAGTTGGACAAACCATGAAAGTAAGATATAATCCAGAGAATCCTTACGATTCTGCTTTGGGTGAAAGAAGTATCCCAGGGTTGAATCCATCAGTTTTCTTAATATTAGGAATCGTTTTGTTGTGTACTAGTGCAATTTTAATGTTCTAATTTTTGGGATGATTAACAAAAAGGGGATGAATTTATAATTTATCCCCTTTTTGTTTGCAAACTTTTGCAATAAATTTTATAGAATCTCTACATTTTTATTCCTAAAACCAGCCAACAAGCTATCATTAGGAGCTAAACTTGTGATTAAATAGTCTAATCTTGTAAAATCACAAACTTTATAATTTTCTTCTCGGTTGATTTTTTCTTCAATTACACAAGTAACAATTTTTCTAGAAATACTCATCATCTTTTGTTTCAACAAAGACTCTTCATAATGGCGAATAGCCAAGCCTAATTCAGGATTAATACTGTTTGTTCCCATAAAATAGACATCAGCATGAATATGTTCAAGGTCTTGGAAGGTTTTACTGCCCATCGTAATTTGATAACGTTTATAGAAAGAACCTCCCAACAAAATGATTTCTACTTTAGGATGTTCCGCTAATGCTGTAGCCAAATGTGGATTATTGGTTACAACGGTAAGTTCCATGTTTTTAGGGAGTTGCTCAGCGATATAGAAATTAGTTGTGCCTCCGTCCATCAAGATGATTTTATGATTTTCAATCAACTTCATAGCCTTTTTAGCAATGGTCACAAATTCAGTATTGACGATTCCAAGCCCTTTACTTGCTTTGATTGATAAATATGAATTAGCAATAGCACCACCATGTACTTTTTTTAAAAGACCACGATCTTCCAACTCAATGATGTCACGCCGAACGCTGTCGTAAGACACATTTAGTATTTGCCCTAAATCTACTAATGTTACTTTTTTATCAGTACTTAGTTTGTCTAAAATTATTTGTTGACGTTCTTCTTTTAGCATAATACCCAATTTGAAGTATAAAAATTAAATTCCCTGAAAATTATTGCAAATATTTGCAATAATTTTTGTTTTTATAATAAAAGTTTGCATAAATTTGTATTGCAAGCATTAACCATTTCTTTAAAAACACATTAACCATTTTTATAACAATCAAATTATACATCAATCAAACCTGAATAATGAATCAGAAGCATTTTTACTCAAATTGTTTTTGATTGTAATTATGTTTTGAAAGGTTGAAGTTAAAAGTGCAAGGATTTTTTCTTGCACTTTTTTGTTTATAGCTGATAAAAAACTCGTTTTACCCTTTCGCTTACGCTTGTCAATACTTCATAAGGAATAGTGCCAATTTTATGGGCTAAGTCAGAGATGGTTAATTCTTTATTGAAAATTATCACTTCGTCGCCTTCTTGAACATTATGCACATCAGTAATATCAATCATAGTCATGTCCATACAAACATTACCTACAACTTTACATTTATGACCATTAATTAATACTTCACCAACACCTCTGCCATATTTTCTATTAAAACCATCAGCATAACCAATTGCGATTGTTGCAATTTTTGTATCTCTATTTAATTCACCCTTGCGACCGTAGCCTACGGTTTCGTCAGCTTTGATATATTTAATTTGCGAAATTACTGTTTTCAGTGTTCCAACAGTTTGCAAATTTACTTGATCCTCAGCTTTTGCGGCTACTCCGTAAAGACCGATTCCTAAACGAACCATATCCATTCGAGCTTCTGGAAAACGAGCAATCCCTGCCGAATTAGCTAAATGACGAGAAGGACTATAACCAAGAGCTTCCGAAATTTCATTTGCCATTTCAGTAAAAATATTGACTTGCTTCAAGGTAAAATCATCATAAGCTTCTTCGTCAGCCGCAGCTAAATGGCTGAAAATCGTTGAAACCCACAAATTCGGATTCGATTGTAAATAGGAAAGCAAGGCATGAAGTGCTTCTTTCTCAAAACCCAAACGGTGCATTCCTGTATCAATTTTCAAATGGATTTTTGAACTTAAATTTCTACTGTCAATATAGTCTGAAAACTCTTGTAGTATTCTGAGACTATAAATTTCAGGTTCTAAAGAATATGCTACTAATTGTTCAAAATCATTTGGAGAAGGATTCATCACCATGATAGGCAAGTAAACGCCGTTCTGTCGGAGTGCCACGCCTTCATCAGTATAGGCAACAGCCAAATAGTCAACACCATGAAATTGAAGTAAATTTGCCACTTCTGTGCTGCCTGAACCATAAGCAAAAGCTTTCACCATTACCATCATTTTAATTTGTTGCCCAATTTTATCACGATAATAATTCAAATTGTTGGTAATAGCATCTAAATTAATTTCAAGAATGGTACCATGCGTTTTTTGAACAAGACGATTTACGATTTGTTCAAAGCCATATTTTCTTGCCCCTTTAATCAAAATCGTACAATTATGAAGCGATTTTATGGCTTGGCTATCCAAAAAGTCTTGGGTGTTTTTAAAAAATTGGATGTTAGTTGCTGTTTTAGCAGAACTTACAAGAAAATGACTTTTGTTGCGAGAAATCACATCGCCAATGCCGATGAAATACTCTAAATGTCTTTCTTTGACTAAATGTGCAATTTGTTTATAAAGCTCTTTTTCAGGAATGCCAGTTTCTAGCAAATCACTTAAAATAAGTACTTTTTGTTGTCTTTGTTTTTGTTGGCTAAGGAAATTGAGGGCAATGGTTAAACCCGCTAAATCATTATTATAAGTATCATCAATCAAGTAATTTGAATTAATTCCTTGCTTCATTTCAAGCCTCATCGAAACTGGACGAAGTATTTGTAATCTTGCCTGAATTTCGGAAGTGCTGTAGCCCAAATGCCAAAGCGTAAGCATACAATGAATGGCATTTTCGATAGATGCTTCGTCAGTAAATGGAATATCGAAAGCCGTAGTAAATTTTTCAGCATTGCTAGTAACTGCTGTTAAATCCAAAAACACTTTGGTGTTTTCTACATCAACTTCCCAATCAGCACGAATGCCTGTATTTGCCATCCTTGACCAATTGATGATTTCACAATTTGGATTTTCAATGATAAAATCTGACTTTATAATCTCATCTATTTCAACATAATCAGCACAATAAATAAGCGTTTTTGCATGCTTGAAGAGCTTGAATTTCTCTTTTATTTTCTGTGAATTACTTGTGAAAAACTCGCTATGAGCGTTACCAATATTCGTAAAAATTCCAATTGATGGCTGAACAACTTTTTCCAAATTTTCCATTTCATTGGGCTTTGAAACGCCAACTTCAAATATCCCAAGGTTATGGCTTTCATTAATTTGCCAAACAGAAAGCGGTACTCCAATCTGCGAATTATAACTTTTGGGGCTTTTTACAACTTTGAAACGATTGCCTAATAATTGCGAAAGCCACTCTTTTACAATTGTTTTTCCATTACTTCCAGTGATACTGATAATGGGTAAATTAAAATGCTCACGATGCTTTTGGGCAACTTCTTGCATAGCCGTAATGCTATTGTCAACTTGCCAGATTTTTGCTTCTTCGAATCTTTTTAATTCACGAAGAATTGCTGGACTGAGCGCATTCGTTTCGACTACAAATTCACGTACCCCTTTTCTATATAAATCATCTAAAAAAAGATGACCATCATGATGTAGCCCTTTGATGGCAAAGAAAATAGAACGTTGTGGTGATGAAAGCTGACGGCTATCATTCAAAAGATATTGAGCACTTGTGTTGATGGGTAATGACTGAAATTCCACGTTTGTTTTATTTTAATTATCTCAAAGATAAATAGAAAAAGGCGATACAATTTTGTATCGCCTTCAAATAATGCAAATGCTTTTTTATTTATTGCAATGCGGCAACACCTGGTAATACTTTGCCTTCCATATATTCTAATAAAGCTCCACCGCCTGTTGATACATAAGAAACTTTATCGCCATAACCAGCATTGTTTACTGCTGAAGCAGAATCTCCACCGCCGATTAATGAGAAAGCACCGTTTTCTTCTGTAGCTTTTACTACTGAGTCTGCAATGGCATTTGTTCCTTTTGCGAAGTTCGGGAATTCAAAAACACCCATCGGACCATTCCATAATACAGTTTTAGAAGCTTCAACAACTTTCTTGAAAATTTCAGCTGATTCTGGACCGATGTCTAAACCTTCCCAACCATCAGGAATTTCACCTTTTGCAGCAATTAATGTGTTGGCATCGTTCGAGAATTTATCAGCACATAAATTATCAACTGGCATATATACATTTACTCCTTTTTCAGCTGCTTTTGCTAAAATAGTTTTTGCTAATTCTACTTTATCTGGTTCACAGATTGACTTACCAATTTTTCCACCTTCTGCCAAAACAAAAGTGTAAGTCATACCGCCACCAATTATCAAATTATCAACTTTATCTAAAAGACGTTCGATGATTAAGATTTTATCGGAAACTTTAGAACCTCCCATGATTGCTGTAAATGGACGTTCAGAGTTTTCTAATACTCTTTGTGCATTTTCAATTTCAGCTTGCATCACATAACCACAAATTCTGTCTTCAAAAAACTGACCAATCACTGCTGTTGAAGCATGAGCACGGTGAGCTGTTCCGAAAGCATCATTTACCCAAACATCACCTAACTTAGAAAGCTTTTCAGCGAATTCTACATTTCCTTTTTCTTCTTCTTTGTAAAAACGAAGGTTTTCTAATAATAAAATCTCTCCGCTTTGTAAGCTAGAAGCCAAGTCTGTCGCTGATTGACCGATACAGTCATCTGCAAATTTTACTGGACGACCAAATACAACTGAAAGTGGATTCACAAGGTGTTTTAATGAATATTTTTCAGTTGGACCATCTTTCGGACGACCCAAGTGAGACATTAAAACTACTGAACCACCATCATTCAAAATTTTAGTGATTGTAGGAATCGTAGCCTTGATACGAGTATCATCAGTAATTTCAAAACGCTCGTTTAAAGGCACATTAAAATCTACTCGAATTAAGGCACGTTTGCCAGCAAAATTGTAAGAATTGACAGTTTTCATGGATAAAGTAAATTATGTATTTTTTGTTTATGGCAAAATAATATTTTGATAATATTGAGTATTTCAAAATATTTTATTCTTTTACAAAGAGAATAAGCTTTTTGTAAATTGTTCTTGAATACAATTAGAAGAATATTAACTTAGAAATGAATTCAAGAAACAAATATACATTTTTCATTATCATTCACGAAAAAAGTATATGAATTGAGTATTTTTTCTCATAAAATCATTGAAAGGTTATAATTATTATTGTTAAGTCAATATTCGCCACCAGCGCCACCACCTGCTGTACTTCCACCGCCAAATTTTAGTTCATCATTATGTTGTCCTAGTTTATGATTCACGAGTTCAGATAACAGCAAAGTATCAATATTCAAGCCTTCATAATTACTATCAGGTGCATAAGTAAAGCCAAATTTTACTTGTTTTAGCTGATAAATAATAAATGAGGCTGTGCCAATCAGCAAAGTTCCACAAATCAGCAATGCGATTTCTGTGGGAATGATTCCGAAATAATATCGATAAGTAAAGAATGAAAATCCAGCGGTAAGCAAGCCCAATGTCAAAAAAGTTCTGTCTCGTTTTTTTAATCCAACAACAATATATACTATTGGAATTAGGATGGTGAAAAAATAAAACAAAGGAGCTAAACCGATTTGCGGAGCAACCGAAGTAATGACTTTATTAATCATCGCATTGCCTTCACGAACGATAAAGTAATTCACGCTCAAATAAGCTGAAGCCAAAGTCAGTGTTTTAAAAATATCTAAAGATGTTTCATAATAAAGATAATCTGCTCTTTGTTTTAGTTTTTCTACAAAGTAATAAGCACCTAAAGAAAAAAGTAACATGATGAATGGCAAGAGTGTTTTCCCGATAAAAAATGTGAGTGAAAAATCCACTAAAATCATTACCAACAAAAAGTAAATCACACAAGCCACAAAAACATCTGCATAACGAATATAAGCCACCAGAAAGAATGGCATTATAAAAGTAAATTCAAGCCAAGCTGGTAAATGCAAAGGTTCTAACTGAACATAAATGACTGTAACAAATGCCACAATAGCACAATATAACAAACCGTTATCAATGCCAGATTGAAATATTTTTTTAGTTGTGATAAGCGTTTCTAGCAGAAAAACAGAAAATATTCCAAAGGCTAATGCTAAAATGGTTAAACCTGTTTTAGGACTTTCTCGAAAAGTACTTTCAAAAATCAAGTACAATAATGACACACTAAAAATGCAAGCCAAACAAGTAAAAAGAAACAGTGCGATTCTGATAAATGGATTCGGCTGGTAAAAATCTAAAGGGAATTGATTTTTAATTTCAATATTTTGTTCCTCAGAGAGTAATCCTTTTTCAAACCAATCTTGGGCTTTACTTTGAAGAAACGAATTATCAATCCATTGTTGTTGATATGCTTTCATAGGCGTTTTTAGCTTTTTTTAAGAATTTTCTTCAAATTAAATAGTAAGAATATCACACCTATTCCAGTAGCAACAAAGTAATACGCCGCAAACCAAGCCCTCATTGAGTTATATGGGAAAATATCAAAAATGGCTTCTGTAATAGCTATATAGGCAAAAACAATTCCCGTCAATAAAAAAACATAAGACTGTTTTATCTTGGCATAGAAAAATAAACCGACAGAAATTGCCAGTACAATTAATGTGTACAAGTACTTGTGATGCTCACTAAAAACGCCTGCGACTCCTGCAATTAATGCCAAATTACTTCCCAATAAAAGATAAGAAAAGGCAAAATGCTGTTTTAGTTTTCGAAACTCAGAAAGTAAGCCTATTGCCATGTATAAAAGTCCGAGGGCGATTGAAGTAAAAATAAAATAGGGAGCTGTAAAATCGTTTTTAGAAAATACTGCTAATGGAGAAATAGAAACGCCAATCCAAGAAGCAAAAGCCGTTATTGCCATTGAAAGTACGCCACGGTGGTCAAAAAAGTAAGCGGAAAAGAAGAAAACGATGGCAGGAATAAAAGTAATCAAACCATATTTTTCACCAAATAAACTGTATTGATATTGTAAGTAGCCTTCCAAAGTTAAGAACGACAAACAACCTAATAGTAGCGTAAAATCAGCAAAAGGATTTACTTGTTCTACAGCATCCCAAGTAAAGTTTTGTTTTTTCCAAGATGAAAAAGCAAAGCATGATACCACTAAGAAACTAATGAAAATTACAATGGCTGTATGACCGATTGAATCAAGATTTTGATAAATAACAATTCCCAAACCGCTGCTTAAAAGGAAAATGCCTAAATAAAGTAAAATCCTTAACTCATAATGTAGCGAAAATGGTTTTGACTTTTCAGATTCATTAATCTTTTGTACTTCCTTGGTAGAAATAATAGATTTAGCATGAAATATTTCAAGGACTTTTTGGTCTGTCATACCTAAATAGGATTGTTTATCTTTGTAAATTACGAAAAAAAATGATTAATGGCTCCTGAAAAAATAGAACTGCCTCCTAAATATTACTTGGAGTATTTTCAATACTTGCTGACTTTCGTGCAGAAGAAGTACCAACACATTCTGAACGAAAATGAACAGCAATTCTTATCTTCTTTTGAGGCTTTGACGGAAGACGAGAAATGTCTGTTTATCAGATTTGCCAATCGTACAGGTTCTTTTTTTAGGACAGAAAAGCTGAAATATGCTGAAATTGAGGATATTCCCGAAGTATTGAATAGTTTAATCAACAAAGGTTTTGTAGAACCTTTAGCTAGTAAACATCTTTCGCAAGCGTATGAAGTATTAGATATTTTCAATAAATCTGAGCTGATTTTTTTAGCGAAAATGCTCAATTTAGAGACCAAAGGCAAAGCTTCATTGAAAAAAGAAGAAGTATTAGATTGGCTTTTAGAAGTTGGAGATTGGGAAGAAATCCATTTTTTGTTGAACGAAAAGGACTTTTCAGCTATTCATGCTGTTCAGCATTCGGTCGTAAAAGTATGTTTTGAAGAAGAAGTTCAACTTTTGAAATTTCTCTTTTTTGGTACTCGTCACGGCGATATGTCTGAATTTGTGACTCGTGATTTAGGCTTCCAATCTTACGAAAAATACGACGAAGATAAAATGGTGGCGTATTTTCAAACCCGACAAGAGGTTGAAGATAAACTAAAAGTAAGTTTGGCTCGTGAAGATTTCTATTTGATGCAAGAAGCCAAAATTGAATACCTAGAAATCTTCAATTGGTTTATGGATTGGACGGAAACGCATCGTAAAGAACTCACAGAAATCGCTGTTCCGACCTTTGAACGCTTTACCTTAAAGGTTGGGGCTTATTTAGAAAAGCTCAAAGCACTGGACGAAGCATTGATTGTTTTTCGTTTAACGGAGCAGCCACCTTCAAGAGAAAGACAAGTACGCATTTTAGATAAACTCAAAAACAAAGAAGAAGCCAAAGCACTTTGCGAATTGATTTTGGCAGAACCGCAAAATGCCGATGAACATTTTTTTGCAGAAGATTACTTAAATAGATTGGAAGCGGCTCTCCAAAAAAAGAAATCCAAGAAAGCCATTACACAACATTTGCATGGCTCTGAATCTATTTCAATTGATTTGATATGGAAACGACAAGTAGAAATGGGCGTGATTGATTACTACGAACGTCATGGCAAAAAAGCAACTTTCACCGAAAATCACCTTTGGAGAAGCTTGTTTGGCTTACTCTTTTGGGATATTATTTTCGATACAGATACTTTAGCCATTCACCATCCTTTACAACGTTCTCCTTCTGATTTATTCAAGCCTACTTTCTTTGAAAAGCGTAAAGAAAGGATGGAAGAACGCCTGTTAATGTTGGAAGATATTGATGCAACCACGATTTACATTCATAATATTTTCTTTGAAAAGTACGGAATTACGAATCCTCTGGTGGATTGGTATGGCGGACTTTTTCCTCTGATTATTACCCTTTTAGAAAAACTTTCTCCTGAACAAATAAGTTTGATTATGCTTGAAATGGCAAGAAACTTAAGAGAGAATGTAAGGGGTTTTCCAGACTTAATGATGTGGTCGGATGGAGAATATTGCTTTGTAGAAGTGAAGTCGCCAACGGATAGTTTATCTAATCAGCAATTGTATTGGCAACGTTTTTTTGAGAAAATTAATGTACAATCTAAAGTACTGAGAGTAGAGTGGCAAAAGCCAAATTTAGATGAATTTTTATAGATTTTATAAGCAGTTTTACGCATAAAAATCTCCTTTTTTGCACTTTTCTAATAAGTTTTCATCGTTACTATATAGCAGGATTCAATAACTTTGATTATTCAAAGAATGTGGATTTAACATTTGGATAATCAAAATATAATCTCTAAATTCATTATAAGAAAAAGCTCAGAAAAGTTATAGACCCTGTTTTAATGAGAGGGTTTATTTGACTAAAACGGAGAGTTCTTTGTTTCGACTTTAATGTTTCTTATTCATTATTTTTTTGTTGAATTATTTTTTTTGTTTGATTGCAATAAGCGGAAAATTGTTAGAGTAAGTAAAAAAAGAATTTGAAACAATTAAGGTAAAACAGAGAACTGCTCCATTGAGCAAAAGCTTTATCTGAGGGCTTTCTTTTAAAATTTGTTTAACTTTAAACACCGAGTGCGTATGAAATTACAAGTGCATTCAATTCACTTCGATGCTGATATCAAGCTATTGGAGTTTATCCAGTCAAAATTAAACAAGCTGGATACTTTTTATGACCGAATTACTGGTGGTGAAGTATTTCTTAAAGTAGATAAAGGAGATACGAAAAAGGTCAGAAGTAAAATGTTGGAAGTTAAAATTAATTTACCCGGAGGCACGCTTTTCGTAAAAGAACAGGGTAAAACTTTTGAAGAAGCAATGGATATTGCCATTGAAGCTTTGAAAATCCAACTTAAAAGATTTAAAGAACGAATACAAGAAAAAGCTAATCCGACTAGAAATGTACTGATGTCGATGGCTATGGAAAGTTAACATTATAATGCAAATTGCTTTGAAAGGGAACTTCGATTGGAGTTCCCTTTTTTATTTGTCTTCGGATAGAGTATAAATTGATTTTTTTAGGCTTGAGGTATAAATTAGATAATATTATAAAATGGTTAATAGTAAAAAAAATAAGGTGCCGATTGACGCCTTATTTTTTTGTAGTATGATTAAATGCTTTTTGTAATTAAGCCAAACCAAATTTAGCTTTTACAGCATCTACATAATCTAATTTCTCCCAAGTAAATAACTCTACTTCTTTTTCAAAAACAACACCGTCTGGTCCTTTGAATGATTTTGTTATAATCTCATTTGTACGACCCATGTGTCCGTAAGCGGCTGTTTCTGAATAAATTGGGTTACGTAATTTTAAACGTTGTTCAATTGCATAAGGACGCATATCGAAGATTTCTTCTACTTTACGAGCAATCTCTCCGTCCGTTAAACCAACTTTGCTAGTGCCATAAGTATTGATGAAAAGTCCACAAGGTTGTGCAACACCAATTGCATAAGAAACCTGTACTAAAACTTCGTCAGCTAAACCTGCAGCTACTAAGTTTTTCGCTACGTGACGAGTTGCATAAGCTGCCGAACGGTCAACTTTTGAAGGATCTTTTCCAGAGAATGCACCTCCACCGTGAGCCCCTTTTCCGCCATAAGTATCAACGATAATCTTACGACCTGTCAAACCTGTATCTCCGTGAGGACCACCGATTACAAATTTACCAGTTGGGTTGATGTGATAAGTAATTTCACCGTCGAATAAACCTTGTAATTCTGGCTTACATTTATCTTTTACTCTTGGAATGACGATATTGATAATATCTTCTTTGATTTTCGCCAACATTGTTTCATCATCAGAGAATTCATCATGCTGTGTTGAAACTACGATAGTATCAATTCTTTGAGGAACATTATCGTCAGAGTATTCAATGGTTACTTGTGATTTTGCATCTGGACGAAGGTAATTAATCAATTCTGGTTCGCTGTTACGAATCGCAGACATTTCCTTCAAGATTTGGTGAGCCAAATCTAAAGCCAAAGGCATATAGTTGTCAGTTTCTTTGGTGGCATAACCAAACATCATCCCTTGGTCACCAGCACCTTGAGCATTTGCTTTTGATTCGAAATCATCAGCCGTTACTCTATCAACACCTTGGTTAATGTCAGCAGATTGGTCGTGGATAGCAGAAATAATCCCACAAGAATTTGCCTCAAACATGTATTCAGATTTAGTATATCCGATTTTACGAATTACATCACGAGCAATCGTTTGTACATCAAGGTAAGTATTTGTTTTTACTTCACCTGCCAATACCACCAAACCAGTGGTTACAAGTGTTTCGCAAGCTACTTTTGAAGATGGATCAAACGCCATGAAGTTATCAATTAATGCGTCTGAGATTTGGTCTGCTACTTTGTCTGGGTGTCCTTCCGATACCGACTCAGAGGTGAAAAGATATGCCATTATGAATATTTTATATTTTGTGAATCAATCAAAGTACAAATTTATCACTAATATTTTTATTTGACAATTTGGCTTATTGAATGCTGTATTTATAGATAAATTATCTTTAAATAGGTATATATTTAATGATATTAACTGTAGAAAAGATAATTCACCTAAAATATTAGGAGTAATACTACTAAAATTTAATAGAGTTTTGAAAGGAGAACTCCTTTTAGTCCTATAATAAAAGGAAAAGTAGGGACACTGTGCATGATACTAATATCTTTCAAAACGCTAGTGTCTTCATCTAAAAACTTTAATACATCGGCAGGGCGGTTGTTTTGAAAGAGCTTAGTGAATATTTCATCGGCAGGCATTCTTTTATGAAGCATTACGTTCAAAAGCACACTATCCAAAAGAGCTTTCCAAGTACTTGTGCTAAAATTACCTTTGAAAGTAAGAGTAGTATTCTTGCTTTTTACTTCTTCTAAATCCTGCACTAATTGCTGTAAAAACCTTTGTGTACGCTGAAAACTATAACCCGTAGAAGCTTTTACATAACCTCCAGCCGTGCCAATTCGGATAACTTTAGGGGAAGGCGAAATTACTTGTGGTTCATCCGACATCGGGATTACGCCAGATTCTACCTCAGTAATTTGATAGTCTTCAATCTTTAAAACCTCTTTGATATATTTTTTCAAAGCATCATTATATGAAGCTTCGTCGAGTAAATTATCAGAGAAAATGGTAAATTCTATCAAAGCCTTTTTCTCTGAATGCGGCAATACATAGACAAATCTACATTCGTTTTGTTGCTCAATCCTGAAATCAAAAAGGGTAGGTTGTTCAGGATTAAAACTAGGTTGAGAAGTTTCAATTACCCAGCCCTTAAAATGTTGCAACATATTATGATACTTAGCCTGATTGAATTTAGATACAGAAATACTATCAAAAACAAAAGTCTTAGCTTTGAAAACACCTTGATTTGTCATCACTATAGCATCATCTACGGTACTTTCAATATGTTCGATGTCGGCTTGCAAGAAAGTAATATTCGGATTCTTTTTAAGCTCTGGAATCAGGTACTGATAGAAATCCTCTCCTCGAAGCATTTTATACGAGTACTCTTCAATGTTAAGAAATGAAGCAAAATCTTGATGCCCATAGAACCAAAGTCCCTTCCATTTTCTACCAATAATCTCTTCAAAAGGACTATTTCCTTGTTCCCAAAAGCACCAAGTATGGTCATTCGCTTGTTTTACATCACGGTCGATAATTAAGATAGACTCATTTTTCAACAAGCTTTTATTCAAATAAAAAGCCAGAGAAAGCCCCGCCATACCGCCACCAGCAATGATATATTGATAAGTATTTGGAAGATTTTGATTCATCATAAATGTGAAGAAAAGCCAATTTAATGATTTTGTACGAAAACCATTCTACTCAATCAACTCGAAAAGCTAAATCTTGTTAGAAAATTTTTAGCTATCAGCCTTGAGCCTTTAGCTTTGAGTTTGTTTTTTGTGGGTATTGTTAGATGAAATAGCCATCTAGTAAAAAGCAATAGGCACCTTGTTAGATGAAATAGTCATCTAGTAAAAAGTAGTGAACCTCTTGTTTGATGAAATGGTCATTTAGTAAAAAGTAATGAGCATCTTGTTTTATAAAATGCTCATCTAGTAAAAAGTAATAGGCATCTTGTTTGATGAAATAGTTATCTAGTAAAGTATAATGAGCGTCTTGTTTGATGAAATTGTCGTCTAGTAAAATTAGCTAGAATGTTACAAAACCATTATCCCTATTTGAGTTTTTGGACTTAAAGTTACTATATCGTTTGTAGAGAAAAAATAAAGTAGTACTTTAGAAAATAGAATTATATATACTAGCAATATATAACGGACTACAATACTTTCACATATTTGCGAGTTACATCCAAGTAGTAGGACGACGAGCTACCGAAAAAAAACATGAACTATAAATGACAATAAAAGAAGCTATTTTAAAAAGCCTAGATGAAATAAATAATTTGACGAACTATCTAGAAATTCATAATCATATAATTAAAAACAATTACTATGATTTTGGATCAGCAAAAACGCCAGCTTCAACAATTTCGGCTTTACTTGGCGACTTTATTCGAAATGGCGACACAAGAGTAAAAAGAATAAAACAAGAAGGTGGAAGTTATTCTTACTACCTGACTAAAAACGAGCAGAATATCGGTGTCGAAGTTTTGAGTGGGGACAACGAAGTTGTGACTATAAAACTAGTAAAAGCAACTAAATCTAAAATTTATGAAGAGCGAGATTTACACAAACTTTTGAGCAGTTACTTAAAGAATACAGACACTTACTCAAAAACAATTTTTCACGAACAATCGAATGGAAAAGACAACAACCAAATTTGGACACATCCAGATATGGTTGGAATTAAATTTTTGAACTTACAGACAAAAGCAAGTCAAAATTTTTTGAAGTCTATTAATCGTGTTGATACTTTCAAAATTAGCTCATACGAACTTAAAAGAGAAATAAATAGTGACAGTGAACTGAAAAAAGCATTTTTTCAAGCAGTTTCAAATTCAAGTTGGGCAAATTATGGTTATTTAGTTGCTTTTGAATTTAGCGATAGTTTGAACGAAGAAATGGCAAGGCTTAATCAATCTTTTGGAATTGGAATTATAGAACTTAATGCAAATCCATATCAAAGTAAAGTTCTCTACCCTTCTGTTTTTCGGGACTTAGATTTTAAGACAATTGACAAACTCTGTAAGATGAATAAAGAGTTTGAAAAATTTATAGAGCAGACAGAGAAACTAATGACAGCAAGTGAAAAATATGTTTCGGGTGCTGAAAAAGAATTGGACGAATTTTGTGACTGTTACTTTGCAAACGACACAGAAGTTGAAAATTATTGCAAAGACAAACATATACCTACAAACGAAGAATAACCACTGGCTATAACATTGATTTTTCGCCGTTATTGTTGCTTGTTCACCTACAACACGAGCAAAAGGAATGTAGTAATTACCAAAACTACATTTTTGAGTTGATAGAAAAGCCTAAGATTAATTGGAGTATTTTAAAAATAGTAAATAGCCCTTTTCCCCAATCCCGAAGGGATGTCAGGATTATAGAAAAGAGTAAGATATTGTTTCTAAAACCCCGAAGGGGTAGTATAGATGTGTCGTATCACCCCTTCAGGGTTTTGGTTTTTGTCAATGGTTTATCTATAATCCTGACACCCCTTCGGGATTTTCCGCTGTTGTTTGTTCACTAACAATAGGTGTGTAAGCTACTTACCAATTATCAAAACCAAAATTTTTGAGTTGTATAAAAGCTTAACATTAGTGGCAAGTATAAAGCAGAATCAAGTATCTAACACAATATAAAATATGGATAATTTAAAGGAAGCTCAGGAAGATATGAGAAATGGCTACGGCTTTGGCTCAATCGGTATTTTTGTTTCAGGGACAGTTTGGATTACCGCTGGTTTAATGGTGAATTTATATTCATCTCAAAAAGGGATTTTGACCTTAATTATTGGGGGAATGTTCATTTTCCCATTGGCAACATTAATTGAAAAACTTATAGGTATCAAAGGAGGACATCATAAAGATAATCCTCTCGGAAAACTTGCAATGGAAGGAACAATATGGATGATTATGTGTATTCCCTTAGCTTATGGTTTATCTCTTGTTAAAACAGCATGGTTTTTCCAAGGAATGTTGTTGATAATTGCCGGACGATACTTGACTTTTGCCAGTATTTACGGTTTGCGTATTTATTGGCTTTTGGGAATTGTTTTGGGCTTGGCAGCTTATGGTCTATTTATCATGCAAGCATTAGATTTTACTTCTGCATTGACAGGTGGTTTAATTGAAATTGTTTTTGGTGTAATTGTTTATGTTTTATACAGAAATAACAAACAAAAGAATTGAGTATTTTCACCATTGTTGATTTTGTCACTGAGTTGCTAAGACCAATATTACCTGTGGTTAAACTGTAATTTTTCACAGATAGACGTTAGCAGATATTGCATTTGAACACTCGTCTTTAGAAATTCAAGCTTTTAAAATTTTATATTTGTGTTATGAACTTAATACAAATTAAGATGACGAATATTCCCTTAAAGAACTTATCAAAAAAGATTTCAGATTTACTTAATGAGGCTCGAAAAAGAGTACTTCAAACGGTAAATCATACCATGGTTTTGACTTATTTTGAAATTGGAAGAATGATTGTTGAGGAAGAACAAAATGGAAAAGAAAGAGCTGATTATGGAAAACAATTGCTATCTGAACTATCTCACAGCTTGAATAAAGAATTTGGAAAAGGTTTCTCGATAACGAATTTACAGCAAATGAGACAATTCTATCTTATTTATTCAAAACAGCAGACACTGTCTGTTAAATCTGAAAAAGGTCAGATAGAGTCTAACGAATTCAAGCTTAGTTGGTCTCATTATCTAAAACTAATGCGAATTGACGATGAACTTGAAAGAAAGTTTTATGAAATTGAAACTTTCAAAAATAATTGGAGCTTAAGAGAATTGGACAGACAATACAATTCTGCCCTATTTACGAGACTTGCATTAAGCAAAAACAAAAATGAAATTTTAAAACTTGCTGAACAGGGTCAGGTTGTAGAGAAACCCCAAGATGCGATCAAAGATCCTTATGTTTTAGAGTTCATCGGGCTTCCAGAACAAAACACTTATTCAGAAAGTGATTTAGAACAAAAGCTTATCGACAAACTTGAAAACTTCCTTTTGGAACTTGGAACAGGTTTTACTTTTGTTGCAAGACAAAATAGAATAAGTTTTGATGACAAGCATTTCAGAATTGATTTAGTTTTTTACAACCGAATTTTGAGATGTTTTGTACTCATAGACCTGAAAGTAGGAGAATTAAAGCATCAAGACATAGGGCAAATGCAGATGTATGTTAACTTTTACGATAGAAAAGTAAAACTTGAAGACGAAAACAAAACAATCGGGATAATTCTTTGCCAAAACAAAAGTGAAGCAGTGGTTGAGTTCACACTTCCAGAAAACAATACTCAAATTTATGCAAGTAAATATTTGACAGTTTTACCAAGCAAAGAAACGTTAATAAAACTAATCGAAAAGGACTAAACAGAAATTAATATCATGTAATAAATATGGTATTGCCAAAATCGGAGCCGAATGGCTCTGACCGATAGATTTTGTTCTTCGATTGAACTTTTGAGCTAAAACACCGTATCACTAAGCCGTAAAACCTTTAGAGCCAATATTGAAAACCTACAAAAAAGACTAATTTAACAATGAAACATTTTTTCTTGCTGACAATTTTAACGATAATTATAGTGTCATGTTCGCCTAATATTAGGTCAAAAATCACCTCTAAACAACCTTTATTAGCTGACAATGAACCTGTTTTGGTTTTTCAGAAAGATGAGCCTTTTGACAATAATGGAATAAAAATTGGGACTATTAGGGCTGGAGACTATGGTATGTCAACAAATTGCTCATATAACGAAGTTATCAGAACGCTAATTCAGCTTGCTAAACAGAATGGGGCAAATATTCTAAAAATTACAGAACACAAAACGCCTGATATGTGGAGTACTTGTGACAGAATAACTGCCCAAATTTATAGAGTTCCTGATTTTAGGAAATATGAAAAAGAAATTATTTGGTCACCAAATCGCAAACTTACTTGGGATGACTTTAAAGGGAGTCCTAAGCCAATTTCAAACAGTAACGTTGCTGCGACAACTTATTGTGGGTTTGGGTTTGAGACGAACAGAGTAGCGTTGTTTAAAAAAATAAAAATTTACACCAAAGCAGTTTTTGATTGTAAATTGAGTTGGGTAGCACAAGACCAAGTAGGCAGACAAGACTTATTAGAACACGAGCAAACTCATTTTGACTTATGCGAAGTATATTCGAGAATATTAAGAAAACGAATTGAAGAGAAAAAATTGACAGTTTTTAGTATAGAAAATGAAGGGAATGCTATTTTTAAAGAGGTTTATGATTCTTATTTGAACAGACAAGAACTTTATGAAAAGGAAACGAATTTCGGACTTAACAGACAAAAACAAATTGAGTGGACTAAAAAAGTAGAGAAGGAACTCGCTGACCTTAACGCATTTTTGTGAGGTGAAATATTCATATAATTATTTAATACGCCATTATCGATGCTTGAGACAGGGTTGTTAAAACCAACAATACCCGTGGTTAAACTGTAATTTTTCACAGATAGACGTTCACTAAAATTTTAACACATAACTTAAACATAATATGAAACTACAAAACCTAATACTCACAGTTTTAATATCGTCCTCTTCAATATTGGCTTATAGTCAAAAAACTTACAATGGTCTTCCTGTCATAGAAGCAAATAATGCCAAAATCAAATATTATGTAAACAATATTGAAAACAGTAATTGGACAGTTACCCCTAAAGTTGCAGACGATACACTTCTCATTAAAACTTACCTTTCTGAAAAAACTAAAATTTTGTTCAAGTTCAAAACAGATATAGATAGTATAAAATTTGAAATTAAGAATGACGAAGCCAAACGTTTCTATGTTCATTTAAACAATGAATCTTATGCCTTGACAACCGTAAGAAGACAGAAGATATTTATACCAACGTTAAATTATGCTTCAACAAAAAGCAATCCTAAATATAAAATTTTATACACCAACGAAAATGAAAAAGAGTATCTTAATTCCTTGAATTCAAAATATCCGATTCCTTTCAAAAATTCAAAAACGCAAATTGATAAAGTTTTGACTATTTTAAATTGGACTCGTAGCCAATGGGAACATAGAGGAGATGTAAGTCCTAAAAAAAATGATGCTATCTCAATTTTAGATGAAGTAAAGGAAGGAGGAAGGTTTCCTTGTTTTGCTTATGGATATGTCTTGGCATCACAATTAAAGGTTTCAGGCTTTAAGTCAAGAGTTATATATCTTAAAACCAGTGATATCGCAACGTCAATGCGAGGCGGAGGACACGTTGCGACTGAAGTTTTTATCGATGAATTACAAAAATGGGTTTTTGTTGATGCTCAATTTAATGCCATGCCTTTTCTTAATAACGTTCCTTTGAATGCAGTAGAATTTCAAAATGCTATTAGAACAAATTTTGATAAACTGGAATTTAAAAGTCTGGGGAATGTTGATAAAATGTCCTACATAAGTTTTGTCCAACCATACCTTTATTATTTTGATTGTTCTTTTGACCAACGTGAAGCTGTAATTACAGAGCGTAACAGAGTAAATAACAAACGAAGTTTAATGCTTGTCCCTTTAGCTACAGAAAATCCTACTTTCATGTTGGTGTGGAATTCAAAAATTGATTATTGTGAATATACAAACTCAATTAATGATTTTTATGCAAAGCCAAATTAGATGGAAGAAACATCTGCCTCTCGTTGGTCACGCTCGCACTATAATTAGAAATAACTATTCATAAGTAAAAGGACAAATTAAATTGACAATAAATCTATGTTTGAATGTAGTATTAACTATCTGATTTTAAATTAAATACAGTTAACAGATATGCCGTTAACTAATTTCCGCCGTTGTTGGTGTTTGTTCACCAACAACACGAGCGTCAGCAAGCACCAATTATCAAAACTATATTTTTTGAGTTATAGGAAAGCCTACGATTAATGGAGTTTTTTAACCAAGAGCTTGTTTCTTATTTTTGATAAAGTAAACTGTAGTTTTTCACAGACGGACGTTAGTTGCTATGATTGAATTACACATCAACATTAGAAATGGATTGGAGATTTAATACAATTTGGTTTGAGCAATTAGAACAAGATAAAATCTTTCAGAAAGATTTTAAAGAAAATATTATTGCCACTGAAAATAAGAATTTTGGAAATGCTGAATATGCAGTCATTTGGCATCTGCAAGAAAAACTTAAATCTTTTGATAATCTATCTCAAAATGACAGCCTATCATACCTTGAGTTAAATTGGGCAGACATCAAGAATTTTGATAGAATAGAAAAGTTTAAGCATTTAAAAAGGCTAGAATTGCACTACTGTATAAAACTCGAAAGTGATTTTGGATTAAGTCGGCTTAAAGACAGTCTTGAATTTTTGCATATTAACACATCGAAGAAATTTAAGTTTACAGACGATTTACTTCAACTTAAAAAGTTGAGAGTATTGAGTTTAAATGCTTGTGAACCAATTGACAATCTTGATTTTTTAATAAACTTTCCAAATCTTATCGACTTTCGTTTTGTAAACACAAACATATTGGATGGAAACCTGAATCCAATTCTGGAGCATCCTACAATTAGGACGGTTGGCTTCTTAAACAAAAAGCACTATAATTATAAGTACGAAAAAATAAAGTTTAAACTCGATAAAAAGTTTGACGACGAATATAAAACTATTGTTTATAAAGGACAATGTTTGACGTACAGATACGACTACGAATAAAAGCCAAACCTCTAACTGGTAGTTAGATTGTTTCCTATTACCTAAAATGTTAAAGAGCGTTACGCTCGCACTATGATTAGAAATAACTATTCATAGATTTAGGAGTTATACAAATTTAAAATCTTAGTTTATGAATTTTGAAAAGCTAGTTCCTAATGTTTACTATGTAAATATTACCCATGGGTTGAAATTTTTTGCCGACTGTTTGGGGTTTGCCATTGTACATAATGAAATAAAATCAAGCGAACCGTTTTGTGTTTTGGAAAAAGATGGATTACAGATTTATCTTTTTGAACATGTAAAACTTGCCAAAGAACATAATCCAGAGTTTAGGTTAGTGACTAAAAATATTGAAGAAGTTTATGAAAAGGTGTCTAAATCTCATCCTGAATTTCTTCATCCTAACCTTAATAAAATTACGCTTCGTCCATGGGGAGCTAAAGAATTTGCATTAAGGGACGAACAAGTTTGTGTTATAATTCAAGCATGGTAAAATCTTTTGCCGTTATTGTTGTTTGTCACGAGTCACCAAGACCAATGATACGTGCATAAATAGGCTTCCCTTTAATCTTGTAAATATTTAATAATCAATATATTACCAATAAAATAACCCCGGGAAAGTGTCAATACTGGCAATTTTCGGGGTTTTTCTGTATTTTGTTTCTGCTAAAAAA
>NZ_JAYGIL010000012.1:0-163201 GCF_034931025.1 Arcicella gelida | reverse complement strand
AACTAATCACTTAATCTTACCAAATCTTGCTAGTAATTATCTTCTTAATTACTCTAACTATTTCCCCCTATCTCAGCCCGTTGGCGTCGTTTGGGAGTGCAAAGATGCAAGGTTTATTTCGAAATACAATGACTCCACATTAAAAAAAATTAACTTTTTTGAAAGTTTTTCGCAAATACCCTGTTTATCAATAAGTTAAAATCAAAAAAATTTTCCATAAAAAACAACTAAAAAGTAATGACTAAAACTACTCAATTTTAGACAATTAAAATATTTATAAAAATACACAAAATAAACATATTGTTTTTTTGTGCAAATTAAATGTAGCCTAGATAAAACTAAAATATCCAAGCTCCTTTTTGAAAGTAACTTGGATATTTACATCTATACTGATGAATAACAGACTAATAATTTAGTAATTGTATCATATCATCAGATATTTCTACTTCTCTTCCTTCTTTACTCATCCAATATTGGAATTTTTCAAGTCGGTTATATGGATTATATAAATCTCTTAAGGAGAAAATCATACCCATGTGCTGTTTGGCTATTTGCGTTGGTTGATTGTCTGCACTAAAATACCATTCGCTATTTCGACCAGCTTCCTGCATTTCATTTATTAAGGTAAGCTTATCGTTATCAGTCAAAGCATCATATCTTCTTTCAAAGTAATTCAGTTCCGCTTCTTTAAATAGTATTATAAGTTTTTTAAACTCTTCATGCTTATTTGCTTTCTCTGTTTCCTGTTTAACCTTCTGTTTTTTCTCTTCTACTTTCTTCTTTTTCTGTTTGGTATAGCCTTGATGTTGCTCAAATAAATTTTTCGTACTAAAGTATGCCATACTCCGCACTACAACTTTTTTATCTATTAAAGCATTGAAACAATCTTCTACTACTTCTCTCCCATTCTTTTCTACATAAGCATCTATCTCTATTTCTATCGTATTTGCTTCTGGTTTCTCTACTAAATTGATTTTCTTGAATAGTGTATATAAGTAAGTATTGTTATCTGGCTGTTCTTTTTGTTCCAAAGGTTCCGTCATTTCTGAGAAACTTTTGAATTCAATGTGTTTAATCATATCGTCCATTTCTGGCGATGGTGTTTTTTTCTTGAGCTTTATTACAAACAATAACCCCGTAATTTTTGGCCGTAATTTATCAAGGTTAGTTCCTTTCTTTTGGTAGGTAATAAAGATGTCTGTTTTATCATTGATTTCTTCAATGGCTGGAATGAGTACTCTTTTTTCAAGATTCGAGAATTTCAGGTATCCGCTGGTATTATATTCAAATTGAATTTTGAAGCGTTCAATGTCTATTTCATAAAAACCTTTGTTTAACCAAGACTTAAAAAATGGGTATAATTTAATTGATTGGCTATTCTGTAATCTAAAGAAATTCTCTTTCAAGAAACTGAAATTTTCTCTTTCGTTTACTTCCAGAATCTTTTGAGCTAAATCACGCACGATGAAAAGCTGGATTTTCCCAGAACCTTCGTCGTGAATCATTTGAGAAATAATCGTCGTACTTACTTCTAATTTTCCTTCACGCCACTTTAATAAAGTTGTTTGAAGCATTTCCGCACTTTCTATCAAATAATTATACCCCTTTTTGTGAGTTACTCCTATTCTTTCTAAAAAGTCTTTAATATGAATGGTAAAGCAAACACTTTCGTTTTGCTCCATTCCGAACAAATGTGAGGGTTTTAGACGAGAGGCTATTTCAATGAATAATTTTCTGGTATAAATATCATCTACCGAAACCGATTCATTCTTAGAAATTCTTCTAATGAATTTGGGATTGGCTAATGGATTATTGAAAATCAGATAATCTGGATTGTTCTGAAATAATTCAATACTCAAGCTTGGTTCTAATTCATTTTTCATCTGCATATTGGTTACCTATACAAAACTAATTTCTTTTGGCAACTTTACAAAAAAATGTTTCCAAAGTGGTCTATTTTTTACAGAATATTTGGTTGTTATTTTAATCCACATCCACAAAAACAAAGATTATTATCCGATAATTACCTTTAACTAATTATTTACCTACATTTTGTTGCCTAATAAAATATGATTTAATCAGGACGAAAAGCCTATATTTCATAAGAATACCTACAATTTGTTGCATAATTAAGATATTGATTGAAATTTATATCTTTCTAAGCTGGAAAATTGATTGAAATCCCAAAGAATTAGTATTCAATTATCATAAAGGAAGTATATAGACTAGCGTATCTCTGTTTTACCTACAATTTGTTGCTTAATTCAAGGAAAAAGAATCAGAAGATATGATACAAACAGCCGACAAGACATATTTCTTATTTTCACCTACAATTTGTTGCTTAATTAGTCGGAAAAAAGCCTTGAAAGCTTCTAAAAATCACCTACAATTTGTTGCCTAATTAATAGAAAGGATGTCTCATTTTACTTTAAGCTTTGTAAATAAAATGGATAAGTAGAGAGGATGAAAAAACACAATTTTTAAAAGATTTTTAAAACCTTAAAAAAGAGATTTCACCTACAATTTGTTGCCTAATACTTCAAACCGAGAAGATTATCGACATTTCCAAGTTTTTTTATAGTAATTTGTACTTAAGCCTACAATTTGTTGCCTAACGATTTTATAAATATCTATAAATCATCAACTTAAAGAGTATTGATTTTATTCATAATTAGTAAGTACCTACATTTTGTTGCTTAACACCTACATTTTGTTGCCTATTACCTACAATTTGTTGCTTAATTACCTACATTTTGTTGCCTATCACCTACAATTTGTTGCCAAACCACCTACAATTTGTTGCCAAACCACCTACAATTTGTTGCCAAAATGTAATATAAAATATTGATTTTCAGTTAGTTATAGAGGTGCTAAAAAATATATTAAAAAACTCTTTTAAAAAATATATTAAAAAAGCCTCTCTCAAAAAAGAAAAAGATTGAGAGAGAGATTTTTTTTCTTTTTATTTTAAAAAAACTTACACAAGACTTTTTGTATGATATTTTATGCTGTTTTGTATATTTTGTATAATATATCATGCAAAACCAGTACATTTGATAATATTTTCATTTCAAATCATTATATAAATGTTGACTCAAGAATTATTATTGAGGTTTCTCAGAAGAAGAAATGCAATTTCAGTGGCGACATTGGAAAGAGAAGCTGGACTTGCTAAGGATACTTTAGCCAAAGCATTGAAAGGAGAACGTAATTTAAGTGAAAAGCATTTAGAGTTACTTTTACCTGTAGTTACTTCTTATGGGTTTTCAATTGATTTGTATGAAAAGGCTAGAGTTGTTTCCGTAATTAATCATAAAGGTGGAGTTGGTAAAACGACTACAACTGGATATTTGGGTGAAGCAATTGCCAAAAAAGGCTTTAAAGTACTGATTATTGATTTAGACCCACAGGGAAATTTGAGTCAAATTTTTGATGTACAGATTCGTGATGAACAACAAGTTTATACAAGTTTGGTGAAATTGGCGAATTTACCCATTTATAATATTGGCGAAAATTTGGACATTGCACCGTCTGATATTGAATTAGCAAAAGCTGAAACAGAATTAGTGAATAAAGTAGGCGGAGAGCAACGTTTGAAAATCTTGATTGCAAGATTGAGTCAGAATTATGATTTTATTTTGATTGACTGTCCGCCGTCATTGAATATTCTTACGATGAGTGCGATGCAGGCTTCCAATAGTTGTCTGATTACTCTTTTGCCAGAAATGTCGGCCCTAAAAGGCTTAAATACTTTATTAGAACGTATTTCGGAAGCTCGTCAGATATTTAATCCAGCCTTACAAGTGGATGGCATTGTGTTTACGATGGTTAGAAAAAATACCGTTCACGATGGCATTAAAGAGACCGTGAGAAGTATTTTTCCGCATACCAAAGTTTTTGATAAAGAGATTAAGCATTTGATTGCTTTTCAAAAAGCACAAATTGAGCAAATTCCTATCAGAACGTTTGATAAAGATTCAGAAGCGGCAAAATGCTACGAAGAGTTTTGTGACGAGTACTTATCATTATTTTAAACCAATTAACATTTTAGAAAATGGCAAAGAACATCAAAATGTCGATTGCAGAGAAAGCAAGAGTAGCGATTACAAATAGTAGTTTTTCACCCTTGGAGTCGATTAAACAGAATATTACTGTTCTTGAAGAATTAAAAAGTTTTATTCCGCCACTGTTAGACGCTGAATTGGCACAACTAAAAGCTAATTTATTGGCAAATGGTTGTAAGGATCCTTTATTACTTTGGGAAACCACCAAAGACGTTATTGGCTTAGGAAGCGAATTCGAACCAGCCTATGTGTTGATTGATGGACATAATCGCTATGGAATTTGCAAAGAATTCGGGATTACTTTCAATGTTCAATTATTGTCGTTCAATTCATTTAAAGAAGTAAAAGAACACATGATTGATTTGCAATTGGGACGAAGAAACCTGAATGCACAACAGGCATCATACTTACGTGGATTGCGTTATAATACCGAGAAAAACGATGTTATTGATAATTTACAAAGCAAAAAAGAGGAAGTAGATTCAGATGGTCAAAATGTCCATTTGGAAAAAGAGCCTAAAATAACTACTGCGGAAAGATTAGCAAAAGAATATAACGTTGGAGAAAAAACGATTAGAAGAGATGCCGCTTTTGCTGAAGGATTAGAAAAATTAACGCCAACGCTTCGTAATGAAGTACTTTCTGGAAAAAAGAAAGTTGACAAAAATAAGATTCAATTATTAGCAAAATCGCACGAAGAAAATCAATCAATTAATGATATTGAAAAAGTAGATGAAATTTTACAACAAGTAACAAAAGAGAAAAGTACGGAGAATAATCAAATTGATATTGCTCAAGAAAAGTATAATAAAGTGTTAAGTACGATTAACGAAGCTTATCAAACTAGAAGTATCCAAGCTTTTGAAGCTGTTGAAATTGCTTTACAAGAATTCAAATTGATATTAAACTAGGTATTTTTCAAATGGTCAAAATGTCCATTAGGAAAATAAGTGACCAGTTAGAAATTAATGAATATTAAAAAATCTCAGATGGACATTTTGACCATCTGAGATTTTTCGTTTTACTTCTTTAAAATTCCGTCTAAAACTTTCAGTTTGCCGTCGATTTTATGCTCGTATTTTAAGCCAAGTATTTTGCTAATCATTGGATAAATATTCACATTTTCAAAACCATCAATTTTTGTTTTTGCTTTGAAAGCTGGTCCCCAAGCAAAAAAAGTTGCGTGCATATCCTCCAAAGCTGGGTCGAAACCGTGTTTGCCTGGAGTAGTCGATTTTCCTGTAATGCCAAATACTTTTGGTAAATGAGGTACAAGTAAAATATCGCCAATACGATTATACTTGTCGTCTTTTTTCCCATAATGCCAACGACTAGGAATATTTTTCTTCAAATAGACATCAAAGTCTTTCGCTTCTTTTTTCAAGGCTTTGTAAGTTGGCAAAATATCTTTTTTGTCTTTTGCATAAAGCTGGAGTAAAGCATCGCCACGAGGAATGATAAATTTAGCGGGGTCAATTGCTGTAGGTAAAAGCATTGGATGTTCGTTTTCAACCTTTGTCATTCCGTGGTCAGAAACGAAAACAAAGTTTACTGGCAAATGAAGAGAATCTACCGTAGATACGAGTTTACCAATACTTTTATCGACAAAATGCACGGCTTCTTCGGTTTCTTTTGAGTTTGGACCATAAGTATGTGCTTCGTGATCAACTTCAGGAAAATAGAAAGTAATAATATGCGGACGTTTATCTTCTGGCAATTGTAACCAATTTTTTACCGTTTGAATACGAGTATCAATATCAATTTTCTCGTTGTAATTGTAATAATAAGTAGGCAAAGTACCTTGAATATTACTTTCAGAAGCTACCCAATAAAAGCTGGCACTGAGCATTTGCTGTTTTTCTGCTAAAACCCAAAGTGGCGTTCCGCCATACCATGAGCCATCTGCAACCGCTTTTTTATTACCCATTCCATAATTTTCTTGTCGTTGAGCATCATAAAAAGAATTATCAACCAAACCATGATGTGATGGATACATTCCTGTAACAATGCTGTAGTGGTTTGGAAAAGTAAGTGAAGGGAAAGACGGAAACATGAACGAAGCCGTTACGCCATCATTACTTAATTTACGAAGATTTTTTGCTTGATATTTATCTGTAAAGTCTGCTCTGAAACCATCTGCCGAAATTAAAATAACATAAGGTTTTTGCTGTTGTTCTTGGCTATTTGTGCGGTTAGGAATGATTTGTTGGGTTAAATCCTGAGAAAAGCCACTATAAAAACACAAATATGAAAGAACGAAGAAGAATAGTTTTATTGATTTTTTCATTTGAAATACTATCAAAAATTGATAGACTTTAAAATTTATTGAAGTGAATTGATGAAATCTGTAAAAGCAATTTAACCCATAATTAGTCAAAAATCAAAAACTTATTTTATTCTTTTCCTTCATCAAATCGCCACAAAAGTCAAATTTAAAAAGGCTAAGCACATCATCGTTACATTAAATGTTTGTTAAACTTCTGTGTGGCGTACAAATTATGAGAAGTATCAAGTGGAAATTTAGAGGATTTTTTATTTGAGACTCCTTATGAATTACGTCAAACATTACTCCTTATTTCGTTTTCAAAAAAGCTTTTTGCTAATCATTCTTTTTCTTCCCAACCTTTTTTCGCAATCGCTTAAACAAGATGAGAATGAAAATATTGGCTTGTTCTCTCATAATCCAGACGCTACTTTTCGGTTGTTGAAAGAAAAATATACGAAAGCCAACGAGCAGAAAGATGCCGTACAATCTGGTATTTACTTGCAACAAATGGGGCAAATCTGTTATCATTTTGGGCATTATCCGCAGGCTTTAGATTTCCATTTGCAAGCCAGTAAGCTATTCAGGGCAAATCAAAAGAAAGATTTATTGGCAGAAAACCTCAATGATTTGGGTGTTTTGTATTACTATAACCGTCAGCGAAATCTTGCTCGACAGCATTATGACGAAGCTTTTGCCATTTATAAAAGTACCAGAAACGATTTGGGCATGGCAAATACATTGGGCAAAATAGGACAATTGTATGAAAAACAACAGAAGTACGATAGTGCCTTTACCTATCAACGACAAGCGATGAGCCATTATCAGAAAATCAATAATCGTCAGGGAATGTCTAAGATTTATGAAAATATTGGAAGTATTTATGAGGATTTAGCCCGTTACGATTCGGCTTATTTCTATTATCAACAAGCATTTTTAACCAATCAAAAAACTAAAAATCATATTGCTCAAATTGAAGTCCTGAATAATTTGGGTGATGTGTTTAGGAAAACAGGAAAGCTAAAAGAGGGTTTGGTCTATTCGAAAAAAGCCTTGGATTTGGCTTTAGTTTCTAAAGAAACTTATCAACTTTCGGGAGCTTATCGTGACATCGCCAAAGCCTATAATTTGATGGGTCGCAATGATAGTGCTTTTCATTATTTAGAATTGAGCCGAAAAACGGCTTTAGATATTTACGACGAAAACAGCAATAAGCAATTGGCTTTGCTGCAAGTAATGTATGACATTACAAAAAAAAATAATGAAATAGAGCAACTCAATAATGCCAGAAAGCAAAATCAAATCATGGGCTTTGCCATTGGCATTGTTACGATTTTGTTGGCAGCTTTGGCAACGGTTATCATCAGTCGTCAGCGTTTGAAAATCAAGAGTGAAAGAGTTTTGAATGAAGAAAGAAACCATGTGTTTGAAACGCAAAAAGCCTTGATGGAAGTAGCTTTACGCAACAAAGTTTTGGAAGAAGAGAACTTGAAAAACCTTTTGGAAATCAAAACAAAAGAATTGAGTTCGCATACGCTACACGTGATTCAGAAGAATCAATTGCTTGAAAAACTCTATCACCGATTAGAAGAAATGATTAAAGACGACCGCCGAGACCCCAAACGTCAGCTTCGACAAATCATGCAGGAAATCAACCAAAGTTTTAATCATGACCAATATTGGGAAGAATTTAGAGGGATTTTTGAACAAGTACATCAAAGCTTTTTTGATAAACTAAAAGCTACCTCCGATAACCTTACGGCGAACGATTTACGATTGATTGCTTTGCTAAAAATGAACCTTACTTCTGCCGATATTTCTTCGCTTTTAGGCATTTCTCAAGATAGTTTAAGAGTAGTTCGATACCGATTAAGAAAGAAATTAAACCTTGCTCAAGGCGATAGTCTTTCGGCATTTATTCAAGCTTTGTAAGTGCTTAATGATTTGGAAATGTAACGGTAACAATTTGATAATGTAGCGAATATTTATTTTTAAATAATTGATAATCAGTAATTTGATTTAAAATTGTTACTCTTGTTGCCTTCTTGTTTATGGGCTTTGTAACGCTGTTGCCTTTTTGTAACGCCCAAAATTTGCTTCTGTTCTGATTGTATTTGCACCTTTGTCTCATCAAAAAAACGAGTGCAAAATATTTTTTTATTTCTCTGACAGACACAAGTATCAACAAGTGAAATAAAAACAATACAAAGAAAACATGAACAGAATTTACAGCCTAATAAGTTGTTTTATCCTACTGTCATTTACTGCTTTTTCAGGAACATTCAGCGGAAAAGTAATCGACAAAGAAACAGGCGAACCTATGATTGGTGCGAATGTAAGATTGGATAAAAAAGGCTTTTATGATGCCACAGGTTTAGACGGTTCTTTCAGCATCAAGCAGTTGCCTGTGGGGAAATATCAAGTAAAAATTAGTTATGTTTCATACCAGAGTATCACTAAAGAAATCACGATTGGTAAAGAAGATGTTTCTTTAAATTTTAGTTTAGAGCCTGATGCCAAACAGTCTTTGAGTGAAGTAGTGGTAAGAGCCAGTACCGATAAATCAACTGAAAATGCTGCTCGTTTTTCAGAACGAAAAGCCAACCAGTTGATGAATATTGTTTCAGGAAGAGCCATTGAAATTTCACCAGATTTGACGGTAGCAAATTTAATCCAAAGAGTATCGGGCGTTTCTATTGAACGCAACAGCAATGGTGATGGACAATACGCCATTTTGAGAGGCATGGACAAGCGTTACAATTATACTTTGGTGAACGGCATCAAAATTCCGAGTCCCGACAATAAGTATCGTTATGTGCCTTTAGATATTTTTCCTTCAGAATTGTTAGGACGATTAGAAGTATTCAAAACATTAACACCTGATTTAGAAGGTGATGCCGTTGGTGGTGTAGTAAATATGGTGATGAAAGACGCACCGAATCAGTTAGAAATCAAGGGAAATTTGTCTGGTGGTTATAATGAATTATTTATAAATCGTGATTTTACAAGCTTCAATGCCAGCCAGATTCAGCAATTATCGCCTTATGAATTAAACGGAAGTACTTATTCTGCCACAGCCAAAGATTTTCCGAAAGGAACGCTAACACTTCAAAGTAAAAAACCAATGCCAAATATTGTAGGCGGTTTATCTATCGGAAACCGTTTCCTACAAAATCGTTTGGGCGTAATTTTAGCAGGAAGTTTTCAAAATACTTATCGTGGAAGTAATAGCAAATTTTATTCTTCAACGGTTTATGATACAGAAAAGACCTCAAGAATTACCAGTTTGGCAGAACGCCAATACTCTGAGCGTCAGGAGCGTTTGGGCTTGCACGCTAAAATAGATTTTCGATTGAACGAAAACAATAAAATTCAGTGGTACAATGCTTATATGAATTTGCTGAATGAACAATTGCGTGATACCAAAACCACAGAATACTCTTCGGGCGGCTACGACCCTGAGAAAGGAAATGCAGGCTTGACTTTCGGGATTCGTTCAAGAGTAACGCAACAGCAAATCTTTAACAGTACTTTGCAAGGAACGCATCAATTCCATGAGAAATTAAAATTCAATTGGTCGGCGGTGTATTCTACAGCTTCAAATCAAACGCCAGATAATACCAGTTTTAGCGTATTGGGCAAAAGAGAAAATTTTGTAGAAACCAAACTCTATCCAGAGCAAAGTAGTCGCCGTTGGGAACATAATGATGATAGAGATTTAGCGACTTATCTGAATCTTACTTATCTAAGTGCTTGGAAAGCTAATCCATTGGAAATCAGTACGGGCGTATTGTATCGAGATAAGCAAAGAAGTAATTTTTATAATAATTATGTCCTTCAACCAACGAATCCTTTTGCGGTATTTGGAAAAGATTTTAATAGTTACGACGAAGTAAATTTTACCGTTCAAAACCCAAGAGGAACAGTCGCTTCGGCTTTGAATTATGATGCTACTGAAAAAATTGCGGCAGGTTATGTAATGGCAAAATGGAGTACAAAAGCTACGCAAATCATCGGTGGACTTAGGGTTGAAAATACAGACCAAGGTTATCAAATGCTTTTTCCATTGGGCGAACTTCGTCCTTCTGGCAATCAAGTTTATACTGACTTTTTACCAAGTTTGAATATCAAACATCGTTTGAACGACGCTCAAAACTTGCGTACTTCTTATTTCCGTTCTATCAATCGTCCAGGATTTTTTGAAATTGTGCCTGGAAAAGTAGTAAATGAAGAATTTCAAGAAAGAGGAAATGCAGATTTACAGCGTGCTATAGCCGATAATATTGATTTACGATACGAATACTTTCCTAATCCAACAGACCAAGTAATGGCTGGGATTTTTTATAAAGCCATCAAAAATCCGATTGAATATACTTTACAAGTCGATGAAACTCGTGGACAAGACGTTTTTTATACACCCGGAAACTTCGGAAATGCCAACAATTATGGTTTTGAATTAGATGCCATTAAGTACTTCAAAAACTTCGGCATCAAAGCGAATTATACTTATACCAATTCTTCTATCACCACCAAAAAGAATATCAGAGTGCGTGACAGTGCAGGGAATTTGAGTTCTATTTCTGTTAATCAAACTCGTCCACTTTATGGGCAATCGGAACATATCGGTAATTTTTCTTTACTCTATAAAAACAATAAAACAGGCTGGGATGCCCAGTTAGCGGCTTCATATACAGGCGAGCGTATCAATACTGTTTCGCAGTTTTTGGATAATGATTTATGGCAAGAAGCCTTTATCCAAATGGATTTTTCGGTAGAAAAAAAACTCAACGACCGTTGGGTGATTTTTGCCAAAGCCAACAATTTATTGAATACTCCGATGCGAGTTTTTATCAAAAATACCAATCCCGTAAACAGTAATATTCCAGACCAAGCCAGCAGTCATGGCAAAACCTTGATTCGAGAAGACTATTACCAAAGGAGTTATCTAATCGGCATAAAATTCAAATACTAATTCAAAAATTTTAACATTTACTTTTATCATGAAAAATTCAAAAATGTTTGTGGGCATCATGTTATTGATGACCTTGTTCGCTGCGTGTAGCAAAGACGATAACACGACAACGCCAGTCGTTGAACAATCGGTAACAGGTGAAGTATCAGGCACTTGGTCAAAAGGCTCTATCATTCAAGTAAAAACCGACATCATTATTCCAGCAGGAAAAAGTTTGACAATTGAAGAAGGCGTAACCGTAGTAATGGACACAACGACTAAGCCTGAAATCGTTGTAAACGGTAATTTGTACGTATTAGGAAGTACAGCAAATCCAGTGAAATTAACTGTGCCAGAAAGTGCAAGAATTACGAAAAACAAATTTGGAAAACTTTGGGGTGGGATTTTAGCTTCAAAAACTTGTTCAGAATTGGTACTTAGCAATGCGATTTTAGAGTATGGCGGAGCAGTAACCACGGAATCTTCAACTTCTGTAAAACAAGGTTTATACAAAGCCGTTAGCGGTGAATTCGACCCAGCGATATGGTTTTCTAACACAGCAGGGAAATTGGTGATGCAAAATTCAACGGTTCGTTTTTGGCATGATGACTGTACTTATTTAGAAGGCGGAAGTATTATTTTTACAAACAACATTTTCCATACAACTGGCGAAAGCGGTGGCGAAGGCATTAATATCAAATCGGGTTGTGTGGCTGACGTTGCTTATAACTTAATTTACAGCACTAACACAAATGCCTTGAAATTATCAAATTCTGGCGACCGTACTCCGCAAGCATATATCGTGGCTTACAACAATACGATTGTAAATACAGGTTGGAGAAGACCAACCATCAAAGGCGGTTCTATTTGGTTAGAAGCAAGTGTGCGTGCAGAATTGTACAATAATTTGATGGCAAACTGTCGTTTTGGTATTAAAAGAGATGTGAAAAAACCAGAAGATAGTCGTTCTAAGGCAAGTAATTCTTTGTATTATTCGTATTCTCAAGAAGGAGTAAATCAATTTCAACCAAGTACTGAAATCTTAACTGGAACAAACGATATTATTAGTAACAAAGCAGGTGATAATGACCCAAAATTTGTGAATTATCCAGTAAGTACGAGTCAATCAAATGCCGATTTCTCAACTACTTGGGATTTCCACTTGTCAACTGGTTCACCAGCTTTGAACAAAGGAATTACTACTTTTAGCAGAAATTTTAAAGAAGGTCTTTCGATAAACGGACAAACTTACAAATCGCCAGAACCAGCTTCTTATATTGGTGCTTTTGGAGTTAAATAATTGTGATTGAGTGAGTTGTGATTGAGTGAATTAGTGGTTGATAAAATAAAAATCTAACAAATAACAATCATTGAATTTTTGATGAGTTATTAATCTTTTAATCGCTCAATCACAACTCACTCAATATCCAACACACAATTAAAAAAAGAGAAAATAATGAATCAACGGATTTTAAGCATTTTTTTGCTTGGCTTTTCGCTTACTGCTTGTAAACAAGTAGCAGTTCAAACAAAAACTAATAACAGCGAACAACAGATTATCCAGCCTACTTTTATTACTGAACCAGTAAAACACGATACCGACGACCCTGCTGTTTGGATTAATCCGCAAGATGCCAGTAAAAGTCTTGTTATTGGCACAGATAAAGACATCGACGGAGCTTTGTATGTGTATGATTTAGAAGGGAAAATTCAAGAAGATAAAGTAGTTCGTAACCTGAAAAGACCTGATAATGTGGATATTGAGTATGGTTTGATACTTAATAATAAAGCCACAGACATTGCAGTAACGACAGAACGTTTTACACACAAGCTCAGAATCTACACTTTGCCAGAGATGAAAGCCATTGATAATGGTGGCATCGAAGTTTTTGAAAACGAAACAGGAGCTGAGTTTCGTGATTTGATGGGAATTTCACTTTACAAAAATAAAGCAGGAAAAATTTATGCGATTGTCGGCAGGAAATCTGGTCCGACAGATGGTACTTATCTTTGGCAGTACTTGTTGGAAGATGACGGAAAAGGACAAATAAAAGCTACGTTGGTAAGAAAATTTGGAGCTTATAGCGGCAAAAAAGAAATAGAATCTATTGCCGTTGATGACGAATTGGGCTATATCTATTATTCCGACGAAGGCGTTGGCGTAAGAAAGTATTTTGCTGAACCTTCAAAAGGAAATCAGGAATTGGCTTTGTTTGCCACCACAGGTTTTACCGAAGACCATGAAGGAATTTCTATTTATCAGACGTCACGAAATACAGGTTATATTTTAGTTTCAGACCAAGGAGCAAACCAATTTCATATTTTTAGTCGTGAAGGAACAGCACAAAACCCCCACGAGCATACTTTATTGAAAGTAGTAAAAGTAAAAGCGGTACAAAGTGATGGTTCAGAAGTGGTTTCTGTACCTTTGAATGGTACTTTCAAAAAAGGATTATTCATCGCCATGAGCGATGACCGTACTTTCCATTTTTATAAATGGGAAGATATTGTAGGAAAAGAACTGAAATAAATGTCGAGTTTGGAGTGCGGAGTGATGATGTATAAACAACTTATAATCAATAAGTTATTTGTATAAGTTGTTTTCTATTAGCAGGTGAATTAATTCACATGCTAATAGAAAATCATTTAATTTTTATTCACGTTTACCGCTCTATGAGCTTCTACCAACAAAGCAATCTCTTCCATCATTTCCAATACTTCGTCAATTTCGCTCTCTTTCCACAAAATATAATAGTTTTTCAAGGGCGTTCGCATCATCAATTCTTTGCCATGTGAAGTCCAGAAATCAAGAATGCCAACTCTGTTTTCTAACATATCTTGAAAAGCACCAAACTCAAATTCATTGAGAATGAATAAGGAATTTTTGTATGCAAGATTGTACTTCCTGCAACATGGACAATAGCCAATATAACCGTTTTCATTTTCGGTTAAAGTATTGAAATCGTGTGAATTTTCCATAAGAATAGCTTTAAACAAGAAGTATTGAGCTAAGAAATTTTTTGAAAGCTCAGTAATGAATCTAAAAAATCAGATATCCGAAATCAGACATCCAAAATTTAAGAAAAACTACCACCGCAAAGCAGTGGCAGTTTATGCAAGAGAGTGATGTCTTTTACTCTCTCATTGAGCGATTCAATATGATCAGTTAAACTTTGTACTCGTTTCAGGTTGATAAACGTATCTAAAAGTATAATAACGAGCAGCATCGGTCATAGCAGGCGTTGTTGGTGCACCTTTGTAATAGCTCAGAATTTCTACTTTTGCGTATTTCCCGTCGGCTGTTTTGATTAAAATCACTTTCCCTGCAGTTGGTGAAATAATCCCATTTGCGTAGCTATACCAGCCATTTCCAGAGCCTGTCGGGATGGCAAATGCTGTTTTGGAATCTTGTGCAAAAGTTGCCGATGCTGGCACTTCTGTAATTTCATTAAAAATGCCGTTCAACACTACAGCTCCGCCTTGTCCACTTCCTGAAGTTCCACCATTTGTAATGATTGTCGTTGCTTTAAAAGCAATGTCCCATTTCAAACTTGCAGAGTCTGTACTTGCTACGATACCGTTTTTAAAACTAAAAAAAGTATATTTTCCTGTGCTAGTTGGCTGTCCGTTTGCTCCAACAGAAGTGGTTGGGTCGGCGGGTAAATCTTTTACTGTTTCAGATTTTACAGGTTGTACTACTACTTCATCGTCTTTTTTGCAAGCAGAAAAAAGAGTGCTAATTACTAATGTTGATAAGGTAAATTTTTGAAAAGAATTCATTTTGTGTGAGTTAATTGTATGGTAATGAAAGCTTTGAGCCTTTAGCCCAAAGCTGTTTAATTTGATTTTACGATATTTTCTCGCATTGATAACCTAAGCCTGCAAGAGCATTAATGATTTTTTCACAAGGCGTAAATTGTTCAGAGACAATTTTTAAAATCTTGTTCACATCGTGAAAGTCAATGTTGAAATTGCTAATTCCGATTGACTTGAGTGCGTCCCAAATGGCTTGTATCCCAATAGGAGAGGCAATGTTTGTTTTAAACACTAATGTTTCCATCTGATTGATTTTATTGTTTAGGAGTTAAATACAAGTCCATTAACCATCTTTGAGCATCGGAACGAGTTTCAAAAATATTTACAGGACAGCCATAAGTACGTTTGGCTAAATATTGTACAATATGGTGATAGACGTTTGCCATGAAAAATGATTTTGTAACGATTGCAATGCCAAAACACTGTTTTGAAAACTCTCTACGATAATGTTTGAACCAAGTAGTTTCTAATTTTATGACACCTCTTTCACGACATAGATTTCCTTCTGGATAATCGAAGAGTAAACCGAAATTTTCATTTTTACCAATCAACTTACTCATTTCGGATAAATAGCTTCTGGTGTCTTCTTGAGTAGTTTTTCCGCTGATTTTCATTGAAAAAACTGGGCATCTAAAATGCGTTTCAATCTGTACCATTTACTTAGTTGTTATGAAGTGTATTTCTGAAAATCAATTCTAAATCAATTCTTTCACAAGCTGTGTGCAATACAAATAGAAACTCTTTCATTTCGGTATTACTTAAACAAATTCCTGCTGAAAAAACATCTGTTTGTATGGATGGAATATCTCTTAAATTGCACAATTCTATGACATAAAATTTTTCAGCATGAGGTGCTTCATTTAATTTTTTCAAAAAACGAATCATTGAAAGCCATTCAAAAGTCATCAATGTGTTTTTAAATTGAATTTGTATTTCATTGCAACACTTGCATTGCCAAGCGCTGGCATTATCTGTTTCGATTAAAATGATATGTTTTTGTTGTGTCTCTTTCATCTTGATAAAGTTTAGTAGAAAGCTTTTAAAAACAGCCTTGATAAGCCAAGGCTGTTTTTGTACCATGTGAACGAAAAGAAAAAAACTAAATCGATTAGAAATAACTATGATAAAATTGTAGTCATTTACTATATTCTCGTGAATTCTAAGTCTTCCCACAATCAAAATCCACGACTAAGTAGCTTATGTAAGATAAACGATGTTGTTGAGTGAATTAATTACTGTATAATTAAGCTCACAACTCATCACTCATAATTCATAGCTCTTAATTATTGTTCTGTAATCTTGTGCCTTTCAAGGTTTATGCCTAGACTTAACCAAATGAGTCTTCCTGCTAAATTTGGAATGTTTTTAGTATCTGTATAACCAAGTGCATTATCAATCCCAGCTTGTAGTCTGAATTGTTCTTTGAAGGTTTTACTGGCTGAAATATTCCAAGTAACATAGCCTTTTACAAATTCATTGTCAACATCGGCAATTCCATTTCCATTATAATCAGCAAAACCGTATCTACTTCTATAAATTCCTCTTAATGAAGCTGTTAATCCATTTTTTGTGTTTTCGTAGAATACTTTAAAGTTTGCAGAATGACGAGAACGATTGAAAAGTCCTTCGTAATCAGATGCTTTTACTCTTTCGGTTATCAATGTTTCAGGGTCACGCCTGAACAGTTCTCCTTTTTCAATTTTATCAACAACTTCTTTATCTTTTGCTTCCAAAAACTGATAACCAGCACTCAGTGTAATGGGCGATTGTTGATTTGCAATTGTATAACTAGCATCCAATTCAATACCTTGCGTAAAAGCCTTGGTGAGATTCATGTAACTAAAAACACTTTGTCCGTTGGTTTTTAGTGCAACGGCTTGGGTTTGAATCAAGTTTGAAATATCATTTCTAAAAACATTTGTTTTGATTTTCAGCCCATTATCTAAATCTACTTTTCCGCCAAAATTATAAGCAAGTGAACTTTCAGCTTTTAATTCTCCAAGTCTATTCACATCAAATAATACTTCTGAAATCTGATTTTCGGCTTGTAAACGAGCTAAATTATAAGCGACTTCTTGTGTGCCAAATACGCTATAACCAGCCACAGCATTGGTGAAATTGAGATACAATTGTCGGAAATCTGGGGCTTTGAAACCCACTCCAACAGAGCCGTTGAGCCTTACCTTTTTAGATAAGTCGTAAGCCACCGATACTTTAGGGCTAAACTGAGACTTGTAAGCGGAGTGAGCGTCAAAACGACCGCCAACTGTTAGGTTTAGAGCATTCACCAGTAAATTTTCGTATTGAAAGAAACCATAATTGGTTTCAAATCTTTTGGTATCGTCGTATCGAGTTGCCTCTACACTTTCCCAAATTTTACCGACGCCCAACGTTAAAAATTGTTTTTCTCCTAAAGCATAATCCACCTGAATTTCGGGTCTTTGGAAGGTTTGAAAAAAGTACGTAGCATCATATACGTTATTGTCCTTCTGATATAAAAGTTCAGAATTGGTTTTGTAATGCGTATTATAAAATCTGAAAACTGCTTTTATATTTTGATTGAAGGCAATTCTCAGACTTGGGTTAATATTCCAATCCTTCACCGAACCTGTTCCAGCGATTTGGTCGCTTCCAACCAATAAGCTACTTTGTTGATTTTCAAGATTATACCTTGTTGAAATATTCAAACTGACACTTTTTGAAAAATCATAAGTAAACTTTGGCGTAATGGTATAATTCTGAAAAGGCGATACTGTTGCTCCGAAAGTTTCAGGCGTAAAGTCGTAACCGCCAGAAGCATAACGATTTAAAAAAAGGTTAAACCCTGATTTTTTCGTTTTCATACTCACGTTTCCAGCTAAATCGCTCGTCTGATTCGTTCCGTATCTTGCTGAAAAAGAGCCTTTTGTGCCGTTTGGTCTTTCAGTAATAATATTGACTACTCCCGCCAAAGCCTCAGAACCATACAAACTTGATGACGGTCCTTTTACAATTTCAATCTGTTTAATGTTCGCAACCGCCAATCTTGATAATTCTAAAGTACCAGCCGTTCGTCCAACCAAAGGTTCTCCATCCAATAATATTAAAGTATAATCTGGACTAAAACCTTGAATTTGAATGCCTTGTCCGTGGTCGTTCATGATAAAAAGTCCCGTTTGTTCCGCAAGTACTTCGCTTAATCGCAATGAACCCATTGCCCGAATCTGTTTCTGCCCAATCAGTGTTACAGGCATGGGTACAGCGTTTAAAGCTCTTTCATTGCGAGTAGCGGTTACAACAACTTCATTCAAATTACTTGTTTTTAGACTATCATTTACAATGTTCTTTTGCTGTCCAAATAAATTGAACGCAGCCAATATAATCAGTAAGGAAATTAACCCTTTCATAAGTCGTGTTGATAATGAGTACCCTTATTTCGGTTCTCAGCTTAGTTTTAACTATTAATTGTTGATTGATAGGTTTCGATGAAATATTGAAATTATCTTTAAAAATTCCCTCAAGTTTCAACTCTCAAGAAAAAGTAATTACTTCTTTTCTCTTTGCTTCTTGTTTCTTACAGTCCTAAAGTCTTCAAGTCCATACAATTTGTCTCGTTTCTTGCATCTTGCCTCTTTCGTCCTCAAGTCTCCCAAAGAAGCATGACAAAGGTAAATGATTATTTAGAAAGATTCCAAATAAAAATGAAAATTATTTTGAATTAGTCTAAATAAGTATAATCTTTGCAGAGTCAAAACCACATTGGCGAATACAGTTTTTTTAATCCTTATAAAAATTATCATGAAAAAACAATTATCAAAACAGGTCATAAAGGTTGTTTTCAGTAGCGTTATATTTTTAAATAGTGTGATTGCCTTTGCTCAGAATACAGCAACAGTAAAAGGAAAAGTATTTACAAGTGATGGAAAAGCAGCAGAATTTGTAAATGTAATATTGAAAGGAACAAATAAAGGAGTAATAGCAGACGTAAATGGTAATTATGAAATTACAGCAATAAAACCAGGAAAATATACAGTACAAGCGAGTTTTGTAGGTTTAGAAGCTCAGAAAGAAAGTGTAACTCTTTTGGCAGGAGAAAGTAAAGAAATCAATTTTACTTTAACAGAAGATAGCAAGCAATTAAGAGAAGTAGTTGTGGTATCGAATCCAAGTAAGTATGTAACGGATTATCCTTCTATTTCCCTTCGTTTTAAAACACCCTTGTTAGAACTTCCACAAAATATTCAAGTTGTTACGGCACAAGCATTAAAAGACCAACAGATTTTTGATATGTCGGAAGGCGTTACTCGTAATGTAAGTGGTGCGTCACGTTCGGAACATTGGGAAACTTACGCCCGTATTGTGATGCGTGGTTCAAGAATTGCCGCTTTCAGAAATGGTATGAATGTAACCGAAACTTGGGGGCCACTTACGGAAGATATGAGTATGGTTGAACGCATTGAAATCGTAAAAGGTCCAGCAGGATTTATGCTTGCCAGTGGCGAACCAAGCGGTTTTTATAATGTAGTCACCAAAAAACCAACAGGTATTACTAAATCAGAAATTGGCATGACGGTTGGAAGCTTCGGAACGTACCGCAGTACCGCAGATTTTGATGGAAAATTGAGTAAAGACGGCAAAATACTGTATCGTTTGAACGTAATGGGACAAATGAAAGGTACTCATCGCAATTTTGAATACAACAATAGAGTTTCGATAGCTCCTGTAATTAAATACCAAATCAATCCGAATACTTCATTAACAGCAGAATATACTTATCAAGGCGTTGAGATGTCGCCCATTGGTTCTGCTTATGCTTTTTCGGCAAAAGGAATTAGTGATTTGCCTTATAATTTCACCACTTTAGAACCTAATTTAAAACCAACGACTATCAAAGACCAATCTTTGTTTTTAACGCTTTCGCATAGTATTAATGCCAATTGGAAATTTACGGGGCAATTAGCGTATTTGCATTACGACCAAGTAGGACAAAGCCTTTGGGCATCGGGCTTTAGTGGCGATACTCTAAAAAGAACGACTTCTATTTGGGATATTTTAGGAGAAACGAAAGTAGGGCAATTCTTCTTGAATGGAGATGTAGAAACAGGAATCGTTAAGCATCGTATTTTGGCAGGAATTGATATGGGAAATAAAGACTATTATCACGACTGGGCTCAAGCGGGTGTTATTGGCAATCTGAATGTATATAATCCTGTTTACGGACAAGTAGCAACCAAAGACTATCCAAAATTCGACCGGAGTTTAGACATCCGTGAACGTGGTATTCATTACAATAATAGCTACACGGCATTTTATGCTCAGGATGAAGTACGATTTCTAAACGATAAATTACGTTTTACCTTAGCAGGTCGCTACACAACAACCAATGATACTGACCCTTATTCGGGAACGGTAGGAGTAAGTAAATTTACGCCAAGAGTAGGATTGAGTTATTCAATTGATAAAAGTACAAGCGTATATGCTGTTTATGACAAAGCCTTTATTCCACAAGCTGGCGGTACTTATGAAGGAAAGAAATTTGACCCAATTATCGGCGATAACAAAGAAATTGGTTTGAAAAGAGAATGGTTGAACGGACGTTGGACGGCATCGGTAGCAGCCTATAAAATCACTAAAAATAATGTATTGACAGAAGACCCAAATCATCTAAATTTCTCTATTCAGTTAGGACAAACACAAACGCAAGGTTTAGAATTTGATGTAAGAGGACAAGTGCTTGAGGGCTTAGAACTTACGATGAATTATGCGATAACGGATGCCAAAGTAACGCAAGACACAGACGGCTCACAAGTAAGCAGACAAGTACCCGGAACAGACAAATATATTTTTAATACTTGGTTGAAATATCGTTTCCAATCGGGGAAAGCAAAAGGATTGGGCTTATCATTTGGCGTACAACATTTAGCAGGAAGAACCAATTGGTACGGAGCTTACAACAAAGCCGTTGACCCTACAATGCCCGATTATACTCGTTTTGATGGAGCAGTATCGTATCAGTTTGATAAATTTGGGATAGCCTTGAATGTCAATAATCTTTTCAATACTTATCTCATTACAGGTGGGGGCTTTTATGCTTGGAATGACTACTATTTTTCACAAACAGAGGCTTTACGTAATGCAAGATTGAGTATTAATTATAGATTTTAAAATAGAATTCACAAAAAAGGATTAATGATTCTAAGACTACTTTCAATCAATTGATTATGTTGTAAATCTTCTGAATAGAGAATACTACAATTACTTTCTAAAGCAGAAGCAACAATAATAGCGTCAAAAAGTTGGAAGTCGTACTTTTCTAACAAGAACAATGCGTAAGAAAGTGTTTTAGATTGAAGAGGACTAATAATACACTTCTCAAAAACTAAATTACATCTTTTGAGTATTTCGATTTTGGGGAGTTTTAATAACCTTTTTGTAACGTTTATATATTCAGAAATAACTTGAGGGCTGATAACAGGTTTTTCAGCAACTAATTTTTCAGAAACATTACGCTTTTTTTCATCAGTGACATCGTATAAATAAACTAAAATATTAGTGTCAACTGCAATTTTATTCATCGTCGTAGTTATTGGCTTCATCTCGATTGAATTTAAAGTTGCTTAAATCAACAAGGGAGTCTTTGAAAATATTCTGAATGTCTTCTAAATATTTTTCTCTGCTAATGACATTGTTATCAACTTTATCAATCTCAAAAGCAATGACTTCTACCTGTTTTCCAATCATCTCATCGGGAAGATTGAGGGTATAAGTATTCTGAGTGGGTACAATGATTTCTCTGACAAGTTCCATATCAATTGTTGGTTTTGAATCCTAATCAAATATAGTAAGATTGTATGCAAAATTTTAAAAAAATAATAGGAAAGATTCACCTTTGGCTTGGGCTTGCGTCTGGTATTGTGGTGTTTATTGTTTCTATTACAGGCTGCTTATACGCTTTTCAAGAAGAAATACAAGACTTTACTCAGCCTTTTCGCTTTGTGGAAGCTCAAGATAAAGCATTTTTAGCACCTTCTAAGTTAGAAGCAATTGCCAAAAAAGCTTTGCCAAACAAACAGCTTCATGCTGTGATGTATGCTGAAAAAACAAAGTCGGCTCAGGCTATTTTTTATCATTACGAGCCGTCCTATTATTACATTGCTTACCTCAATCCTTACACAGGCGAAGTGCTGAAAGTAAAAGATATGGACAGCGATTTTTTCAGAATCGTACTTATGGGGCATTATTACTTATGGCTTCCGCCGAATATTGGTCAGCCAACGGTGGCAATTTCAACTTTAGTTTTTGTCGTGATGTTGATTTCAGGTATTATTTTATGGTGGCCAAAAAACGAAAGTGCCGCAAAACAACGCTTCTGGTTTCGCTGGAAAAATACCACAAAATGGAAACGTAAAAACTATGATTTACACAATGTATTAGGTTTTTACTCGGCTTGGGTTGTGTTAATCATTGCCTTAACGGGTTTGGTTTGGGGCTTTCAGTGGTTTGCTAATTCGGTTTATTGGCGTTTGGGAGGCGAAAAATCGACCGTTTTTTCAGAAGTATATTCAGATATTAAACAGAAAACAGCCGTAACAGCACAATCGCCAGCGATTGATAGAATTTGGCAGAAAATGTTGGTAGAACATCCCGACGCTAAAACGATGGAAGTGCACATTCCTGAGTCTGATTCTGCTTCGATAAATGTTAATATCAATACTGAAATCGGCACATACTGGAAAACTGATTACCGATACTTCGACCAATATACTTTGAAAGAATTATCGGTAAATCATCTTTATGGCAGATTCCATGAAGCAAAATTAGCAGACAAAGCCATTAGAATGAATTATGATATTCACGTTGGGGCAATCTTTGGTTTTGCGGGAAAAGTACTTGCCTTTTTAGTGAGTTTAGTGGCAGCTAGTTTACCCATTTCAGGTGTATTTATCTGGTGGGGCAGACGAAAAAAGCAAGCCACAGTTACTACTACTAACAAAGTATATAGCTAAAAGCTTGGTTTTGTTTTGAATCGTTTATCAAAGTAAAGTTTATTAAAAATCAATTATTACCCCAATATCTGAAATTTTGGGGTAAGGGATTCTCATGTTAAACCCTCAATAAATTCTTAAAAATACTGAGTACAATTAATAATTAACCCATGAAAAATTTATACTTTTTTAGAAAGAGTACAGCAATTGTTATCACGCTATTGATGAGTGCTAATGCTGTTTTTGCTCAAAATGCCATTATCAAAGGGAAAATCAGTACTGCTGATGGCAAGCCAGCCGAATTTGTAAATGTACAATTGAATGGCACGACGAAAGGAACAATTTCTGACGTAAACGGAGCATACCGTTTGGAGCGTGTAAAAGCAGGAAGTTTTACGATTAAAGTAAGTTTAGTCGGATTAGAAACCAAAGAGCAACGCATAGAAGTAAAAGCAGGAAAAACATTAGTCGTTGACTTTACTTTAGCCGAAACAGCCAATCAATTGCAAGAAGTAGTGGTATCGGCGAATAACAAATTCGCCCAAAAAGAAACGGATTTTGTAGCTAGAATGCCTTTGAAAAACCTCGAAAATCCACAGGCTTATAATGTGGTGAGTAAAGAACTTTTGAAGGAACAATTGGTGACAAGTTTTGACGATGCTATTAAAAATGCACCGGGTGTCAATCGCCTTTGGACAGCCACAGGAAGGGGCGGAGACGGTGCAGGCTATTTTTCAATGCGTGGTTTTTCGGTACAACCAACTATGATTAATGGTGTAGCTGGACAAACCAACGGTGGAATTGACCCAGCCAATATCGAACGCATTGAAAGTATCAAAGGTCCATCAGGGACACTTTTTGGAAGTAGTTTGATTTCTTTTGGCGGTCTGTTGAACATTGTTACCAAGAAACCATACGAAAGTTTTGGCGGAGAAATTAGCTATTCTTTAGGTGGTTATGATTTAAGCAGATTGTCTGTGGACGTGAATACGCCACTTGATAAGGAGAAAAAAGCTTTATTGAGAATCAATGGTTCTAATAATTATCAAGGTAGTTTTCAAGATGCAGGTTTTAGGAAAAGTACTTTTGTAGCACCAAGCCTTACTTATAAAGTGAATGAAAAGTTGTCGGTGAATATTACGACAGAATTCATGACGCAAACGGGTACAAATCCATTGATGATTTTCTTGAATAGAGCTCGTCCATTAATTGCGAAAACACCAGAAGAATTGCAATTTAATTATTTCCGTTCTTATACAAGTAACGATATTACCATTACAAACAACACGCTAAATGTATTCGGTCAGGCAAATTACAAGATTTCTGATAAATGGACATCGCAAACGAATATTTCTAAAAGTGTCAGAAATTCAGATGGTTACTATTCTTATGTCATGTATCAACAAGCGAGTGATACTTTGATAAATCGTTTAATTAGCGACCAAATTGCTGTAGGAACAACGACCAATCTTCAACAAAACTTTATTGGCGATTTCAACATCGGAAAAATTCGTAATCGTTTCTTGGTGGGCGTTGATTACTTGCAACTGATTACGCATAACAATAGCTCTGCTTATATTTTATTCGACCAAATAAATACCAGCAAAGAAAATGACCCACGTTATGCGATGTTAACGAAACAAGCTTTAGATGCAAAATTGGCGGCGAATACTTCGCCAACGAAATCGCAAACAGAATCGAAAACCTACAGTGCTTATGTTTCGGATGTGTTTAATCTTACAGAAAAATTAATGGTAATGGCAAGTTTGCGTTTCGACCATTTTGAAAATGTAGGAACGACCAATTTTGCTACTGGCATTACTTCTGGTAATTATAAACAAGATGCTTTTTCGCCAAAATTGGGTTTGGTGTATCAATTGCTAAAAGATAAAGTTGCCATTTTTGGTAATTATATGAATGGTTTCAGAAATGTAGCACCTGTCACGCAGCCTTTTGCAGACATCGACGGAACTTTTAAACCACAACAAGCCAACCAATACGAAGGAGGAATTAAGCTAGACCTTTTACATAATCGCTTGAGTTTGACGGCAAGTTATTATGACATCATGGTTAATAATATCACTCGTTCAGACATCCTGATTCGTGATGGAAGACAGTACAATGTTACTGTTCAAGATGGTTCTCAACAAAGTAAAGGTGTTGAATTTGATTTAGTAGCAAATCCAATCAATGGTTTGAATGTAATGTTTGGCTATGCTCATAACGACAGTAAGCAAATTAAAGTAGCTGAAAGTTTATTGAACCGTCGTCCTAATAGTGCTGGACCAGCCGATTTGGTGAATTTTTGGGCGAGCTATACTTTCCTAAAAGGACAAGCAAAAGGCTTAGGTTTAGGTTTTGGTGGAAATTATGCTGGCAAAAATGAAATCACCAACAATGCTATAACAGGCGTATTTACTTTGCCAAGTTATACGGTGCTGAATGCAACGGTATTTTATGGTGTACAAAAATTCAGAGTGGGCTTGAAAGTAGATAACCTGACCAACAAAGAGTATTTCAGTGGTTGGTCAACTGTTGAACCACAAATGCCTCGTCGTTTAATGGGTAACGTTACTTTTAAATTTTAAAACTCTTCATCCATGAAATTATCTTTAACAAGTATTCTTACTTTTCTGAGCTTATATGTTTTTGCTCAGAAAAGTACTTTGTCGGGAAGTATTTCTGACACAAAAAGTACAAAACTGCCAGGTATCAATGTATTATTGAAAGGCACAAAATTTGGTACAACAACGAATCAAGACGGTTTTTTCTCAATTGCCAATCTCAAGGAAGGCGAATATACTTTACAGATTTCAGGAATCGGTTATGAAACTCTTCTTCAAAAAGTAAAAGTTACTTCTGACCATTCACCCTTAGTGATTCAATTAAATGAATCGCTAACGGAATTACAAACCGTTGAAATTACAGGGAGAAAAGAGACTGAATATAAGAACAACTCAACTTTTATTGGTTCAAAATCGGCAACGGCTCTGAAAGATTTACCGCAGTCAATCAGTTATGTTACCAAAGAATTGATTCAAGATCAAGCCGCTTTTCGGGTGAATGATATTGTGAAAAATATGAGTGGTGTAAGTCAGTTTTCATTTTATAATGATTTGACTATCAGAGGGCATCGTGTAAGCGGAAACGATAATTATTCCATGTTAGTAAACGGAATGCGTGCTTTTACGAGTTTTTGGAAACAGCAATTAATTCCGCATATCGAACGTGTAGAAGTCATTAAAGGGCCATCTTCAGCACTTTTTGGAAATGCGGCAGCGGGTGGTTCGTTGAATCGTGTAACGAAAAAACCTTTGGATGAAAAACGTCAAGCCTTCAATATTTCGATGGGAAGTTTTGCTAATTTTCGTACTACCGCCGATTTTACAGGCCCAATGAACGAAGAGAAAACACTTTTGTATCGTTTGAATTTAGGCTATGAAAATTCTGGTTCGTTCAGAGATTTACAATTCGAAAAAAACTATATCGTTGCTCCGTCCTTTTCCTTCTTACCCAATAATAAAACCCGTTTAAACTTTGATATTGTTCTACAAAGTGGTGATTCTCGATTAGATAGAGGTCAGTCAGTTTTAGGAACAGGAGATTTATATTCTACACCGATTTCAAAATCATTGAATCGTTCAAATGATTATCTAAAAGAGAACGTATATAATGCTACGATTTCCCTAAACCATAAGTTTTCAAATCATGTTAGTTTCAATTCTTCGTTCATGCGTACTTCTTACAACGAAGATTTATTAGAACACCGTTCTGCCAATACTTATGCCAAAAATGCGGCGGGCGGATTGATAGATTCGGAGATAGAAATGCAGGTTTTTATTCGTAAAAGAACCTTTAATGTCGATAATGTTTCTAATTACTTCAACATTGATTTTGACTTGGGACAAACTGCTCATAAGGTTGTTTTGGGTTATGATTATGCCCAAGAAGTACAAGTAGCGGGCGGTTCACAACTTACGGCAAGAGGTTATAGAAATGCAACAAACACAGGAAGTATCAATACGTATGACCCGACGAAAAAAGCCAATTACTTATTAGATGCCAAAGGAAATCCTGTGCCGAACGTTGCTCATTATGATTTAACGGCGGCTAATCCTTACTTTTTGGCGGATATGAGTAAATATTTTTATCAAAGAACAGACTATCCGCCAACGTTTTATTCAACACAAGGCGTGTATTTGCAAGACCAAATTACCTATAAAAAACTACAAGTACTTTTAGGTTTGCGTCAAGACTATTTTACAGATTTAGAAAATTACCAAACGGCTACCGAAAATAAAGTAACGCAAAAAGCCCTTATTCCAAGATTAGGCTTGGTTTATAGCCTGAATAAAAATGTGAATGCTTATGGTACTTTCGTGAAAGGCTATCAGCCACAAACTTCTACAGCAGTTTCTAACGTAAATGCTGGCGGGCCTTTCGACCCACTTTATAGTACATTGTATGAAGTGGGAGCAAAATCTGATTGGTTTGATAAACGCTTGACTGCCAATGTTTCTATTTATCAATTAACGGTAGATGGTGCTTTGTACAATGCAGGAGTAAGTGGTCAGCCCGATTTATTGACACAAGTAGGACGTGAAGTATCGAAAGGAATAGAGTTAGATGTGATTGGTCAATTGGCAACCAACTGGAATTTAATCATCAATTACTCTTACAACGATGCCACTTTTACCCAAAGTAAAGATGAAACTTTAATCGGTCGCCAGAAACCAAACGCCCCAAAACATCAAGGAAATATCTGGACGAAATACGTCATTGGAAAAGGTAGTTTAAGCGGCTTGGGCATTGGTTTAGGAACAAATTTCGCCACCGAACGTTTGGGGTCAATTGTAGCCGCAAATGCTGAACCACAAGTAATTCCAACATATCAGCTTTTTACAGGAGCAATTTACTACAAGATTGCAAAATGCCAGATTCAACTGAATGCCAATAACCTGACGAATAAAACTTATTGGGTGGGTGGCTACGATAAAATCAGGATGTTCCCAGGTGCACCACGCAACTGGATGTTGAGTGTTGGCTATGCTTTTTAATATTTTCTGACAAAATCTAAAAATAAACTTCGAAATGAAATTATATTTTATCATACTTTTTCTACTCTTTAATGTCGTCGCATTTGCACAAAATGCTATCATTAGAGGAAAAATAAGTACTTCAGATGGAAAGGCTGCTGAATTTGTAAACGTACAATTAAACGGAACGAACAAAGGGACAATCTCTAACGAAAACGGAGAATACAAAATTGAACGTATCAAAGCAGGAACATATAAACTAAAAGTAAGCTTGGTCGGGCTTGAAACCAAAGAACAGCAAGTTGAAGTAAAAGCAGGACAAACGTTAGTAGTAGATTTTACCTTAGCCGAAAGTGCCAATCAGTTACAAGAAGTTGTCGTGCTGTCTAATACCAATAAATTTTCTCAGAAAGAAACAGAAAGTGTGGCTAGAATGCCCTTGAAAAATCTGGAAAACTCACAAGTATATAGTGTGGTTGGTAAAGCGTTGATGCAAGAGCAAGTAATTACAGAACGTTCAGATTTATACAGAAATGTTCCTGGTGCAGTACCAAATTTTTCGGCGGGTGGCTCGCAAGGAATGACAACAAGAGGATTTGCTACAACGGTTGGAATGCGTAATGATATGATTACCAGTGCTGTTGCTCCGATGAATCCAATTATTTTAGAACGAGTAGAAGTTTTGAAAGGTCCTTCGGGTACTTTATTTGGGGGAAATAGAAATGCTACTTTCGGTGGGGTTTTTAATTATGTAACTAAAAAACCATACGATACTTTTGGTGGAGAGGTAAGCTTTACCGCAGGAAGCTTTGGTTTTTCAAGAGTAGCAGCAGATGTTAATGTGCCATTGAATGATGAAAAAACGGCACTTTTCAGATTGAACACTGGCTGGCAATCGGAAGACTCATTTCAAGACCAAGGCTTTGCTAGGAATTTTACCATCGCTCCAACAATTACGTACCAAGTAAGTGACCGCCTAAAATTTACAGTTGACCTTGACATTACTAGAAGTTCTTATACTGTGTCGAGTTTAGCAATTGCTTCACTTGCAAGAGTAAAAGCAAGAAGTTTCGACGAATTGAAGCTTGGGTATAATCGCTCGTTGACTAATAATAATGTTGATGTTCAAAACAGAGCAACGAATTTTGGAGGACAAATGGAGTACAAGCTTTCTAAAAGTTGGAAATCAGAAACAAAATTTTTGTTTTCAGAAGGAGCTTATGAACATTTTTATTGGACAACGCTGTCGATGCTAACGGATTCTACCGTGATGCGAACTGTAAGAAACCAAACGCCTGAAACTTTTGGGAATGTACATTTTCAACAAAATTTTATCGGAGATTTTTCGCTAGGTTCATTGCGAAACAGAATGGTTCTCGGTGTCGATTATAGTGTAAATTATAATGCACTAAATCGTTCAGCAATTACTTATGATACCCTGAATATTAATAAAGCAGTAAAAGATTTTAATGTCTATAAGATTAATGAATTATCAGTAAAAAGAGGTTTTACGACAACTACTTTTAATTCTAAATCTCTTGGAGTATATGCCTCAAATGTTATCAATATTACGCCAGAATTAATGGCAATGTTGAGCTTGAGAGTAGATAGATACTCAACAAAAGGTGATTATACGCTTTCTACAGGAACATTTAAAGGAGGTTACGAACAAACTTCATTATCTCCCAAAATGGGTTTAGTTTATCAGCCATTAAAAGAAAGAGTTGCTCTTTTTGCCAATTACATGAATGGCTTTGTGAATTTAGCACCTGTTACTCAGCCAGATAATTCTGTTTTAGTATTAAAACCACAATATGCCAATCAGTGGGAAACGGGAGTAAAACTTGATTTGGTAAAAAGCAAACTGAATGCTTCTATCAGTTATTATGATATTTCTGTAACAAATGCTACTCGTACAGAAGTAATAAATGGTCAGAGTTTTACACTTCAAAACGGGACTCAGAATAGCAAAGGATGGGATGTAGAACTTATTGCCAATCCAATTTCAGGATTGAACATCGTTGTAGGTTATGCCAAAAACGAAAATAAATACACCAAAGCATCTGAAGCTTTAAATGGAAAGTCACTAACGGCTAGTCCGAAAGATGTAGTGAATATTTGGGTAAGTTATTATCTCACAAAAGGGAATTTTAGAGGAATTGGTTTAGGAGCTGGAGGGAATTATGTGGGAGAATCTTGGTTCGAGAGCACCAATGTCTTCGTTATTCCATCTTATACTTTACTCAACGCATCTATTTTTTATGACCAACCAAAATATAGATTAGCTCTCAAAGCAAATAACCTGCTCGACCAACAATACTGGAGTTCAGGAGGTTCGCCTCAGAAACCATTCAACATTTTAGCAAACCTTATTCTAAAATTCTAAACTTTTATTTCGTCAAATTATCATGAAATTATATTTAACATATCTCTTAATGCTCTGTAGTATTGTGTCATTTGCACAAAATGCTACGATAAAGGGAAAAATAAGTACTTCAGATGGAAAGGCTGCTGAATTTGTAAACGTACAATTAAACGGAACGAACAAAGGAACAATCTCTAACGAAAATGGAGAATACAAAATTGAACGCATCAAAGCAGGAACATATAAGCTAAAAGTAAGCTTGGTCGGGCTTGAAACCAAAGAACAGCAAGTTGAAGTAAAAGCAGGACAAACGTTGGTTGTAAATTTTACTTTAGCCGAAAATGCGAATCAGTTACAAGAAGTTGTAGTACAGTCAAATTCCAATAAGTTTTCACAAAAAGAAACGGATTTTGTGGCTCGTTTGCCTTTGAAAAACCTTGAAAATCCACAGGTTTATACTGTGATTCCTAAAGAATTACTGCAAGAACAAGTAGTAACCAATATTAATGGAGCATTGGCAAATGCGGTAGGAGCAGCCCCCATCAATTATCCAGCAGGTGGTTTTGGTATTACTTCAAGGGGTTTTTCTACGGGAATAAATGCTAGAAACGGAATGGAAACAACAGCTTCTCGTTCATCCGTTGAAATCGGGAATGTTGAACGCATTGAAGTTATCAAAGGTCCTTCAGGAACATTGTTTGGAGCATCTATTTCTTCTTTTGGCGGTGTGGTGAATTTGGTTACAAAGAAACCTTTCGAAACTTTTAAAGGTGATGTCTCTTATACTTTAGGAAGTTTTGGGCTTAATCGTGTTACCGCCGATATTAATACGCCTGTAAATGAAGATAAAACGGCTTTGTTAAGAGTAAATACTGTTGTGAACAGACAGTATAGTCATTTAAGCCAAGGACATAATAATACGTTTTTGATTGCGCCGAGTTTCTCTTACCAAATCAATAATCGTTTACGCATTTTAGCGGATATAGAATTTTTGAGCATCAATCAAACTCGTTCTATTTATACTCGTGTCAACAATCCTGCTGGTTATACTAGTCCAGAACAATTTCCGATAGACTACAAAAAGAATCTTTTCAACGATGATGCCAATGCAGAAACCTTTTCTTCAAAATACTTTTTAGAAGCGAATTACAAACTTTCTAGCAATTGGACTTCATCTACTTTGTTTTCATACGTGACAGAAAATGTAAAACACAGTTATCAAAATTACCTTACTTGGCTTTCGCCAACTTTGGTAGCCAGAAACGTATTGATTTATGGCCCGATTGCCAATAATTATACCAATTTCCAACAAAACTTTACGGGTACTTTTAAAACAGGAAGTATTAGCCATAAAATGTTGGCTGGCGTGAATTATCGTTATTTCAACGGCACATTTGATTACTCTTTAGTGAGTAACAATGGTTTTATAGATACTGTCAATGTTACTAAAACATCAAGTCCACTAACCAAAGCTAAAATTGACCAAGCCATTCTGAATCGTGGTGGCATGGTTCCTTTTGATGTTGCCGACCAAATTACAAGCAGTGTTTACGTTTCTGATGTGGTGAATTTAACCGATAGGCTTTCTGCAATGTTGAGTTTGAGAATTGATAATTTCAATTATAAAGGGATTCCATCAACACCGAAATACAATCAAACGGCTTTAGCACCCAAATTAGGATTCGTTTATCAAGTACTGAAAGATAAAGTAGTTGTATTTGGAAATTATATGAGTGGCTTCCAAAACCAAGCACCTATTAATCAGCCAACGGGCGAGCAATTTGTTCCAAAACCGATTTATGCCGTGCAGTCTGAAGGAGGAATTAAGACAGAATTACTTGATAAAAAACTCAACCTTACATTAAGCTATTATCATATCGCTATTGATGATGCCATCCGCAGAGATGAAAAAGGTATTTCTTTTCAAGATGCAGAGCAAGAAAGTAAAGGTTTAGAGTTTGAAATAGTTGCCAATCCCTTCAAAGGATTCAATATTTTCGCAGGCTATGCCTACAACGACAACAGAATCATCAAAGCAACCGATAAAACTACCGAAGGCAAGAAAGTAGCTTCTGCACCTGAAAATGTAGCCAATTTCTGGCTTAGTTATAAATTCACAGACAAAGCACTTAAAAATCTTGGACTTGGCTTTGGGGGTTATTATGTCGATAAAATGTTTTTCTCAACAGCCAATACTTTCTACTATCCAGCTTACACACTTCTGAACGCAACAGTTTTTTACGATTTATCTAAAGTGAGATTTGGGCTAAAAATGAATAACCTAACAGACCAAAAAAACTGGGATGCTTATGGCTATGCACAACCATTAAGGAATTATGCAGTAAGTATGTCTTTCAAATTTTAATAAAATGACTATTAAAAAAATCATTGGACAAGTACACCTTTGGTTCGGATTAGCATCCGGGCTGGTGGTGTTTATATTGGGAGTAACGGGTTGTATTTACTGTTTTGAACAGGAACTTCAAAACTGGTGGAATGCCGATAAACTTTATGTTTCGGCACAAAAACAGCCTTTACCATTAGATAATCTCCATGCAATTGCGCAAGCCCAATTAGGAAAAGAAAAGTCCATTACTCGTATTGTTACTCCTGTTGATAAACAAGGAAGCTACCAATTTGTAGCTTTTAAGTACAATGCTAAAGGGTGGAATTACTTTCAACAATGGGAGTACAACTATACGGTTTATCTGAACCCTTATAACGGAGCAGTATTGGATGTAGAAAACACAAAATTCACGCTGTTTCCAATTGTTTTGCGTTTGCACTACGACCTTCTTTTGGGTAAAGTCGGAAAACAAATTGTAGGTTGGAGTACCGTCATGTTTATTGTCTTATTGATTTCAGGTTTAGTCCTTTGGTGGCCTAAAAATAAAGCAGCACTGAAACAACGTATTCGTTTTGACTGGAAAAAAACAACACAATGGAAGCGTAAAAACTACGATTTACATAATGTTCCAGGCTTTTATAGCTTATTACTAGCATTATGTATTTCACTTACTGGGCTTTGGTTTGCTTTCGATTGGTTCAAAGCGACTGTCATTTGGACAGCAAACGGAGGCTTTATTCCTGCCAAGGAAGTACCAGTCAATTCAGATACTTTATTGACACTTCAGACTTCACGCATTTTACAGAAAGTATCAGACAAAGCACATCAAATAGTACCAGCGGGGAAGGTTTTTATGTTTAACCTTCCTGAAAAAGATAATGCCAAAGGGACGATTCGTGCCAATATTTACCACAACGCTGATAATTACATCAAACGAAGCTTCTTGACATTCGACCAAAAAAGTGGTGAACTAATCAAAAATAAAGCTTACGACACACAGACAGGTGCTGAAAAATTCACCGCAATGATTTATGATATTCACGTCGGTAAAGTGCTTGGGCTTACGGGTATGATATTGGCTTTTATGGCTTCGTTCATTGCCGCTTCATTGCCCATTACAGGTTTTTACATTTGGTGGGGTCGAAGAAAAAAGGAAAAAAAACAATCAAAAACTATTAATCATCCCCAAGAAGTATCACAAAAAGTATTGTTAAAAATATCATGAAAAAACTATTCACCGCTATTGTATTGATGGGAGTATCAATCTTAGCAGATGCCCAAAAATCAGAAGACATCAAAGCTATCAAAGGTCAATGTGGCTGTTTTGATATAAAATTCAGTTATGCCGAAACCTTTGCTCCAGATAAAAATTACCAATTTCATGACCGTTACGTAACAGGCGGAAGAGAATGGGTTTTTGTAGATGAAGAAAGTAAAGATAAATTAGTGTTGATGCACTTGTTGGTCATAAATGACACCATGGTGATAAAACACTGGCGTGAAGATTGGCAATACGAAAACACAGATTTGTTGGCTTTTGATAAAGGAATGACTTGGAAAGCAACTCAATTGCCTAAAAACCAAGTAAAAGGACAATGGACGCAATCTGTTTTTGAAGTAAACGATATGCCACGTTATGAAGGAACGGCTTCGTGGATTCATAAAGATGGAAAACACCTTTGGGCAAATATTACAGACGCACCACTTCCAAGAAGAGAATATACAAAACGTTCTGACTATCAAGTATTAAGAAGAAATAACCGTATTCATGTAACGCCAGCGGGTTATTTGCATGAACAAGATAACGATAAAGTAATTCGTGATGCTTCGGGTGATAAATTATTGGCGCAAGAAAAAGGCTTGAACGATTATCAAAAAATAGATGATGCTAAATGTAAACAAGCCATTGATTTTTGGGCAAAAAACAGAGAGTACTGGGTAGATGTACGTGCCGTTTGGGGACAATTGATAGCTCAAAACAAAGGTTTAAGCTTAAAAGCTAAATCAGAAGATGGAAAAATGTTGTGGAAAGAGTTGGATGATTTGGTAGAAGGATTCAAGAAAAAAGAAGTAAAAAATGCTACTCAACGTCAAACAGAAATTCGTTCTGTGATTAATAAGTATTTGATTAATAGTGATTTATATTCTTTTAAGAATTAGCTTGTTAAGAAGAAAGATTTTAGAGACAAGATATAAGAGGAGTAATGAATACAAGTATTAGTTTCTGATTGGAAATAAAAGACAAATTGAAATACGAAATAGATATATCAATGTATATTTGTTTCGTATTTTAATTGATAAAGAGATGAGTTTCCCAGAAAAAACCATTTTTGTATGCGATGGTAAAAAGTGCGGTAAGCATAAAGATGTTCGTAAATTTTTGAAGGATTCTATCAAAAAGCATGGAATGGATGATACCGTCGGTATCGTGAAAATAGAATGTACCGACCATTGCAAGCATGCTCCAGTGATGTGTTTTCAACCCAGTAATCAATGGTTTACGGAGGTTTCGATGTGGCAAGCAGACAAACTTTTTAAGGAAATAATTTTGAGCTAAATTAAAAAGAGCTTTCTGAGTAATTCAGAAAGCTCTTTTTAATTACAATGTTTTTATTACTCGTCGCTACCAATTTTTGCGATTTCTTTATCCAGTACAAATTTCCCTGTTGGGCTTTCTGAATCAATCAAATCGAATAATTCTAAGGCTCTGCGAGCATTCTTTTCTTCTTCTCTTTGTTCAGTTACAAACCACATCATAAAATCTTCCGTAGCATAATCGTTTACTTCACGAGCTTTTGCTACAATTTTATTGATTGAAATGGTTACTGCAATTTCACTTTGTAAAGCAATTTCAAAAACGCTTTTTAAAGAAGCGAATTCTTGTGCTACTTCATCAATCACTGGTGTGATGGCTGTTCCGCCTACTTCGGTAATATATTTGAATATCTTCAAGAAATGTTCTCTTTCTTCTTCAGCTTGTTTGTAAAGATAGTCAGCTGATTTTGCATATCCATTTCTATCTAGCCACGAAGCCATCGCTAAATATCGCTGAGAAGCCTCAGCTTCTATTTTGCACTGAGCATTTAATGCTATTTCTATTTCCTCTTTAAGAGAAGTACGGAGTCTTAATAAATCTTTCATGTTGTTTCTCTTTTTTATATAGGTCAAATTACTAAAAAAGGAAATAGAAAGCTTTGGTATTGAAGAAAAATGCTTAGAATTTGTACTAAGTCTAAACAACCTCGTAGTCTCCTAATACTTCATGCAACATAGAATACATTTCAATAGCGAATCTTGCTCCATCAAGCAATTCTCTTAATTGAACAATATCACATAAAGTTAATTTAAGCGAAAGTTGATTTTGAGGAAACTCAAGAATCTCAAAGTCATATTGATCTGAAATGTTAAAAATCATTTCATGAATATTAACCGCTTGAACTTTTCTTCGAAAAGCTAAAAAGTCTTGAATTTTAAAAGAAAAGGTCAATTCTTTAAAATTCAAGTAAATTTTATTCGATAAATCGCATTGCAAAACACTTCCCTTTTGGGTTGTGAATAATTCATGTTGGTAAGTACTCGCAAATAACATTGATTTCCATTTTTTATCTTCCTCAAAATTAATCTTCAAAAAGAATTAAATCAAGCATTATTTGAAATAAGTCTAAATAAATTTTAATAAGCGTGATATTTTAAATGAAAAACAGCTAAAAAGCCTATTTGGCATATAACTAATTACACGTTAGTACTTTAGCGAGTATTTTATTAAACCGTTTTCTTTTTTTGCTGATAATCCGCAATCGTCAGTAATAAAGAAGGTAATAAAATCAAATTGGTAACCATCGCAACCAATAAAGTAATTGATACCATTACGCCCATTGCTGCAGTACCACCAAAACTTGAAACTGCAAAAATTGAGAAACCACAGAAAAGAATAATTGCGGTATAAACCATACTTAAACCCGTACCAAAAATACTGTTGGTGATGGCTTGCGAAACGCTATGACCTCTGTCGTATAATTCCTGACGATACCTAGTTAGGAAATAAACCGTTCCGTCGGAAGCAATTCCGAAAGTAATACTAAATACCAAAATAGTAGAAGGCTTAAAATGTATATCCCAGAAACCCATCAAACCAGCAGTTAATGCCAAGGGAATTAAACAAGGAAGTTTTGATAAAATAATGACAGGAATAGAACGGAAAAGAGCCATTCCAACAATGGCAATCAAACCGATGGCAATCAATAAACTTTCGTAAAGATTTGAAAGTAAGTAATCGTTACTTTTCAAGAAAACTAAACTGTGTCCCGTTAAACTCACTTTATATTCTTTAGGGTCGAATATTTCATCTACTTGCGGGCGAATTTCGTCCATCAATTCCTTGATTCGTACAGAACCTACATCTGCCATTTGGAAACTGAGACGAGTAATACTCTTATCGTCATTCAAAAACGACTTGAATTGCTTTGCGGAAGCTCCACCATTTTGTACATATTCTGTCAATTTAGCAAGTTCCAACACGTTTGGTAATACAAAATATTTGGCATCGCCACCACGATATGATTGATACAAAAATCTAGTTGCCTCAACAATTGATAATGGTTTTGAGAACTCTTTATAAGCTCTCATTTTGTTTTGTAAAGCCTTGATTTTGTATAAAGTACGTGCCTGATCTGCAAAAACACCATTTGGTTTTTTGGTGTCAATCATGATTTCGAAAGGCAAAACACCATTGAAATTCTTCTCGAAAAACCTTAAATCCGTATAAATTGGGTCGTTTTTGGGTAAATCATCCACCACATAGCCAATTACTTGTACTTTCGTGATGCCGTAAGCCGAAATAAGCACCACAACCAAAACCACCGAATAAATGGCTTTTCGTTGATGATGTACCAAGTAATTGATTTTTGCTAAAAAATTATTAATCCATTTTACTTCTAAATGTTTCAAGTGACGAGCTTTCGGCAGTCCCATATAAAACAGCGCAATCGGAATTAATAAAATACAAAGCAGATAAGTAATCATGACATTGAGTGCGGCAATAACACCAAATTCAACCAAAAGGCTACTGTTGGTAAAGTAAAAAACGCCGAAACCAATGGCTGTAGTGACATTTGCCAAGAAGGTAGAAAGCCCAATACCAGTAATCATATTCCTCAAAGCCAACTCTTTATCGCCATGCTGAATTAATTCTGCTTGGTATTTATTAATTAAAAAGATAGCATTAGGAATGCCAATTACGATTAATAAGGGCGGAATAAGTCCAGTAAGAATCGTGATTTTGTAGCCTAGTAATTGAAGTGTTCCCAAAGAAAAAATTACACCGATTAATACGACAAAAATGGATAGCATCGTAAAACGAACAGAGCGGAAGAAGAACCATAAAATGACACCCGTAATCAAAATGGCTAAACCCATAAACAGCTTCATTTCCTTTGAAACCTTGAGCATCGTAGCCGTTCGGATAAAAGGCATACCCGAAAAATGTAATTCGGTTTGATTTTTAATAGAGTAATCTGTCGCCAGTTTTTTGATTTGATTCACAATGGCAATTCTATTGGCTGAATTCAATGTTTTTTCATTGAAAGTAATTGCCATTAAAGCCGTGTTGCTTTCTTGATTAATTACCTTGCCGTCGTAAAATTTCAAGGCTAACACTTTTTGCTGAATAGCATCTAATTGTACTTGAGAAATAGAAGAAGTTTTGCCATGAATTGGCACAACTTCAAACTTTTTTAGCGAATCATTGCGTTTTAATTCGTATAAATTAGCTATCGAAATAATGTTTTTGATGCCGTCCAATCGTTTAATATCTTCCGTTAGCTTAACTAGGTTTTGATATTTTTCTAATTCAAAAAGCTTTGGCGACTGCCAGCCAATTACCATGATACTTCCGTCTTCACCAAAAGTTTTACGGAAATCTTGGTACTCTTTTTCGATAGGGTCGTAGGCAGGTAAAATTCTCGCAATTTCATAAGAAAGTTCGATTTTGCTGGCTTCAAAACCCATAAATACTGTTGAACTAAGAATGATTCCTATCCAGAGTATGCGATATTGGATGATTAATTTGGCAATTGTATTCCACATAATGATATAATTTTGGAATCCTGATGTAGCAACAAAAGGATTATTTCCTGAAAAAAATAATCAGGAATTAGTAAGGAGAAAACCCTTCATTTTTAGATTTTTCTAAAAAAAGAAAAGGGATGAACTGATAAAACTAGAGATTTAATAACGTGAAATCATCAAAAACTTTGTAAAGCTTTTGTGAAATTGTTTTAGAAGAAGTATTTCAAGGGGCATTTTTTGCGATAAAATGCTCGAATAAAATTTGATAAAAATATCTTTTGAAATGAGATGGCGTTTCAAACTGAAATGCTAAAGGATTGGTATTTTGAATGCAAGAAAAGGTGGGGGATATTGCTGTTTGCTCGTCTGTAATAGTTAAATCCAGTAATACACGAATGTTCGAGCTAAGGTTTTGCTGTTCGCTTGGGCTTTCAATTTTGCATTTGTGTTTACCAAAATGCTGTGCCTGTTTTACCGACAAAGTTCTTCCATAAACAGAAAATACCAATATTTGGCACATCAATAATGTGCTAAATAACCGTATTATGAAAGATTTTTTTTGCATATCAGAATGCAAAAATAGGGTGTTTTTTGTTAGAAAGAAAGATTTTTAGCAAGAAGAGGCTAGGAGTAATTAACAAGAAAAAGCCCTGCATCAGAATGACGCAAGGCTGAATTACAAATTGAAAGCAAAGAGGGTTCTTAAACTTTTGTTTTAACCAGTTTCGAAAGTCCTTTTGTTGCTCTCCACTGGTCATTTCCGCCAAGTACATTTTCAACGGTATATTTCTTGACATCTGATTTTGCTAATTGTTTTGACCATTGTACTCTTGCTTGCGAAATTCCACCTACTTCTTTCGAGTTATACTCTGCATAAAAAGCTGTTTTTTCAGCATTTACTTTATGCCAATTGTGCCATCCTTCTGGCTTAATGATGTTCGACATTTCGCAACACAAAAATACTGTTTTGGCATAATCTCGCCACGGTCTTCCTAAATAATAAGTAGCAGCTGGGGCACTTCCTGTTAAAGTACAACGGTTAAAGACAAAACCATGAGATTGATTCTCTGGTGTTGAGGCAGCCGTAAAAAAGCCTGCATCTAATTTACCATTTAATTGGCAATGGTCAAAATAAGCAATTGCCCAACCAAAAATAAAATCTACTGTACCTTCAATATAACAATTTTTATAATACTGTCGAGTACCAGCACGCTTTGGGTATAATGTATCTTGAAATCCTAGAAAGCGACAATTGATAAAACGAGCCTTATCGCCATCAACCAACATCGCTACTGCTTGTCCTACAGGGCCAGCACCATTTGCAAAAGTAATGTTTACGGCCGTAAAATCATCTGCAACAATTCTGGTAGATGCGGAAGTGGTAGTACTTATTTTTATACCATTTGTGCCTAATTTACCAGAAAAATCATCGAAAGTTAAAATAGTACCGGAGGCATTTTCTCCGACGAGCGTTACCATATTTTTGGTGGAATCTAGTACGATTTTTTCTTTATAAGTGCCGTTTTTGACAAAGATAAAAACAGGGCTGTTATTATTAAAAGGGATAGCATCAAAAGCTTCTTGAATACTTTTAAAATCTCCGCTACCATCTTTTGCCACCGTTACTTGTTTGGCTGGTGAAGCCAATAAATCCATACTTATCATACAGCATAAGTAAAGGAAAACGTATTTTAATTTTGACATGGTATTTGTCTATTTAAAATAAGGCACAGTTTTCTGCTTGAAGTATATCAAACCAGATTTATCCTCATTTAATGTTTTTAAATTGTTTTTGGTTAAGTAATCTTTAATCGTGCAAATTTATATAAACTTATTGATATAAATTATGATTTTAATTATTTTTAGGTAAAATATTACTCAATAAATAAAGTTTATAGGTAGTAGTAGCCGCTTTAAAACGACAAAAGACCTCTAAATAAATAGAAGTCTTCTTTTGTTGAATATGAATGATTTTTGTTAAATTGTAATTGCTTAAGTACTAAAAGGTTATGGCTGAAACAATTTATTTTAAGGATATATTTTTATCAACAATTTACGATACTAAAAGTAAAAGGATAAGAGTACGCCCAAAAGAAGGTCAAAAAGTTCCAGTTTTGTGGGTGAGCTGTTCCCGAAAACAACGTAGCCAAATGCAATTAGGAACGGTTTTCAGAACAGATGTGAAATTAATCAATACAGGAAAAAGAAAACCATACTTAGCTGCCACTAAAAAAATTATAGGGCAGCTAAGTTTATTCTAATTCGTTTTAATGATTTTTTTCACCATTTGATCTTTACCTTGAACGACCTCGATAGCATAATTTCCAACAGGTAAATTGCTAAGGCTTATTTTTTGAGAGAATTTTACGCCAGTTTTTTCATAAACATCTTGTATCATTACTCTGCCCAATGTTAAGTCGCTTACTTTTACTTCTAAATTTTCTGTGCTTTCGTTTTCAAGGGTTAATAATACATAATCGGTTGTTGGATTAGGATATGTATTTAAAGATGCTAACGCTGGCATTTCGTCAATAGACTTCTCTGTACTAGCAAGGCTAAACATTTCTTTGGGAGGAGTAACGCTTCCCGTTTTAACTGTTACTGTTTCTGTTCCCGTTGGGATAAAGAAAATCGGAGTTTCGGTAACATTTAACGTAAATTTTCCTGAACTACCAGTAAGTGCTGAAACACTCATAGAATCTGCACCTATTTTTGGAGCGTATAAATTTCCTTTTGAAACATTACCAAGATTTAAAGTATAGCTTCCAGTACGACCTTTTTCATCTGGAATAAATAAAACATAAGCAGATTTACCATTTAATTCATAACGGTCAACCATTGGATCTTGAGAAATCGTTTCTTTATACACATATTCTCCCATCAATTTATTAGTTTGATATAAGTAATCTGCTGCTGGTCTTCGTGTTTTATCTTGATTAATTAAGCCAGAAGAAGCAAAATGTAAAGGGTTTGCAAAATTATCGTCATAGATTTCATAAAAGAATGTTTTAGCAATGCCCAAACGGTTATGTAACAATGATGATCTCAACGTCCAGTCTGCTTGAGTAACATATTCTGATTTATCTCCGATTGGAATCGCTTTCAATGCACTTCCTTGGTTGATGTCGTAACCTAATTCTGAAATCCAAACAGGCATATCATAAGCATAATCATGTGCCATTTGAACAAAATCTTTAGCTGTTTGCCCTGCACTTGATACTTCTGGAGCTGCACCACGACTAGATGTTCCACTTTGGCTAGAATTAGCATCATCAGAGTAAAGGTGATAGTTGATTACATCCCAGCATAAATCAACCTTTCCATCAGCTTTATAGCCTCTGAATTCTTTACACCAGTCAATCATTCCTCTTACATAATCAGTTGATGCTGATGCCAAACCTGCCATTACAACGTTCATTGTTGGGTCTGCATTTTTTACACCAACGCCAGGACCCATTGTATTTTTATGACCATCATAGAAAGCAGATAAGTTGGCGGCATGTTCACGAGCGGTTTGGTATGCACTGCGTCCTTTCCACCATTTGTCACGCTCATTACCACATTCCATGTATTTTACTACACCCAAGCCAACTTTAACAGTATTTACACGGTCGAAAGTCCATCTAGGTTTGTCATAAACACTCAAAAGGGTTCTATCAACATTAGTATTATTTCCATAACGAGCTGCAAATTGAAAAGCAACACGAGCTTGCTGAATATAAGAAGCAGGGTCAGTGACAGATTTTCCGTATTTAACAGGAGTAACATTTCTATCTCTTTGTTCTTCAGGATAAGTATTCACAAGCCAGTCTGGTGCTGTTTGGATACAAGCTAATACTTCGATACCTTGTTTTTTGCAACGGTCATATACTTTATCGTAATCCCAACCACCATTAAATGTAGGGTTGAAAGTATAGCTTCCTTCACGAGCTTCCAGTTTATCCCAGTCTATATAATGGCGGAAACCTGTGAAAGATTTAACTGCATTAAATTTTGTTTCGTCGATTTCATCGGCATCAAAAGGATTATAAAAATCCCATTCGAAACCGTTTGCACCAAAACCATCTCTCATTTTAACGGTGTTTTGTGCTACTGTTACTGGTTTAGTACTTTGCTTATGTGTACCATACAATTCCATTTCAGTTGGATATTGCCCATGAGTATTGATAACCAAGTATCTAATTTTTCCAGTTGGGGGATTACTCAAGATGAAAGTATTAGGATTAGCAGGATTAGGACCAACCCATTCTTGATAAGCTTCTCCTGTAAATTTAGCAACAGGTATTCTTTCCCATTTATCTGTAATGACAGAAAGAGTCATTGGGTCATTTGTAAAAATCCCTTGACCATCGTAAAAACGGATACTTTCTAATGTAATTTCTTCATCATCAAGCAGTGGATAGTAAGCATCGTAATTCGTCATTACTTTTACCCAACTTTGTTCAACGGTAGTTGTTAAATCGCCATCAACTAATTCTTTTAAGCCTCGTCCAATTGTGTTAAGTTCATACCAACGTTTAGGGTCGATTGTAATTTTTGTACCTTTCACAACAGGACTTGGTGTAGGCGTTGGAGTAACCACAACTGGATCAGGTTCAGGCGTTACAACTGGTTCTTCTGGTACTGATACAGCAGGAGTTGTGGCAGCTAAACCATAAACATATACTTTTTGTGGAATATCATTTCCGTATTTACGCACAATAATGGCATCCGCATCAAATGGATTTGCTACCACAATATCAACAAATGTTTTATAAGTAAGTCCTTCGAAAAGCCCAAGAAGTATTTTATTTGCTCCATCTAAAGCGTAAATAGATACAGGATTTTCGGTAAAAGTTCCTTCGGTATCATACAATGATACTTTTGTGATTTTACTACGTTTTTCTAAAGTCAATTTTACATCAACCCATTTATTGTTACTACTTCCCCAAGCATTTTCTACATAATTGTTTAAATCATCATTCAACCAAGGCGTAAAATCTTGACCTGTATTTTCACTTGGTTTTACAGCAATAATTTTAATGCGTTCTGGGGTAGCAGTTGGTTCTGTTGGAGTAGGCGTTGGTGTAACCACAACTGGCTCTGGTTCAGGTGTTACAATTGGTTCTTCTGGTGTTGATACAGCAGGAGTTGTTGCCGCAAAACCATAAACATATACTTTTTGCGGAATATCATTTCCATACTTACGAACAATAATGGCATCCGCATCAACTGGACTAGCAACCACAATATCAACAAATGTTTTATAAGTAAGCCCTTCAAAAGTACCTAGTAATGTCTTATTCGTTCCGTCTAAGGCATAAAGAGATACAGGATGCTCTGTGAAAGTCCCTTCGGTATCATACAACGATAATTTTGAGACTTTACTACGTTTCTCTAAAGTCAATTTTACATCAACCCACTTATTGTTACTACTTCCCCAAGCATTTTCAACGTAGTTGTTCAAATCATCATTCAACCAAGGCGTAAAGTCCTGACCTGTTTCTTCGCTTGGTTTTACAGCAGTTATTTTAATGCGTTCTGCAGCGATTGTTGGAGCAACCACAACTGGCTCTGGAGTTACAACAGGTTGTGTTGGAACAATAATGGCACCTGTCGGAATACCATAGATTTGAACTTTTTGTGGAATATCATTGGCATATTTATGAATGATAATAGCTTTTGCATCAACAGGAGTAACTAGAGAGATATCAACAAACGAATTATATGTTAGTCCTTTAAAAAGACCTAACAATACTTTATTTGTGCCATCAGTAGCATAAATTGATACGGGAGTATTTTCAAAAGTTCCTTGGGCATCGTATAAAGAGATTTTAGTAACCTTGCACGATCTTTCTAATGAAAGCGTTACATCAACCCATTTGAAATTGCCAGACCAAGCACTTTGTACTTGATCATTCAAGTCATCATTTAGCCATGGACTATAATCTTGCCCTGTATTTTCACTAGGAGTGATAGAAGCAATTTTGATTCTTTCAACATTTTGGCTAAAACCTAGAAGCGGAACTAGGTATAATAGAATAAAAAGTAAGCGTTTTTCCATTGTTTATTGGCGGTTAAAAATGGAGTGAATAAAAAATATAATAACAGGATAATTCTTGTATTATTTGTAAATTTTCAAACACTGTTTGGTTTAAACGATGAATTTATTATCCTAAGTTAAAAAATTATGTTTGATATTTTTTGAAAATATTAAAAAATAATTAAAATTTTTTCTCAGGATTTGTTTTTTGTACACTGATTTTCTTGAAAAAAAAATTAAAACATCACGCTAAAAATTATTTAGTTTATGCTCATAACTTTTATTCTTCAAAATATTTTTTGTAAAAAATAAAAAAATGTTTCTGTAAAATATACGAAAGATTATAAGTGTTTGGTCGTAATATTCTAAAAAATGAGAACAAATACTTATTAAAATTTTTACAATATTAGGAATGAGGAACACAATGAACACATGAGGATTGTTTCCTTTAAACCTGATTGATGTCAAATATTGTTTTTAGATGTATAAGGAAAGCCAGATTATTACGAGTAAAAGGGTAGAATCATAAGTCTTATGTATTTAAGTCTTAGATTTTGTTGTAATAGAATTGGATTGATTGTATTTCCTTACGATTTTTGTGACAAACCCTTTTTAACAAATTGAACATGACTAATACGCTTTCAAAAACTCCCTTACAACATCTCCTGAGTATTCCTGTAATTGTCGCCTCTTTAGGTTATTTTGTTGATATTTATGATCTTCTTTTATTTGGAATTGTTCGAGTTTCAAGCTTGCGAGATTTAGGTTTGAATGATGAAGAAATCTCGTCAGTCGGAAAAGATATTCTAAACTGGCAAATGGGCGGTTTATTAATAGGAGGGATTTTATGGGGCGTTTTAGGGGATAAAAAAGGAAGATTATCTGTACTTTTTGGTTCTATTGTTACTTATTCTATTGCCAATATTGCCTGTGGTTTTATCCAAGACCCTACTACTTATGCTATTTTACGATTCGTCGCTGGTGTAGGTTTAGCGGGCGAATTAGGAGCAGGAATCACGTTGGTTTCGGAAGTATTACCAAAAGAATTAAGAGCTTTAGGTACATCGTTAGTTGCAGGCATTGGCTTATTTGGTGCGGTGGCGGCTTATTTTACCGTAACTCAATTTGGAGGCTGGCGAAATGCTTACTTTATTGGTGGTGGCTTAGGAATTGTTTTGTTATTGATGCGAATCAGTGTATTTGAATCGGGAATTTTTGAAAATTTAAAAAAACAAAAACACGTTAGTAAAGGCAATTTTTTTGCTCTTTTTACTAACGCTGATAAGCTTAAACGATATTTAAAATGTATTGCTATCGGTATGCCTACTTGGTTTGTGATTGGTATTTTAGCCACATTCGCCAATGAATTTGGAAAGAAATTAGGTATTCCAGAAAACATTGAACCAGGCAAAGCCATTATGTTTTGTTATGTTGGGCTTGCAATTGGGGATTTATCTAGTGGAATAATTAGTCAACTATTGAAATCTCGTAAAAAAGCTGTTACCATTCTATTAAGCCTTTCCTTGATTTGTAGCATTATTTTCCTTTACGCAGGAATTTCTACCGCATCTGGCTTATATACAGTCTGTGTTTTTATGGGCTTTTCAGTGGGATACTGGGCAATGTTTGTGACAATTGGTGCAGAACAATTCGGAACAAACCTCCGAGCTACCGCCGCTACTACTGTACCCAATATGGTACGTGGAACAGTAATTGGTATGACTTTATTGTACTCAAGCTTAAAAGGAGATATTGGTGTATTTCATTCGGCAGCCATTGTTGGTGCTATCTGTTTTACAATAGCTTTCTATTCTATTTTAACCATTCAAGAGACACACGGGAAGGATTTGGATTATTTAGAAGAATAATAGAAGTAAGTTTCGATGTTTTTCTACAAATGGTCAAAATGACCATTTGTAGAAAAACATCGAAAAAGATTTTTGATTACTTTACTAAATACCTTTTAAAACAATATCATTTTCACCAGCCCATTGAAATAAGTCTTTTTTCTGAATAGCCGCAGCCATCAAATCTGGAAACATATCAGGAGTACAGGCAAAAACAGGAATTGAATGCTCTGAAAAGAATTTTGCCACCGAAGACTCATAAGAAGGACTTCCATCATCATTTAGTGCCAACAAACAAATCACTTGTACGCCCGATTCTACTAAAGCAACGGCTCGTTTTTTCATTTGTTCAAGATTTCCTCCTTCAAACAAATCTGTAATCAAAACCAAGATTGTATCATCGGGCTTTTTAATAATTTCCTGACAGTACTGTAAAGCCAAATTGATGTCTGTTCCACCTCCCAATTGTACGCCAAAAAGTAAATCAACTGGGTCTTGCAGGTCTTCGGTAAGGTCGGCTACTTGTGTATCAAATACAATCATTCGAGTACTCACATTCGGCAAAGAAGCCATCACTGCTCCGAAAATACCCGAATACACAACCGATGTTCCCATAGAACCACTTTGGTCTAAACAAAGTACAATATCTTTGAGCGAACGCTTTGCTTTTCGTCCATAACCAATTTTGACTTCAGGAATAATCGTTTTGTAATCAGGCTGATAATGTTTTAGATTTTTTTTGATGGTGGCATTCCAATCAATCTCATTGTAACGTGGACGATAATTTCTAACAGAACGGCTTAAAGCACCCGATAAAGCAGTAACCGTTTTTTGTTCTAATTTTTGCATCAATTCATCCACTACTTTTTCAACTACTCGGCGAGCAGTATCTTTTGTTTTTTCGGGAATCAATTTTCCTAATTCCATCAAAGTTGCCACCAAATGTACGTCGGGCGTAGTTTGCTCTAAAATTTCGGGCTCGAGCATCATTTTTCTTTGCAATTGAGGGTGTTTCAAAGCGTCATTTTGCATGACTTTCACAACCGATTGCGGAAAATAATTGCGAATATCGCCCAACCAACGAGCAACACTTGGGCTTGAACCTTCGCTACCACCTTTACCTTTCGACTGAGTATAATCGAATTTTTGTTTTTTATCGAAATCATACAAAGCCGTCAGAGCTTTATCAATCTGTATTTCTGCATCCGATAATTGGCAACCGATACCATCGGCTTCATCTCCACCCAGAATTAACCGCCATTTTTTGAGTTGTGTTTCGTTTTCCATTATATCCCCATTAACATTTCCAACACAGGCAAAACCATTGCTGCTCGTTTTTCGTCTAATTCTTCTGCTGTATTTGAAGTACTTGAATAATCATCTGTAATAATTCCTTCTTTGGCTTTTTCGCCAATTTGGCGACGTTCGGCGTATTCAAATTTGGAAAATGTTCTGCGTAAAATGGGTAATAATTCCATGAAAACATCTTCTTGAATTTGGGCTACCCAACGGTAAATCAGGTTCCAGAGTTTATGGTCATAAATCAAAATCATTCCACTGCCTTTCAAAAATCCTTCAACCCAAGCGGCTACTTCAATCGGGTCATTATTCACGGATAATGAATAATATAATTGTTTGTCTGTTTCTTCTTCTGAAAGATATTGTGCATCCAACAATAAGCGACAAGTACAGCCTTTTATGAGCTGATTTACGCCTGATTTTGCTAATAATTTACTCAAAGCGTCCATCCATAGTTGGTCAATTTCGGGTTTGTCGCTCAATTGTACAGCTTCGTTTACTTGTCCAATTTTTTGAAACATCTTCTCGGCATTGGCTTCGTCTAATCCATAACAAGCATTTGGTAAACCAATCGCTATTTTGGTAATGAGGCTTTCAACAATTCCTTGAATCATTGAAAGGTCTGTTTTACGAACATTCCCATAACGACTTACTTGCACCAAAGGCGGGTAAGCAAACATCAAATCCATGATGTCGGCTGAAATCGTAGCGAGGTCGTTTACTTTTTGTAGCAGTTTTTCGATGATGTCGAATAATTCAGCAGGAATGGTTTTTTGAATTAATTCGGATACTTTTCCAACAGAAGTTTCATCTACTAATTGATAAAGAATTGTTTGTTGAGTCGCCAATTGTATTGTATTGCCAAAAAATGCTTTGTCAATCAATGAAATCATCATTTCAGGCTCCCACTCCAACTTCCAAGATTCTTTGAAAGTACCTTTACTATTGCTTCCTATTCGTTTTGCCCAAGTAATTTGTAGTATTTCCAGACGATGCAAGAAAACACTTCTTTTTAAATCATTTTCATTGCGTAAATCCAAGTCATATTGTTTGGCATTGGCAGTAAGGGGTAAACGAAGCGATTTGATGGTTCGCTCAAAATCTTCTTGTAAAGGTACTTTTGGAATATCTGAAGGTACTTTCCCTAATTTTTTTCCTATAATTAATTCCTCACGAACTAAATTTAGCATGATGGCATCGCCCATGCACATAACAGCCAAGACGGCTTCATTGAGTTCGTCTAAACTGACTTTAGGCGAATTGCGGAGAGCAGCCAAACTTTCTGCCAAACGAACGGCTTCAATAATATGAGCCGTAGAAATATCTACATTTTTATTTCTGAAAATTGCTGCTACTTTGGTCAGCCAATGTAAATCATACTCTTGAGGTGTTTGCCAGAGATGTTCAAACCATCCCGGCGAATAAATACCTGCTCCATAACCCGACTGTATCGAAAGACGCTGATTTGTCCACGGAATCCAAGTTGCCAATACTTTGATTTTTGTTTTGGGTAAAGCCTTTAAAATCTTGGTATCAGCTTTAGCCGATTTATCTAACTCTTGAAGAACAGGTGCGTGCCAAGCCCCACAAATCACGACGATATTGCTAAATAATTCATTTTGTGCTTTCCGAATAATTTCACGCATATAGGCTTCACGATAGACGTTCTCTTCGTCTAAAGAGGATAAAATACCTTGTTCTCTGAGTGAACACATCGCTAAAACAACAGCTTCAAAATGTTCTATTTCAGCATCTTTGAGGTAGTTTTTTTCAAAATGATGTTCCCAAAAAGCTTCTCCAGAACTAAAGCCAGATACTTCGGCTAAATAGCTAAGTGGGTCACGTGGGGAAACCTTATGAGGAATATCTGGCACATTAGCCTCTTCTGTTTCATTAATTTGTTCAGTAATTGCCTGAGCTTCCTCTTGTTTCAAATTATCTATCTGAAACCCAATGGCAGCGGGTAAATCCATTGCCCGTAAAGGAATGTTATTTTTATTGGCATAAACGGCGGCAACCCATTCTGGAGAATAAGCAGCAAAAGGATAAAAGGATGACTGTCTGGGGTTTTCGGTATTATAAATCATTACCGACACAGGCGGTTTCAAATCAGGATGTCCAATTTGTGCTAAAGCGGTTGAAATTTCAGGTGGACCTTCAATCAAAATCATATCAGGACGCAATTGTTCCAAGCGTTCAGCCACATTTTTTGCCGAACCCACCCCATGATGACGAATACCGAGGATTGTTAGAGGCATAGTTTAAGTAGCTTGAATGAGTTTATCAATATCAGCAATTACTTCTGAATAAAATATAGGAGGAATATCTTTGAGTGTAATTTTGTCTTGCCAATCTTTTCCCATAAAATAAATATCCCTTACAGTAGCGGTTGCTGTTCCGCCTTGATACCAAGCATATAAACCTTCAATATTTACAGATGCCTTAACATCATGTTGTTTGAATTTCTTTGTAAGTTCCGTTCGTCCGCCATCACCATTTGATTTAATCCAGCCATATTTTTCGATCGTAGAGGCAACAAAATCTGCTCCCTTTGGAATATCCATATTAGCAAGCATCCGAGTATAGCTTTTATCTTTCTCTTCGTCGAGGATACGAAAAACTTTCCTTTCGAGCTGTGGGAATATACCATTGAAACCCATTTTGTAAATTTTATCTTTCCAAGCAATTAATTGGTCTGTAGTTAGATAAATTGGGTGTAAAATTCTAATGGTATCGGTCTGATTTAATGTTATTTCTTCATCATTTTCATCATAAAGGGAAGTATCATCTGAGCAATAAAAGACATTTTTTAAGGTGTCATTTTCATCAAATACACCCCAAAGAAGTTTCATTGCATAGACAAACATAATTGGATTCTGTAAGAAAAACGTTTGCCATTGCTCAACATCCCAAAATCTTGCTTCTGTCAAGTATTTTTCTAAGCGACCACTCTGTGATTTTACTATGTCTCTAATTTCCTTTTCAATTTCTTTAAACTCTTTTTTTAAATCAGAAGGTGTATCTTTTGGAATAGACTTCCGCATTTTATTATCCTCATCGAAAAAGCAAAGGTTAAAATCTGCATTGATAAAAGCACGGTATTCATCTCCTCCAACCTCAAATAATTTAAATAAGCCATCAAAGCCAAAGTCTGGAACTATTCTATCTGCTAACTCATCGGCAGTTATATTTAATTCCTGTGCGGCAGCCTCCAGTGCTTGTGTTGCACTATCACTTACGGAAGGACGTTTACTTGCAAACTTCCTCGAAATCACCTCAACGCTTCGTAGTGCTTTATTCGTACCAACCATTGCCATTGCTTCCACGGAATATTCAGCCATTTTATAGCGTTTTTCTTCCATACTTTTCCTAAAAATGGTATTCAATATGGGTAAAATTTCATTTCCCCCCATTTGACCTCCAGTAGTGAGATAATACTTTAATTTTGTATTAGAGCCACTTTCAGAGAAAGCCTGAACCAATTTCTTAGCAAATTCACCACATTTACTTTTATCCAACGCATTGATTACTTGGCGAGCTTCAATATCAGAATTTAGCCCTTTGCTTCGAGCCATCCGATAAAAGAGAAATCTAATTTGTGATTGATTTAGTTCTGTGCCATTTTCCTCCCAAAAGAGTTTGGGTAATGTACTTTCATCAACCCATTTTTCGGTAAACTTGCCAAGTTTACCTCGCTTTTCTGCTTTTTGTATTAGTTCTTGAAGTTGCGGAAGTGTTAGTTTTTCCCCGTAAAGTTGTTCTGAAAGTGTATCTAAAATTATATCACGAGTATCATCATTTTTCTCTGTGTCAATAACATCTTTGAGTGCATTTAAAGCGGTATTCGTATTCAAGTACGATAATACTAATGCTCCTGTGATACGGCTGTCGGCAGTTTTTGCATTTAATAATCCTTTAGCTCTTTCAAAAACAACATCACCTAATTTACTAAGCGTTTGAGCGGCTAATATTCGATTGGCTTTAATAATATGATTTTCAGCAAAATCCCAAACCTTATCTTCGATAGATTGGAAATTATACTTTTCTAATTCAACCAAAATTCTTGAAAAGTATTCTTTTCTTACGTACTTGGCTGATTTTTGTAATGCATTTCCTAAATATTCTAAGCTATTTTCTTTAAATTCTATACTTAAAAATTGTATAAACTCTGGATATAAAAAATCTGAAGTTAGAACGTATTTATGTATTTTATCGTGGGCATTTTCAGTATCATATTTCAATAAAAATTTTGTCATAGCGACACTCAAACTGTAATATGTTTGTTCATAAGTGGTATGACTATCGTACATCATATTCCATGTTTTATCACCATAAAAAGTAGATTTAGCTCTTGTATTCATGTATTCCTCAATGAGTCTAAGTGCATTCGCTTGATATTTGTCTGGAAAACTTTCGTTCAGTTTAGCATAAATTGAAAACCGCTCATGAAATCGAGACTTGGCTTTGAACATGGTATTTAAAACTATCTCTTCATGTTTTTGAGCATCTTTATTAAGGATAAAAAGGGCATTTTGTAAATTAAATTGAAGTATTGTCTTATTATCATAAGTTTGGGAATGAGATATATACTTCTCATATTTACCTTCCAGCCCTTGAGGGTAATATTCGTATAAAAATTCAAGTGTAGTATCCCTCAATGAACTTGAATTGTAGTCATCAAATACTGCTTTATCCACTAAATCTATATAATTTTCCCCAAAAGAAATCCCAAGAATATTATTGTTTTCCTTTAGAAGTTTGAGTAAGAATTTAGCAAAAGAGGTTAATTTTCTTTCCGACTTTCCATCATTATTATATATATCCCTAAAATATGTATTATGATATTGATACTGAAGTACATAATCCACAATTTGTTTTTTTGAGAATCCTTGTTTTTGCAAAAAAACTAAAAAATCATCAGAATTATCGGTTTCAGAATATACTAGTTTATAAAAAATGAATGCTTTTACTAGCCAAAATACTCGTGAGTTTTGGTTAGCAGGTCTTATTAGGCTTTCAATGATAGGGTCTTTATAATCCCAAAATTGATAATTTTGAGAAACAGCACTATTTAAAAAGTCAACTAGGTTATGATTATCAAAGCCAATAATCATATCTCTAAAATTGGCTGGTACAGGTACTTCACCCAACAAAATAGATTTTAAATTATCCAATAATTTTGATAGCTCCTTAGCTTCATTTGGGTTGCTGTGTTCAATTTGCCAAAGAGTTCTATCATAAGCTTGTTGAATAGCGTGTTCTTTCGTGTTCATAAGGTTAAAATTAATATGGCAAATAAGTGATATATGGTTACGACAACTCCCTACAAGCCCGATAAATATCTTTCCATTCTTCTCTGCTTTTTATGACTGTTTCTAAATATTCTTTCCAAACGATTTTATCTTGAACTGGGTCTTTTACAATTGCACCCATGATGCCTGCGGCTAAGTCTTGGGCATTCATATTTCCATCGCCAAAATGAGCGGCTAAAGCCAAGCCATTATTCACTACCGAAATGGCTTCGGCAGTACTGAGCGAACCTGTCGGCGATTTTAGTTTGGTTTTTCCGTCTTCGGTTACTCCATTTCTTAATTCTCTGAAAATCTTCACAATACGCTGAATTTCCTGTAAAGCAGGAGCTTGTACTGGTAAATCTAAACTTTTAGCAAGGCTGGCTACTCGCCTACGCACAATATCAACTTCTTCTTTGGCACTTTCTGGAAGGGGCAAAATAACGGTATTGAAACGTCGCTTTAATGCTCCCGAAAGTTCATTTACGCCTTTGTCTCGGTTATTGGCAGTAGCTATGACGTTGAAACCTTTAATCGCTTGTACTTCTATACTCAGCTCAGGAATCGGCATTGTTTTCTCTGAAAGTACCGTAATCAAAGTGTCCTGTACATCAGCGGAAATACGGGTTAATTCCTCGATTCTAGCAATTTTTCCATCTTTCATAGCGGTCATCATGGGTGTTGTGACCAATGCTCTTTCGGTTGGTCCTTCTGCCAAAAGGCGAGCATAATTCCAGCCGTAACGAATGGATTCTTCGCCTGTGCCTGCCGTTCCTTGAATTAATAAAGTAGAATCGCCTGAGATGGCGGCGGCTATATGTTCTGAAACCCAAGACTTAGCTGTGCCGGGCAAACCGTAAAGTAATAAAGCTCTGTCTGTGGTAAGTGTTGCCACGGCAATTTCCATTAAACGACGGTCGCCAATATATTTTGGAGAAACCTCAAAGCCATTTTTGAGCTTCCCACCCATTAAATACGTCACTACTGCCTGTGGCGTTAATAACCAGTTGGCAGGGAAATGTCCAGTATCTTGTTTTTTTAGTTCGGCTAATTCTTCCGAAAATTGTACTTCTGCGTGTTGGCGTAAAAGATTCATGCGATGATTGTTTTAAGATAAAGACCTTGCTCGGAACGTCCTAACTGGTTTAAAATATGTCCTATAAATCTATTCTTTGTTTTATTTTTAAGGCTGTTACGATAGCTTCTACAAAATGTTTTTCCCAATGTTTGATGTAATAAGGGTTTGTAGAGGAAGGATAAACATTTTCCTTGAGTAGAAAAATACTGGCTGATGGATGCAAGTGTTTTACCATAAAAACAGCAAGTTGCTCAGGAATATAAGTATTCCGCTCGATGATGGTAGCATAGCATTCTCTAACGATTGTATTTGAAAAATCAGCAGACCAAGTACCATTAAAATTACCAAAACAAGCTTCTAAAGCTTGAAGAGAAGTTAATTGTTTGCTTGAAAGAATATACTCTTCCCGCTCATTTTCAGTCAATAAAGCCAAAAGCGGAAGCTGGTCGTTCAAAGAAGTAATTTTCAAAAGGGCTTTTGCTAAAACTATATTTTTGTGGTGAAGTGCATTATTGATAAGTGCATTTAAAAAAACGGCTAATTTTTTCCCTGATAATTTTACCGTAAATGCTTCTGAAATAAAGTACTTTACCGTTGCTTCAATGTCTTTTTCTAAATGCTGAGTCCAAAAATCAAAAGGTAAATATTCCAGAAAACAAGCAAACCAATAATACTGATTTGTTGTAAAAATGGCAATGTCTGGAGATTTTTCAAAGCCATATTCAGAGTCCATCGTGCTGATATTCAAAAAGCTATCATCTTGTTCTGGCAATAATAATACTTTATTTTCTTTGCCAATCCACCCCATCATCCCTTTGGCTTTTTCATGGCTGAAATATCCTTCTAAGGCTTTTGTCGTGCGTGCATAAGTATCTGTATTCACAATGCCCATCAGCAAGCCTTTTAGCATTTGTCTGATTTCTTTTTGTGTCTTACGTTCTTTTGCTTTAAAAGTAAATTCAGGGATAAGACTTTCGATAAAAACGATATCCGACGATTCAAAAGTTGTTTTTATGACCTCAATAAAAGCTTTTTTATCATTGAGTGATTCTTCTTTCCAAGTATTTTCTAATAAGGTTAAAGCTTTCTGAGGATGCTCTTTTCTAAGCTCAATAAACAATTCACGTCGTTCTGCAAGTTTTCCTTCTTGCCAAATTTGTTCTGCGGAAAGTTGCTCTTTTTGTGTAATACTTGTTTTGAAAGCCAATAAATCTAAACCATTTTTACTAAGTACTTTAATGATTTTAGGATGAAACTTTTTAGGTAAACTCTCTGCCAAACTCAACAGCGATACTGTGTTTTTAGCTGTACAAATCTGTTTTCGCTCTATCAATTTATCAAGCCAAAGGGCTAATAAATCATTTCTAAAGTAGTATTGTATTTCCAGAATGTCATTTAAAATAGTAGCAAACTTTTGTGGTGCTACCTCAGCAAACTCATCGTGGATTTCTATCGGAAGTTCCCCTACAAAACGCTTTGGTTTTTGTCCTGATACTTCATAAAATGCCAAGAGTGCTGCTGTTTTAAAAAACCGTGCTTCTTTGTCTGTCTCTGGCATTTTTTCAATGATATTACGGATACTTTCTGGCAATAGTTTTTCATCAAATACCATTTTATCTGTGCCAAGTAGTGCCGTATTAATAAGTTGTTGTAACATATTTATAACATTAAGTATGTGTCTCCATTAAAAACCCCCAAAGGCAAAAAGCCGTCATGTCTAAAAACGCCTGCTAAATTCACAGGTGTATTTCCAGCATAAGCATAAAGAGTTAGCATTTTATCTTCTGCCCAAGAAAGACTAATTTCATGATAGTGCATGGTGCTGTCGCAGAGAATAGGTTGTTTTTTGCCTAAAACAAAACGTAAATCTTTGATTATCATCGGAATATCATTCACAAATGGATACTTACTTAGCTGTTCTGAACGGAATTGAAAAGCCGCTGTCCAATCATTGAGCATTTCGGGGAGGATTTCTAATGTTTCCACAAACCCTTTTTGTAGATTAATAATAGCCCGATGTGGCAATACAGAGGGGAAAAAAGCCAATTCTGCTTCTATCAAAGCTCCTGGCAAAACGGCATTTTCGAGTGGAGAAAAGGGTGTTCCAAAATTGAGAATTAAGGCAGAACGATTGGTTTTTGTAGCCCCAAGCCAATTTCGCTGTACAATAATGCCTTCAGTTTCTTGTTGTTCTTGTCCCAACACAATCCAAATATCTTTTACTTTTTCTGCCTCATGATTTTGCAATAAATCCTTTGATGATTGATTCCAGCCTACTAAATTTTTAAGACTTTGTTGCCATTCAAGAGATAGCTTTGAGGCATTTTTAAAGGCTTCAATCAACAAAAACAATTCGGCAGCAATCCGAAGCGATTCTTGTTGCCAATCATTATTTTGCTGATAATTTAAGGCTTTAAAAGCCCGAACTCGTCCTGCCAAACCTGTTGCTTTTGCATCGACCATACGAGCTGCAATTTGTTCAAAGAAACGAGAATCTTTATTTGGTAAAGCTAAAAAACCTGCTCTTAACAAATCTTTAAGCCATAACTCCAACTCAGCTACACCGCCTTCTACTTGTAAAAGGCGTTCTGTTTGGCGTTTTTCTTTACTCTTTTGGGCTTTTTCATCGGTGTTTGATGAAGACTCAGACTCAATCTTTACTTCTATTTTTTCGGCTTTGGAGATTCTTTTATCAATCCATTCCTTTACCCAATCTGGTTCGAGGTCTGATTTTGAAAACAGCGTTGGTTGTTTCGCAAAAGCCAACATCAAGCCAATACCATGTTTACAAGGGAACTTGAATGAAGGACAAGAACACTTATAAGCGATATTTTGTAAATCAATTTGAGTACGGTAGGGTTTTGAACCACTTCCTTTGATTTCGCCCCAAAGTACACGGTCACTAAATTGTTTTGCCAACCACTGATTGGCATTAGATAATGCTCTGCCTGCTTTTAAAGAAGCGGCATCTGGAGCAAGGATTTCTACTTGTTGTTCTGAAAAGTTCAAGGTGAGGGTTTTAGTAGGTTTTATAGGTTCAAATAAAGGAATTGTTCTATATATTTCCAAATTGGAACAAAAAAAGATATTTTCTTCAAATGGTCAAAATGACCATTTGAAGAATTAGGGTTTTCCCAACCATAAAAGTCCATCAAGTATCAATTGGCTTTGTATTTTATTCTGAAAAGTATTTGATAAATCTGCGTTTGTTTTGTGTTCATAATCAATATCGTTATGACCCATATTGACGTAAATCATTTTGTACTTTTTATTCGTCCAAACCACAGGATAGTCGCCACTGTGCCAAATTTCATGCGCTTTTGGACCTGTTCCCAATGGAAAACTATCAGGATGAATAGCAATTAATACTTCGATAGAAGGATTTTTTCGCAAATCATTCGTCCAACGATACCACTCATTTGGTGCGGAAGCGAAGGTTTTTGGCAAATGTTTTGCAATTGGATGCTTTGGGTTTTCTACTTTTAGTATTGCCGAAGTTGGTCGCCAAGTGTTGCTTTTGTATTCGCCTGAACCCAAGAAATTTTCGTGATACCAATCCCAATTTTGCGGATAAGTAGAATTATTGAGGGCAAAACCTGCAAAATGAAAACCCATCCAAGCTCCTCCATTTTCCATGTATTGCTGGAAAGCGATTCTTTGTTCAGGTGTTTCGGGACGAGTGTCCAAAAAGAGTACAACTTGATATTTTGAAAGAAAATCAGGATTCAGGTTTTGCCAATTATTAGTAGAATCATAACTGAAATGATGTTTTTTCGCCATTTCAGCAAACCATTTATTGGCTTCGTGTACATAACTAATATGGGCTTGGTCGTTCTTGGCAGTGTAAAAACCTATCACGTTAAAATTGGAATGTGTTTTTTGAGCAGTAATTCCTGAAAAAGTGAAAATGTTTAATAGCAAAAAGAGTAAAAATGAAAGTTTGTGCTGAAACATTTGAATGCCGTTTATGAAGATTAATTGTCTAAATTTAAACGTATTCATTACTCTTTTCTATCCTCTTTTAATTGGTGTAAAACAAAAAAGTCAATCAAGGTTTCCCTTAATTGACTTTCTATCTCTAAAAATAAAAGTATTAAACAGCTACTTGTAATTGTAGAGCTTCTGCTGTTTGCATTCTTATATTTTCGCTTAATTCAGCATTTTTGCTCAAAGATTCACCGAATGAAGGAATCATTTGCTTTAGTTTTTCTTGCCATTCTCCTGATTTTAATTGTTCTGGATAACAACGTTCTAACAAAGTAAGCATAATTGAAACGGCAGTTGATGCACCCGGAGAAGCACCTAATAAAGCTGCAATCGAACCATCGGCAGCACTTACTACTTCTGTTCCGAATTCAAGAATTCCACCATGTTTTGGATCTTTCTTAATTACTTGTACACGCTGACCAGCCGTTTCTAATTCCCAATCTTCCATTTTGGCATTTGGCAAATAGTCTCTAAGTGCTACCAAACGGTCTTCTGGCGATTGACGAACTTGGTCAATTAAATATTTTGTCAAAGGAATATTATCTAAACCAGCCGAAATCATCGGGTAAATATTATTTGGTTTGATAGACAAAGGTAAATCTAACAAAGAACCATTTTTCAAGAAACGAGTCGAGAAACCAGCGTAAGGACCAAAAAGTAATGCTTTTTTACCATCAATCATACGAGTATCCAAGTGAGGAACCGACATTGGCGGAGAACCAACGGCAGCTTTTCCATATACTTTAGCGTTGTGACGCTCGATAATTTCTGGATTTACACATTTCAACCATTGTCCACTTACAGGGAAACCGCCAAAACCTTTTCCTTCTGGAATTGCAGCTTTTTCTAATAATGGTAAAGAACCACCACCAGCACCGATAAAGACGAACTTCGCTCTAACAACTCTTTTATCGCCAGTTGTCAAATCTTTTACTTTGATTTTCCAAAAACCGTCTTTTTTCTTCAGCTTTCTTACTTCATGATTGAAATGAATCGAAACATTTTGATTATGTTGTAAGTCTTCAAACATAATTCTGGTTAAAGCACCAAAGTTTACATCTGTACCCAAATCCATTCTGGTTGCAGCCACTTTTTCCTCTGGATTTCTACCTTCCATTACCAAAGGCATCCATTCCGAAAGCTCTTGTGGGTCTTCAGAATAAATCATTCCGTTGAATAAATGAGATTCCTGTAAGCGAGTAAAACGCTTATGTAAATAATCTACATTTTTTTCGCCCCAAACAAAACTCATGTGCGGAGTACTTTTGATAAAAGCCTCTGGCGACACATCATTTCTTTTCTGTACAAGATAAGACCAAAACTGTTTTGATACTTCAAAAGACTCTGCAATTGCAATTGCCTTAGAAATTTCAACAGAACCATCAGCTAATTGAGGCGTATAGTTTAATTCACAAAAAGCCGAGTGCCCAGTTCCCGCATTATTCCAAGCATCCGAACTTTCGGCTGCAGCAATGTCTAAGCGTTCAAACACTTCTATACTTAAATCTGGTTGCAGTTCTTTGAGTAATGCCCCTAAAGTGGCACTCATAATTCCTGCTCCAATCAATACTACATCAAGAACTTCGTCTGAATTATTATTTTTACTAGTCATAAATCAATTAATTTTTGGACAATTCTAAAAGAAGAAAAAATGGATTTTGCCAGTTTGAAAATTGGAGATTCATAATAGGATTTATCCAATATTTAGTTCACCAAACAAAGTTATTACCTCAAATATCCTAAACAAACAGCTAAGGGTAATCTTATAAGTTATGTCCAATTACTCATTAGAATTAATCTATAATTTGCGGAAAAACTTTACAATGCCTTTACAGTTTTTATAAAAATTTTACTTTGAAGAAAAATGAGAGGAATATAGATTGTACTTGTTTAGCTCTTTGTGAATCAGCAATTAAGCGGAGACTGAATTTTATCAAATACCGATTGCCATCAGCAATAATGGTAGAAATAACAGGAATTTGTATAACAACATCTTCTAAAAAAGGTAAGAACTTTGTTTTCAAGGTTTCGTCAATCTCAAATTTGCTGAAATTTGAGGGAGGTTTATAATGTATTGGAAGCCATTTCTAATGCTTAGTATCTCATAATTCAACATGTAGTAATAAACTCTTTTGAAGAGTAAGCATTGATGTAGAACGTATTTTTTAGAAAGAAAAGATGCTATCAATAAAGTGCAAAAATCCTATTTTATAAAAAATAGACAACAAAATTGACTATTTTTTTCAATTCATGAACGAATATCATTTTTTATAGGTTATAAAGTCATGTTATTATCCAAAAAAATCAGTAAACCCGTTTATATTTATTCAAAACAATTTATTTTACCTATCAAATTCATGCGTCAGACTAGAAAAATACTATCAATGATGTTGCTGACAACGTTATTGGTTTTAAAAATTCCCTCGAATCTATACTCCCAAACGGTTGTTCAAGAAAATTCGTCGGAAAAGCTTGTGGCAACGCCCAAATTAGATGATGCCACGCTTGAGAATGTAGTACAATATGCGATTAAAAATCATCCACAAATTCAGCAGTCATTTATCGACCAGCGAATCGTTGAAAATACCATCAAGAGTAAGTTAGCCGATTGGTATCCGCAAATCAATTTCAATTACAATCTACAGCATAACTTTTTGGTTCAGACAAGTATTATCGGCGGAAACCCTGTAAAATTGGGCGTTGATAATACTTCGGCAGCACAGTTTTCGCTTTCACAAAACCTTTTTAATCGTGATGCACTTTTAGCCAATAAAAGTCAAAATGATGTGCGTTTGCAAGCGAGCCAAACAACAGCGAATGCTAAAATCAATTTAGCGGCGAATGTTTCCAAAGCATTTTATGCAGTATTGGCAACGAAACAACAAATAAAAGTAACCGAAGGCGACATTATTCGTTTACAGAGAAGTTTGAAAGATGCTAAAAATCAATACAATGCAGGAACGACTGATAAAATCGACTACAAAAGAGTAAGCATTACTTTGAACAATACTTTGGCTTTGAAGAAAAGTAACGAAGAATTATTGAAAGCAAGATTACAAAACTTGAAATCGTTGATGGCATATCCTGAAAATGAAGAATTGGTGATTGTATATGATACTTTACAGTTAGACAGAGACATCGTGATTGATACTTTACAACAATCAGATTTTACTTCACGCATCGAATACAAGCAATTGGCTACGTTAAAAAACCTTCGTGAAGCGGAATTGAAGTATAATAAATGGAGTTATTTACCTTCGGTTTCTTTCAACGGAGCGTACAATCTTAACTTTTTGAATAACTCGTTTACAGATTTATATTCAAATAATTATCCGAACTCTTTCGCCAACATAACGCTTTCTTTACCGATTTTTCAAGGAGGAAAACGAAAGGCAAATATCAATTCTGCTGAATGGCAACTCAAGCGTGTAGATTTAGACGTTAAAAATCTGAAATTGAGCGTCAACTCAGAATATCAACAAGCTTTGGCTACTTATAAAAGTAATTTGGCTGTGTTTTTTTCACAAAAAGAAAACATGGAGTTGGCAAAAGAAGTCTATGATTTAATTCAATTGCAATATCGTTCGGGCATTAAAACGTATTTGGAAGTAATTACTTCTGAAACGGATCTTCGGACGGCAAGAATCAATTATTATAATTCATTGTACTTGGTATTATCTAGCAAAGTAGATGTACAAAAATCATTAGGACAACTTACATATTAATGCTGAGTTTTGAGTGTGGATTGCGGAATAAATATGCCTATACTCATTGTAAACGAATTAAAATCTTCTGGTAAAACAGCAACGAATAACAGACAAATAAATGAACAGAATCAATATGTTTTTCGATAAATCAACACAATTATCAATCATTGCCGCTTTGTTTTTATTAAGCTCATGCGGTGATAAAAAGGCAGGACAAATGCCAGCGTTGCCTCCCGTTCCTGTAACGATTGAAGCAGTACAAGTAACAGATGCTTCGTATCATGATGAATATCCTGCTACCGTAACGGCTTTGGATGTGGTAGAATTACGACCACAAGTAAGCGGTTTTATTACGGGCGTACATTTTAGCGATGGTTCAAGAGTACGCAAAGGACAATTGTTGTATTCAATTGATACACAATTATATGAAGCCAATTACGACCAAGCCGTTGCAAATTTGAGTGTACAAGAAGCCAATTTAGCAAAAGCACAAAAAGATGCGAACCGTTTTCAAGAATTAGCAAAAAATGATGCCGTAGCCAAACAATTGGTTGATAATGCAGATGCGGCTTTGGAAGTAGCCAAAAAACAAGTGGAAGCTTCAAAAGCAAATATCAAAGGCGTACAAACCAATGTGCGTTATACCAAAGTATATGCACCTTTTGATGGAACAATTGGTATTTCTTTAGTGAAAAAAGGAGCAGCTGTAACGGCAGGACAAACGATTTTGAATACGGTTTCTACGGATAATCAATTAGCAGTTGATTTTAACGTTGACCAAAAAGATATTTACTACTTCAGCAACTTAATCCAAAAAGGGAAAGCCAACAATGATTCTACTTTTACACTTGCATTTGGGGGAGATATTTATCCACACACAGGAAAAATCCTTTTAATGGATAGAGCCGTTGACCCACAAACTGGAACGATAAAAACTAGACTGGCTTTCCCTAATCCTAAAAATTTACTTCGTTCGGGGATGACAGGAACTGTTAGAGTATTGAGTACTTCAAGCAAAGCCGTTGTGATTCCTTACAAAGCAATTTCTGAACAATTAGGAGAATTCTTTGTGTACGTACCGGGCGATAGCAGTAAAGTAACGCAAAAAAGAGTACAACTAGGTACAGCTTTGGGTACGAATATCATCGTAAAAGATGGTTTGAAAGAAGGCGATAAAATTATCGTTGAAGGAATTCAAAATTTACGTGAAGGTGCTGTTTATACAACAGAAGTTCCTTCGGCTACACCAGCGAAAAAATAAGCTTATTGAGAGTGCATGAGGTTGAGGTTTATGAGTACAAAGTCTATGAGTTCAAAATCATAAACATGTCTTATAAACTTTAAACTCATGAACTCAGCACTCATAAACTTATCAATATAAAGACTCAAAAAAATTAAAAAATATAGAAATGATAGCAGATGTTTTTATAAAAAGGCCAATCACCGCAATTGTTACCTCATTGGTGCTTGTCATCGTAGGAATCATTGCCTTGACTACATTGCCTATCTCACAATATCCAGATATTACGCCTCCAACCGTTACTGTTTCAGGTAACTTTACAGGAGCAGATGCCCAGACGGTGGAGCAAACCACCACCACACCGATTGAAACGCAAATCAACGGTACGCCGGGCATGACGTATATGTCGAGTAACAGTACCAGTAGCGGACAAAGTAGTATTAACGTTACTTTCGATATTGGTACAGACGTAAACATTGCTGCACTGGATGTGCAGAACCGTGTAAGTGTGGCACAACCAACTTTACCAGATGCGGTAAAACGTTTAGGATTAACGGTTCGTAAGCGTAATCCAAGTATCATGATGGCATTGGCTTTGTACTCGCCAAATGGCACGCATGATGCAAAATTCATCGGAAACTTCGCTAATATCTACGTAAAAGATGCTCTTCAAAGAGTAAAAGGAGTAGGAGATATTGTATCAAGAGCGGATGATTTTGGGATGAGAATCTGGTTGAATCCAGAAAAATTGGCAGCCATGCGTATGACTCCAAGTGATATTACAGCGGCTTTAGCAGAACAAAACCTACAGATTGCAGCAGGTACAGTTGGTGGAAATCCACAACCGTCAACGCAAGCTTTTGAATATAGCGTTTTGACAAACAGTCGTTTAAACACAAAAGACCAGTTTGAAAATATTATCGTTCGTACTGTACCAGCTACAGGAAGTATTGTGTATTTGAAAGATGTTGCCAGGGTAGAATTAGGAAGATTTGATTATGGTGTAAATGCCTTTGTTTCGGGTAAACCAGCAGCTTTTGTAATTATCTACCTAGCACCAGGAGGAAATACCTTGAAAACATACGAGGGAGTTGTAGCGGCTTTGACAGAAATGAAAAAGACTTTCCCGAAAGATATTGACTACGTTGTGCCTTTAGAGTCTGCTTCAGTGGTAAAAGTTTCTATTGAAGAAGTAATTCATACTTTGGTTGAAGCTTTGATTTTGGTAATTCTGGTTGTATTCTTATTCCTTCAAAACTGGAGAGCTACTTTGATTCCAATCTTGGCGATTCCAGTTTCATTAATCGGAACGTTTATTTTCTTTATTCCATTTGGGTTTACGATTAATACTTTAACGTTGTTTGCCTTTGTATTGGCAATTGGTATTGTGGTGGATGATGCCATTGTAGTGGTAGAAGCCGTACAGCATAATATGGATGAATACGGAATGACGCCAAAACAAGCAACGAAGAAAGCCATGAAAGACATTTCTGGTCCAGTAATCGCTATTGCTTTAATTCTTGCTGCGGTGTTTGTACCGGTAAGTTTTGTGCCGGGTATCGTTGGTAGATTATATCAACAATTTGCTATTACTATTGCGGTTTCAGTAATTCTTTCAGCATTTGTAGCACTTTCTTTAACGCCAGCATTGTGTACAATTATGCTGAAACCATCAAAAGATAAAAATGCACAAAAAAATGCTTTAGAAAAATTCTTCGCTTGGTTCAATACTAAATTCGATAGCCTTTCTCATTCTTATACAAGAGGTGTGGCGAAGTGGATTAAAGCAACGCCAATGGTTTTGGTGATGATGGTTTGCTTATTTGTTGGTTTAGGATATTTGTTCAAAACAAAGCCAACAGGCTTTATTCCTACTGAAGATGAAGGACGTTTGTATGTAACTTACGAAATGCCAGAAGCTACTTCTACCAGCCGAAACGTGGCTTTGTTTCAAACTATTATGAAACGTTTGGAAGTATTGCCAGAAGTAAGAGTAGTCGGTGGTATTGCTGGTTTGAACATCGTAAGTTTCTCTAACAAAACAAACGTTGGTACTTTCTTTGTGAACTTAAAACCTTGGTCGGATAGAGAAGGGAAGGAGCATCAAGTACAAGCAGTGATTGAAAAAATTAAAAAGAGTACGGCTGATATTAAAGAAGCCAGAGTCCTTGCAATTGCACCGCCAGCAATTCCTGGATTAGGGCAAACGGCAGGTTTTACTTTTGAACTTTTACAGACAACCAGTCCCGATAATGTTCAACAATTTGAAAAAGTAGCTCGTAAATTTTTGGCGGCAGTCAATCAGCGTCCAGAAATTGGTATGGCGTTTACTTTCTTTAGTTCACGCACGCCAAGTTATCAGATTGATGTAGATCGTGACCAAGCCAAAAAACAAGGTGTACAAGTATCTGATGTTTTTGGTACGCTTTCTACTTTATTGGGTAGTTCGTATATCAACGACTTTACTTTATATGGTAGAAACTTTAGAGTAATGGTGCAAGCGGATAGTAGCTACCGTTCTTCTTTAGAGAAAATCGAAAAGTTTTATGTAAGAAATAACGTTGGAAACATGGTGCCATTGAAAGCTTTAGTAAAAGCAAAAGTGGTGGAAAATGCTGCCTTGATTTCGCATTATAACGTTTATCGTTCTATTGAAATCAACGGTTCGCCAAAACCTGGTTTTAGTAGCGGACAAGCCATTACGGCTTTGAAAGAAGTCGCTGCAACTACTTTACCAACAGGTTATTCGTATGAATTTTCAGGAATGAGTAGTGAAGAATTAAAGGCAGGCGATAGCACAACATTAATTTTTGGAATTTCTATCGTGTTCGTATTCTTGTTTTTGGCTGCTTTGTATGAAAGCTGGTCTATTCCATTCTCAGTATTGTTTGCCGTGCCGATTGGGGCTTTTGGTTCAATCTTAACGCTTACTTTCTTACCGAATCTTTCGAATAATATTTATGCCCAAATCGGTTTGATTACCCTGATTGGTTTGGCAGCGAAAAACGCTATTTTGATTGTAGAGTTTGCCAAAGAACGTGTTGACAAAGGAATGGAATTAATTCCTGCTACTTTAGAAGCCGTACAATTACGTTTACGACCAATTATTATGACTTCCCTAGCCTTTATTCTTGGCGTTTTACCTTTGGCATTTGCCAGTGGTGCAGCGGCTGAATCTCGTAAAACCATTGGTTGGACAGTATTTGGTGGAATGTTGGCCGCAACCTCTTTAGCGATTTTCGTCGTACCAGTACTTTTTGTATTGATTGAAAAAATAGCAGGAGGAAAGAAAAAGAAGGAATCAGCAACTGATTTAGCAATAGAGTAAAATAATATTTTGAATTGAAAAAGGCTTCACCGTGAAATTGTTTCACCGTGAAGCCTTTTTTGTTTTTTGGGATTCAAAAATGCAATAGCATAGATTACATGTAGTTGAAACCTTTATTGTTACCGTTTCTTATCTCAATTAATTGTCAATCGGTAACTGCAAGAGTTACCGCTACATCATACTTTATCCTAGGAGAAAATACCTTAAAACTTTTGTACACCTACTTAATCTTTACAAGGTTATTTTACTTCTCTACAACAATTTTTCATTACAAAGAGTATTAAATCAAAAAATCGTTCTATTTAAGGAATATAGTATTTGTAAATGGCAATTAGTCAGGATTAGTTTACCCCCTAATTTTGACGAAAAACCAGACAGCATTATGCTTTCTACTTTATAAATTTGTATTATTCAATACAATTGTTGAATAATCACTTTGTCTGTAGAGGTGCTAAATCTTTGTATTCTATTATTTAATTAATAAACACTCAATGTCTATTACTTTCGCTAAATACAGTTTATATCTAGGAGCATTTCTAGGTTTAAGCTCTCTTACCCATGACGCTACGACCACGCAAGTAAAAGCCGAGAAGGCTCAGGTGTGGGCTGATACGCTAAACCGACCTGAAGAAAATCGCTTTACAAAAAGCGTACTTTCTAATGACCTCAACGAACCGATGGAATTGGCAGTTGCACCCGACGGTCGTGTTTTTTTTGTAGAAAGAGCTGGAAAATTTTATGTGTATGACCCCGTACAGAAAAAAACAAGATTATTGTACGATTTCCCTGTAAAAGCGGTTGATAAATATTTGAATGGTTTATTAGGGATGACAATTGACCCTAATTTTGCCCAAAATCATTATCTCTATTTTTTCTATACGATAGAAGACAAAGGACAAACCAAACAGAGAATCGGAAGATTTAAAGTAAATGACGATAGTACGCTTGATATTGAAAGTGAAAAATCTATCATTGAATTTCCACTTGATTTAGAAGTAAGTGCGCATACAGGTGGTTCTATGGCTTGGGATGCTCACGGTAATTTGTTTATTTCAACAGGTGATAATACAGTGCCTTTTGAATCAAACGGACATGCACCTATCGACGAAAGAGAAAAAAGACCAATTTTTGATGCACAACGCTCGGCTGGAAATCCGAATGATTTACGTGGAAAAATTCTTCGTATTCATGTAGAATCAGATGGTTCATATACGATTCCAGAAGGTAATTTATTCCCGAAAGGAATGGAAGGTACTCGTCCTGAAATTTATGTAATGGGATGTCGTAATCCATACCGTATTTCAGTTGACCCAGCTACTTCAATTTTATATTGGGGTGAAATCGGTCCTGATGCTGGAACAGATGGCGTACAAGGCCCACGTGGTTATGACGAATTCAACCAAGCGAAAAAAGCAGGGAATTATGGTTGGCCATATTTTGTAGGCGACAACAAAGCGTACAATCAATATGATTTTGCGACTAAAAAAGTAGGGACTCCTTTCGATGCCAATGCTCCAGTGAACAATTCTCCTTATAATACAGGGATGAAAAATTTGCCTCCAGCACAAAAAGCAATGATTTGGTATCCATATAATCAATCTGCTGAATTTCCAAAATTAGGAGTAGGTGGTAGATGTGCGATGGGTGGTCCAGTTTATCATTATGATGCTTCTGTGGCAAACCCAAGTAAATTGCCTGCTTATTATGATAAAGCTTTATTTGTGTATGACTGGATGCGTAACTGGATTTATGCAGTACGTTTAGACGAACAACAAAATTACCAATCAATGGAAGCATTTATGCCAACTACAGGTGATTTCCGTCGCCCAGTAGATATGGAAATTGGTCCAGATGGTAGCGTTTATTTATTAGAATATGGCTCAGTTTATGGGATTGATAATGAAGATGCTCGTTTAGTGAAAGTTGATTTCAATAGCGGTAACCGCACGCCAGTAGCACAAGCAATTGCTGCGGATACCATCGGACTAGCACCTTTTAAAGTAGCGTTTACAGGAGATAAAAGCCATGATTTTGATAAAGGAGATAAATTAAGTTACCAATGGAAATTTGAAGGAAAGGCAATTTCTAACGAAGTAAATCCAACTTATACTTTCAGTAAAAATGGTATTTATAAAGTTTCGCTTACTGTAAAAGACCAATTAGGAGCAAGTAGCACAAGTACTATTAATATTAAAGTGGGCAATACCGTACCAGAAGTAGCCATCGCTACAACCGACAACAGTACTTTCTTCATTCCAACACAAACGCCTTTTAAATATGCCGTAAGTGTGAAAGACAAAGAAGATAAATTGATTGACCCGAAACGTGTAAAAGTAGTATTGAATTATATTCCAAAAGTGAGCAAAGAACCATTGATGGGACATCAACAATTGACTTCTACTTTCAGTTTAGGAAAAACATTAATTGCAGGTTCAGACTGTAAGGCTTGTCACCAAGTAAATGCAAAATCGGTTGGTCCATCATTTACCGAAGTTTCTAAAAGATATAGAGACGATAAAACGGCGATTGCTAAATTGGCAAATAAAATTATCATTGGTGGTGGTGGCGTTTGGGACGAACGTGAAATGAGTGCTCACCCACAACTTTCTCGTGAAGAAACCACTGAAATGGTGAAGTATATTCTGTCATTAGGCAACGAACCTATTGAAAACAGAATTCCTCAAAAAGGTTCGATAACGCTTAAAGAACATGTTGGAAAAGAACAAGAAGGACGTTACGTGCTGACGGCTTCATATACTGATAAAGGTTCTTTAGTTGCACCACAAGGCAAAACAAAGACGGTATTATCCTTGAATAAAACAGATGTGTTGGTATTGCGTCCAACAAAGGTTTATGGTAGCGAAGCAGATGAGTTGAACAACGTTAGCAGACAAGGAAAACGTTTGGGAAGTATTCATAATGGTTCATACTTTGTGTTGAAAAATATCGACTTGAAAAATATAGAACAATTAACTTACCGTTATTCTTCAAGAGATAAAGGAGCAACAATTGAGGTACATGCAGATTCACCAACGGGTGCTTTGCTAAGTACTTTAAACTATGAACCAACAGGAAACTGGAATACTTATGTTGAAAAAAGTGCTACATTACAAGCAACGAATGGTAAGCACGATTTGTATTTTGTATTTGTAAAAACAACAATGCCAAACAAAGATTTATTCAGTTTAGAATGGATAGATTTTGTACCAACTGCTGCCCAGAACCAATCACCAAAAGCAACGGTTGGAAAGTAAACCTTAGAATGTTTTGGTAGAAAAAGATAACTCATTTTTCATTAGGGCTGGACTTAAGTCCAGCCCTAATGAAAAATGAGTTTTAATCCTTCTTAATCTTCACCTCCGAGCCTTCTCTCACTTCTTCGGTCGCTACTTTTACCAATTGGTCGCCTTCTGATAAATCACCGTAGATTTCTACTTTTCCATCGGCTTCTCTGCCTTTTCTTACTTCTACCCATTCAGCTTTTCCATTGACTATTTTTACGACAAATACTTTTTCTGGGGCATTCGCAACGGCAGCTTTTGGCACAACAAAAGTTTTTTCAGTAGCTGGAAATGTAATTTTTACTTCGGCAACCATGCCCGGCAATAATTTCTTTTGACTATTATCAATGTCCATTTCAATGCGTTCTGAGCGAAATTTTGTGTCTAAAGCACCCGCCAAACGATTAATTTTAGCTTTGAATACTTCGCTCGGAAAAGCTTTTACCGTAAAAGTAATCTCATTTTTTTCGCCTAAATACGAAGTATAAGCTTCTGGAATCAAGACGATTAAACGAAGTTTTTTCTGGTCTTGTAAAGTGAACATCGGAAATTCAGAACCTTTTCCAGAAGGGCCAACATAAGCCCCAACACTGATATTACGAGCCGTAATAAAACCACTGAATGGCGCTCTGATTGCCAAGTAATTCTTATTGTCGGCAATTTCTTTATAGCTTGATTTGGCGGCTTCTAATTGTGCCAAATCCGCATTTTTACGTGCCAAAGCTTGGTCTAACTCATTGGACGAAATCGTTCCTGCGGTTTTGCTGGTTTGTAAAAGCCTGTCGTACAAAGCTTTACTTGCCGAATACATCGCTTCTTGCGATTGTAATCTTGAAGCCGATGCCGATAATTGCGAGGAAAGTTCGGGTGCTTCCATCGTTACCAACAATTGTCCTTCTTTTACTTCTGAGCCAACGTCAACATTCATTTTTTGTACAAAACTGTTTACTTTGGCATAAATATCTACGCTGTGTTTGGCAATTAATTCCCCCGGAATTTGAATTTTGGTGGACATCATGCCTTTTTCCAACGAAAATACTTCAACACTGTGTACGGTTGCTGCGGTTGATTTTTCTTCTTTTTTCGCTTCCGAATGTCCGCAACTATTGAATAATATCGTGGCAGAAAATAAGCCAGCGACAGTTAAAATTGATTTGATAGCTTTTGATTTCATGGTTGTATTTAGCTTTTAGCTAATAGCTGTGAGCTAACAGCTATTTATATTTTTTTAATTCATCATTCAAAACTTATTACTAATAATTAGTCGAGTACGAAAGTTTTAAGGCTATTTGGGATTTCTGATTTCGGAAATTTTATAAAACTTTTCTAAGAAAAGCGTTTTGCAAATCGGAAATCAACAATTTTATAAAGACTAATTCCTAATTCAAAACTCCTCACTCAAAACTCAAGACTCCTCACTCACTCATTCCACTCTCATAAATCGTAGGAATATAATGTTTGCTTTCCTTGTCTTCTGGGTCGAGCGAAACAGATTCTGTGGACGTTTTTTCTTGAAACCAAGCGAAAACCAAAGGAAGTATAATTAAAGCGGCAAAAGTTGAGGCAATCAATCCGCCAATCACGGCACGAGCCAGCGGTGAAGTTTGGTCGCCACCTTCGCCCAAACCCGAAGCCATCGGAATCATCCCCACGACCATCGCCACAGAGGTCATTAAAATCGGACGAATACGCAAGGCTGCTGCTTCTTTGGCGGCTTCTAAAGCATTTCCTGTTATTTTTCGGAGTTGCTCGGCATTCGTAATCAGCAAAACCGCATTGGCAATGGATACTCCAACAGACATGATAATGCCCATGTACGATTGTAAATTCAAAGTAGAATTCGTTAATTTCAGCATCAATAAAGCCCCTAAAATTACGGCTGGAATGGTGGTAAGAATAACGATAGAAACTTTAAATGATTGAAAATTAGCCGCTAACATCAAGAAAATCACCACAATGGCAACTAATAAACCAGCTTGTAAACTATCTAAAGTTTCTGTCAATACTTTGCTTAAACCGATAGGTTCAATGGTTAAACCTCTCGGTAATTCGCCCAGCGAAGCAATGGCTTTTTGTACATCTTCTGTTGCCGTTCCTAAATCTTGTTTGTATAAATTGGCAGTTACTGAAAGCGTTGGTAAAGCCCCCAAATTATCATTTTCACCATAAATTGTATCGCTTTGAATCGTTGCTACGTCGCTCAGAACAGGTCTTATCGCATTTCTTTGTAAAGAAATTTCGCCGATATCGCCAATGCTGGTCATTTTATTTTCAGGAATTTGTACTTGCACACTGTATGTCAAACCTGATTTTTCATCGACCCAAACACTTTTATCAGTATAACGAGACGAAGAAGTTGAGGCAGTAAGGGTGCGAGAAATTTCACCCATATCTACTCCCAATTGCGAAGCCCGTACTCGGTCGATATTAATATTAATCGCTGGATATTTGATGGATTGCCCCAATTGTACGTCTCTCAAATAATTGATTTCACTTAATTTGGCAATCAATTTTTTGGCATATTCTTCATTGTTTTTCTTACTTCTTCCTATCAAACGTACTTCAATTGGCGTTGGCGAACCTTGGCTCAGGATTTTATCTGTCAATTCAATTGGTTCAAAAGAAAGCTTCAAATCTGGCATGGTTGCTTTGATTCTCTTTCTGAAATCATCTTTTAGCTCTTCTAAATCTACTTTAAAATGTTCGTTGAGTTGCACTTGTAAAACGGCTTCTTGTGGACCACTCATAAACAAGTAAATCGGACTGGTAGAGAAAAGTCCGGGGTGTTGCCCGACGAAAGCAGAAGTAATTTCTACGTTTTCTTTGCCAACCATTTTTTCAAGAATGGCGATAGATTGAATCAGTTTTTGTTCGGTTCGTTCAATTCTTGTTCCTTCTTTGGCTCTTAAACGTACTTGAAATTGTCCGCCATTGGTTTTCGGTAAAACGTCTCGTCCAATAGTACTTAACAGTAAAAAAGCAAAGCCAGAAATCACGACTAAATAGGCTACAACCAATGCTTTACGATAAGGAAAAATCTTTTCAAGCATTGATAAAAATGAATTTTTGAAGCGGTCGAAAATACTGATTTTTTTAGGAGGATGTTCTACAAAATCCTTTTTCTGAGTAATCTGATTGAATTCAGAAGCGACACTTATTTTAGAAGCAATGAAATCTTCATTATCGGGTAAATTTGTACTGTGTGGGCGTTCGTGCGTTTTCATCAACCAGTTTGCCATAATTGGCACAAAGGTTTGTGACAAAAGGAATGAAACCAACATCGAAAACCCAATCGCTAAAGCTAAGGGTAAAAACAAAGCTCCTGGAATGCCCGTCATCGTAAAGGCTGGGGCAAAAACTGCCAAAATACAGAAGAGAATCAACAATTTAGGAAAGGCAATTTCCTTACAGGCATCCCAAATGGCTAAAGCTTTGGGCTTGCCCAAATCTAAATGTTGGTGAATATTTTCTATCGTTACGGTGGATTCATCAACCAAAATACCAATCGCTAATGAAAGTCCACTTAGCGTCATGATATTAATTGTTTGCCCGCATAACTGTAAAAAAAGTACACCCGCAATAATAGAAGTCGGAATCGTCAGGATGACAATCAAAGCCCCTCTGGCATCGCCCAAAAAGAGTAAAACCATTAAACCTGTTAAAATTGCCCCGATTGCTCCTTCGGAGAGTAAACTTTTTACGGCATTGATTACGTAAACAGATTGGTCGAATTCATAAGAAAGCGTAACGTCTTCGGGTAATTGACTTTGCAGTTTAGGTAAAGCTTTTTTCAGATTCTGGACTACTTCCCAAGTAGAAGCATTGGCAGATTTGGTAATTGCCAAGTAAACCGAACGTTTGCCATTGATTAAAGCATAACTTCCTGTAATATCGGCGGCATCTTCCACCACGGCGACATCTCTCAGAAAAAGGTTTTGTACGCCACCTTTAAACAAAGGGATTTTTTCAAAATCTTTGATGCCTTTTATCGTCGTGTTGGCTGGCGTCATATAATTATAATCGCCCACTCGCACATTTCCAGAAGGAGAAGTTTGGTTATTGAGACGAATGGCTTCTACAATTTGATCGACCGTCATATTATGCGAACGCATCAATTCTGGGTCGGCTTTTATTACTACTGTTCGAACGTTTCCACCAAATGGAGCTGGCGAAATCAATCCCGGAATCGAACTAAAAGACGAACGAACATAAGTATTGGCAAGGTCTGATAATTCATTATTTGAACGGATGGGGCTACTCAAAACCAGTTGCCCAACGGGTAAAGTAGAAGCATCAAAGCGTATAATAAACGGCGGTTGTGAACCAGGCGGGAAAATAGCCTGCGCTCGATTACTAAAAGCAGATACTTCTGCCGCTGCCTGAGCCATGTTTGTGCCTTGATAAAAAGTAAGTTTCATTAAGGTCAAACCTTGTATATTTTTGGTTTCTATGCTTTTAACACCCGAAACATAGAGTAAAAGATTAACGTATTGTCGCCCAAAAAAAGACTCCATTTGTGTAGGCGTATAACCACCAAATGGGTGTGAAATATAAATCACGGGCATATTCATATCAGGGAAAATATCAATTTTGATATTCCTGATGGCATTGATACCAAAGAACAACAAACCCGCCACCAATACAAGTATCGTGATAGGTTTGCGTAGGGCTGTTTTGATTAAATTCATTATTATCTAGCTTGTTTGATGAGTAAATCGATGTCTCCGTTGCTGGCAGCTTTCAAAACTAAAGCTTGCCAAACGTTGGCATAGGCAACGCTGATATTGGTTTCTGCCCTGTTCAAAACGAATAGTGCTTGGGTAAGGTCGATGATATTTGAAAGTCCGTTTTTATACAGTACTGCTTTTTGTTCATAAGCATTACGGGCAGCTTCTAATTGTATCGGCGATTCCTTGTAGCTCAATAAAGCATTTTCAATGCGTTGGTCGGCTAAAATCATTTGGTTTTGTAATTGATTTTCTATTAAATCATATTCATTTTTCAAGCCTTCACGCATAAATTGTTGTGCTTGAATCTGATGATTGATTTTGGTGGGAGACATAAAATTCCAGAACATTCCAGCTCCAATAATAAAATTACTTCTGGAAGGAGCAATGCCAGAAAAGTAATTTTTATCAACATGATTATTGGTTGGAGAGTAGTCGTAGTCGAAACCCGAAGCTTTCGATTGAAATGAACCAAATACACTAATTACGGGTAATTTATTTCTGCTTAGGAGTTTTTGGGTATTTTCAGCAATGTTAATGCGTGATTTTACCAATTGAAGTGTCGGATTATTTTCTATTGCTAAAGTAGAACCCAATTGCTCAGGAATTTTACTGAAATACAAAGTATCTAATTGAAAATGCTTTGTTGGCGTATTCAATAAAATTGCCAATTGGTTGGTCGCCTGTAATTCAATATTTTGTGCTTCAATTTCGCCCAGCTTCGCATTAGAAACCTCTGCGTTAGTAATAGAAGAATCCACGCCAGCATTCAAACCATTCGCTGTTCTTGCTTTGATTACATCACGCAAAGCCGATACTCTTTTATGGTTTTGTTTGCTAATTTCTACGAATTTTTGTGCTGTTAAAAGGCTGAAATATGCTGCGGTGATTTTGATAGCATGAGCAAATTTTTCTTGTTGCAAATCCAATGAATCTCTTGAAACTTGTGAACGGGCAATGTCCACACTCGCTTTTAAACGACCAAAAGTATATATATCCCAATTGACGTTCGAGGCGTACAAAGCCCCAAAAGCAGTATTCCAATTTTGGCTTGCGGAACTTGGTCCAGCCGCTGCCATCCCAACGCCCCTGTAAGGATACAAAGAACCAAATTGTCCGTTGGCTGTGCCATAATTGTTTTGTATTGCCGCAGTTACATCTGGCAAAAATTGTTTCTGAGCATTTATCACCAATGCTTCCGAAGCCTTTAGGTAATTCTTTTTGGCTTTGATAGAATTGTAATTTTCTAAGCCAAGCTGAATGGCATCCGATAATTTCAAGAAAGGCTCTTGTGCCAGAGAAGACCCAGACGCCAATATGCAGGATAAAAACACTAAAATGCGTCGGTATTTTTGGAACATCATCATATTAAAATTTGCTATTGAATTGAAGCGCACACTTATTAGTCTATTGAGTTGACCAAATATATTCAAACATTTTGGTTTGTTTTATAGGCTATTGTACCATTTTGATATATTTATGCTTACGCTGAATGATAAATCAATAAGACAATTTGTTCAATTGAATTATTAGTAGAAAAAATAAAAAAATATAAATAAACCAAGAATTTGAATTTTAGAAATTTCTGAAAAATCTTTAGTCTTTTAACATGGCTCGGCTCATTGATTAATTTTCTGGTAATAATTCCCTAACATGGCAAGGATACTTTTGCATTTTTAAAACCATTTCTTTTGTCAACAACATGAAAAAACATTTTTTCCTTTTTCTTGCAATGCTTTTAGGAACAAAAGCCTTGGCTCAGCCAGCGGCTTATTCCATGAAAAATACTCATGCTCACAATGATTACTTACACGATTTACCTTTTTATGAAGCCTATTCTTTACATTTTGGGATGATTGAAGCTGACCTTTTTAAACAAGGGGAAGAATTGGTCGTTGCACATGAAAAAGAATCCATCCGTTTGAATCGTACTTTCAAAACTTTATACCTTGAACCATTGCTCAAACAAATTGCACTGAATGATGGAAAATCATATAAAGATGGGCAACGCCTACAATTATTAATTGACATTAAAGAAGATGGCGAACAAGCTTTGAAGCTTTTAGAAAAGCAATTAAAGCCTTATCGTAATTATTTTGATGTTAAAAATAACCAAAATGCCGTTCAAATCGTCATCAGTGGCGATATGCCCCAAAGTACTGATTTTGATAAATTTGATGAGATTTTTTACTTCGATGGTCGCCGAAACCAAAATTATTCTTCTAAAAGCTTCGAACGTGTCGCTTTGCTAAGTACAAGTATCACAGATTTTACTCGTTGGAATGGCAAGGGACTTATCACCGCATCACAATATTTAAAAGTGAAAAACTTTGTGGATTCCGTCCATCGTATTGGTAAACCTGTTCGTTTTTGGGCAGTTCCTAATTCGTTGACGGCATATAAAGCTTTGATGAAATTGGGGGTTGATTATATCGGTACGGATAATTTATCGGAATTGGCAAATTATATCAAAAATTTGGAGGCTTTTTCTGCTAAACCAATTGCTCAACACATTCCGTATTTACCGACCTATCAAACTGATGGTATTCAAAAGAAATCAAAAAATATCATTTTCTTGATTGGCGATGGCATGGGATTAGCCCAAATTTACAGCGGCATTGCAGCCAATGGTGGAAAACTTAATTGGACGAATTTTAAACATATTGGTTTTTCGAAAACCAATTCGGCGGACAGTTTCTGCACGGATTCTGCGGCGGGAGCGACGGCTTTTTCTACAGGGGAAAAAACGAACAATCGTTACATCGGCATGAATACGAAACAGCAAGCTTTAGAAAATATTTCAGAAATACTGGACAAGAAGAATATTAAAGTTGGCTTGGTGGTTTCCGAAGAAATTACGGGAGCTACGCCAGCTTCTTTTTACGCTCATCAGCCAGAAAGAGATTGGTTTCAATTGATTGCAGATGATTTACCGAATAGCCCGATTGCCTTAACAATTGGGGCTGGCAAAGAATCATTCAGAAAAGAAACGCTTGAAAAGCTCAGTAAAAAAGGTAAAATCTTCACAACAATTGAAGCCTTGAAAGAAGCCAAAACGAAAGAAAAAGCTTATGTTTTTGTCGATAAAAACGAAGTACGCCCCAAACACGAAGGGAGAGGAGAGTATCTTTCAGAGGCTTTTGAAGCTGCAGTAAAACAATTGGAAAGTACTTCGCCAAACGGTTTTTTCTTGATGTTGGAAGGTTCAAAAATTGATTGGGGCGGACACGCCAACCAGTTGAATTATGTAACAAACGAAATGTTGGATTTTGATAAAGTAATCGGAAAGGCTTTGGAATATGCCGATAAAAATGGCGAAACCACCATTATCGTTACTGCCGACCACGAAACAGGCGGTTTGTCATTATTGGAAGGTGATTTCAAATCAGGGAAATTAGAAGGGAATTTTAGTACCAACGACCACTCAGGCATTGCCGTTCCAGTAGTAGCTTATGGCCCAAATGCACAACTATTCACGGGTTTTTATGAAAATAATACTATTTTTGAGAAGTTGCTTAAATGTTTGAACTTGAAGCGATAGGCTTTAGGCTATAAGCATTAGGCGATTTAAAAAGCTTAAAGCCTAATGCTTACAGCCTAAAGCCCCATACAATGTTTCCTCGTCAACTAACATATACTTTTGAAAATCTTCAACTTTCAAATCTTACTTACCTTACGATTTTAAAGCATAGTTCATCACTTGTTTCAACGGATGAAAAAGGTTTTTTTGAGCTTCAGCCCGAAAAAATCGACTTGAATTATGTAGAAATGCCCGTTTATTTGAATCGACAAGATTTTTTAACGGTCACCGTCAAGCAAGAAAATGATAGGCTCGACATCGCTTGTGAATGCAATGCCGCCATTAAAAACCTCTGCGAACACCAAGTACAAGTACTCCTCAATCTAACCGAACGCCAACATTTACGCATTTTTTTTGATGATGCTTTACGCCACAACAAAATGTTGGCTGTTGCCAAAGACTATGGTTTAGAAAACGAAAAAGCTTTAGACGAGTACTTTCAAGTAGAATATCATCCTTTTAAAATTCAGATAAAACCCAAACTCAAAGAACTGATAGCGGTCAATCAAGCTGCGAATGAGTATTTGAGTACCAATTTATTGCCAAAAATGACTTCGCCAAATGGTTATTTTGACCATTTGGGAGAAAGTCAAAAAATGTTGATTGTAATCGCCAAACATCGCTATTACGACCACCTGATGGTTGAACTTTACCAAGCTCCTTTTACGAAAGAAGGTAAACTCAAAAATCCTCTAAAAACGCTTAATCCATTAGATTTTATCTGGAAAACTACTGAAATAGAAGAAGTTAAGTTTTTTTCAAGTGTGCTAAAATTTCAGCAACCCAATGGCGAAAAGGCTTCAAAATTACTTTTTGAAGGACTAAAAGCTTTGGCAAAAAATCCGCTGAATCTTGAAGTATTTTACCATGAACCTAAAATTTCAGAGAAAGTAAATGCCAGTTCTGTTTTGCCAATTCATTTGAAATCACTGAAAATGGACATGAAAATGCAAATTGATTACAAAGATATTTTTCATGAAGTTTCGGCTGAATTATTGATAAATGATAGGGCTTATTCATTAGAAAACCTTGCGGTTAAATTCGATTATTTTGTTCAAATCACCGATACTTTGTACTTGATTGAAAATCAAGATTTTCTGAAAGTCATTACTTTCTTCAAGCAACATAACCATAAAATGTTGGTGCATCGCTCTAAATTTGAAGAATTTCAAAAGAATATTTTATACAAATTGGAGAACAAAATTCGAGTACATTATTCCTACATTCGCCCCGCTACGCCTGCTCAAATTGAGGAAAATACTTTTGATGTAAATCAGCAAAAAATCATTTATTTGTCTGATTCAGAGGATTATATCTTGATTACGCCCGTGATAAAGTACGGGAAAATTGAAGTGCCGATTCTGTCAAAAAAACAGATTTATGTTTCGGATTTTAATGGAAATGTTTTTTCATTAGACAGAGACGAAAAGGCAGAAATTCAATTTACGGCAGATTTAATCCGGCAACATCCAGATTTTGAAGACCAGCTCGACCTTGATTATTTCTATTTGCATCGAGGTCAGCTTTTAGATGAAGACTGGTTTTTAGAGGCTTTTGATACTTGGCAAAAGCAAGGCATTACCATTTTGGGCTTCAACGAATTGAAAGAAAATAAGCGAAATTATCATAAAGCAGTCGTAAACGTCAGCGTAACCAGTGGCATTCGTTGGTTTGAAACAGAGCTTTCGGTTTTGTTTGGCAAGCAGAAAGTTCCTTTAAAACAATTGCAAAAATCGCTCAAGCACAGAAGTAAATATGTGCAATTGGGCGATGGTACTTTGGGAATTTTGCCGACAGAATGGCTACAAAAATTCACGGAATATTTTGAAGCTGGCGAAATTGTTGAGCAAAAAATCAGGATTCCGAAGAGTAATTTTTCGGAAGTAAGAAAACTATTTAAAGAAGAGTTTTTAGCAGATGAAGTAAAACAAGATTTGAAAATTTATGCTGAAAAACTGAAAAATTTCGAGCAAATCGAAAACGTAGCAATTCCCGAAGGTCTGAATGCGACTTTGCGAGATTATCAAAAACAGGGCTTAAACTGGCTTAATTTCTTAGATGAATTTGGCTTCGGCGGTTGTTTGGCGGATGATATGGGCTTGGGGAAAACGATACAAATTATTGCTTTTATTTTATCGCAAAGAAGTAAAAAAGTACAAAATACAAATCTGGTAGTAGTTCCTACTTCCTTGATTTTCAATTGGGAAGCAGAAGTTGCCAAATTTGCCCCTTCTATCAAAATACTAAGCGTTTATGGCGTAAACCGAGAAAAAAGTACTGCCAATTTTGATGAGTACGAAATCATTTTAACGTCTTATGGAACACTTTTGTCGGACATTACTTTCTTGAAAAAGTATCATTTCAATTATGTTTTTCTGGATGAATCTCAAGCCATTAAAAACCCTAATTCTCAGCGTTATCAGGCGGCTCGTTTGTTGTCGGCTCGCAATAAAATTGTGCTGACAGGTACGCCCATCGAAAACAATACTTTTGATTTGTACGGTCAGTTGTCTTTTGCTTGTCCGGGTTTGCTTGGCGGTCTTCAACACTTCAAAGACCATTATTCAATGCCGATTGATAAGTTTAAAGACTTAAAAAAAGCGAAGCAATTACAAGAAAAAGTAAGTCCTTTTATTTTACGAAGAACCAAAAAACAAGTAGCCAAAGAATTGCCCGATAAAACCGAAGTAGTAATTTATTGTGAAATGGGCGAGCAACAAAGAAAAGTGTATGATGCTTACGAAAAGGAATTTAGAGACTTTTTGAATCATAAAATTGAAGGCGATATTCCCAAAGAAAGCATGCACATTTTGTCGGGTCTGACGAAGCTCCGACAAATCTGTGATTCGCCTGCTTTGTTGAACGACGAAGAGTTTTATGGCGGAGAATCGTCTAAAATTGAGGCTTTGATGGAAGAAATTGAAATGAAATCTTCCGAACATAAAATCTTAGTTTTTTCACAATTCGTCACCATGTTGGATTTGATAAAAAAAGAACTGATAAAGCGAGGCATTTCATTTGAATACTTGACAGGACAAACCAAAAACCGTGAAGAAAAAGTAAATGAATTTCAAGGTAACGAAGCAGTAAGAGTATTTTTAATCAGTTTAAAAGCAGGCGGAACAGGTTTGAATTTGACCGAAGCCGATTACGTGTATTTGGTTGACCCGTGGTGGAATCCTTCGGTTGAAAATCAGGCAATTGACCGCTGTTATCGTATCGGACAACAAAAAAATGTAGTGGCGGTAAGGTTGATTTGTCCGAATACACTTGAAGAAAAAATCATGCGTTTACAGGAATCCAAAAAAGATTTAGTTGGCGATTTAATCAAGACAGATACCTTGATGTTGAAGTCGTTCACCAAAGAAGATTTATTGGCATTAGTAGGAGGTAAGCCGTAAAACGGGATTTCATCCCGTTAAAAATTGAGTGAGTGAAGGAAGGAATGAGTGATTTAATGATTATTTTAGTAAAAAATATAAACACTTCTGCTTATGAAAACACCAACCATCAATCTTGATGAAATTGAAATCAAACCGATTACCAATCAAGCTGATTTTGAGCGTGCTTCAGCTTTAATTGATGCTTTGGTTGATGCTGATTTAATAGAAGATGAAGCAACAAGGAATAAAGCTTTAGATATTTTAGAAGCCATTACAATTCTGGCGATAGATTATGAGAAGAAACACTTTCCAATTGAAAAGCTTGATATAATTGAATCAATTAAGCAAAGAATAGAAATGCTGAATCTTTCTCAAAAAGAAGTAGCAGAGTATTTTGGAGGCGAGAATCGAGTTTCAGAAGTACTCAATAGAAAAAGACCACTTACATTGAAAATGGTAAAAAATCTTTATCATGGTTTAGGGATTCCAGCTGAAGTACTTTTAGCCTAAAAACAAATAAGGCGAGATGGAATCTCGCCCTACGGTTTTTAACAAACACCCTCTTTTACTTTTTCTCTTAGAAGCTCTGTCGCTTTAATCATATTTTTCAAAGCTAATTCTGTTTCAGCCCAACGGCGAGTTTTCAAGCCACAATCTGGGTTTACCCATAAATTTCGGGCTGGAATATTCACCAAAGCTTTCTCTAATAAAGCTAACATTTCTTCGGTTTCGGGTACTCTTGGCGAGTGAATATCATACACGCCTGGCCCGATTTCATTTGGATATTTAAAATCAACAAAAGCATCCAATAATTCCATTTGCGAACGAGAAGTTTCAATTGTAATCACGTCGGCATCCATGTCGGCAATGTGTTTGATGATGTCATTAAATTCAGAATAACACATGTGCGTATGAATTTGCGTTTCGTCTTTCACGCCTGAAGCACTCAAACGAAAAGCCTCAACAGCCCATTGCAAGTAATTTTCCCAATCGGCACGACGTAGCGGCAAGCCTTCACGAATGGCAGGTTCATCAATTTGAATTACTCTAATGCCCGCTTTTTCTAAGTCTAATACTTCATCCCGAATCGCCATCGCAATTTGGAAAGCCGTGGTTTTGCGAGCTTGGTCGTCTCTTACAAATGACCATTGCAAAATCGTAATGGGGCCAGTAAGCATACCCTTCATCAACTTTTCTGTTTTAGACTGTGCAAATTCCGACCAGCGAACCGTCATCGCCGTAGGGCGTTCCACGTCACCGTAAATAATGGGTGGTTTCACACAGCGACTTCCATAACTTTGTACCCAACCATTCTGAGAAAATACATAGCCAGATAATTGTTCACCAAAATACTCTACCATATCGTTGCGTTCAAATTCGCCATGTACCAATACATCCAAGCCGATTTGTTCTTGCCAATGGATAGATTTTTCAATTGCTATCGCAATTTGTGCATCGTATTCTTCTTGAGAAATTACTCCTTTTTTAAGGTTCGCTCTCAATACTCGTACATCATCCGTTTGTGGAAACGAACCAATGGTTGTAGTCGGGAAAAGTGGCAATTTTAAGGTTTCTAATTGTAAAGCTTGGCGAACGGCAAACGGACTTGGGCGATGTGAATCCTTTGCCGTCAAAGCGGCTACTCTTGCTTTTACTTGTGGCTTATGAATCAGATTTGAATCTTTTCTACTTTGAATCGCCTTTTGATTTTCAGTAAATTGTTGAGCAAACAATGGAGCAGATGTTGGTTCTGCAAGCTTTCTTAGTACGTTTACTTCATTCAATTTTTGCTTGGCAAAAGCCATCCAATTTTTGATTGTTGGTGTAAGTACTTGTCCGTTTTGCTCTAAATCCAAATCGCAAGGCGAATGTAATAATGAACACGAAGGAGCAATCATTACTCTTTCGTGTCCTAAAACATCAATCGCTTTCTGAATGATTTTCAGAGATTTAGCATAATCGTTCTTCCAAATATTTCTACCATCGACGACACCTAGCGATAATATTTTTTTGGTTTTGGCAAAATCTGTTTGCTCAAAAATATCGTCTAATTGCGAAGGACAACGCACCAAATCAAGGTGCAGGACATCAATGTCTAAAGTAGTGGCTACATAAATATTTTCCCCAGTACATTCAAAATAAGTAGCGACCAAAATATTTAAGTTTGGAACTGCCTTTTTGATTTTTTGATACGCTTGTTGGAAAGCAATTTGCTCGTTTTCGGTTAAATCCAAAGTCAAACAAGGTTCATCTAATTGAATCCATTTTGCCCCACGAGCCGCCAATTCTTGTAAAATATCAATATAAATTGGCAACAGTTTCTCTAATAAATCAATGCGATGAAAACCTGATTCTTTTTCTTTTCCAAGCAAAAGAAATGAAACTGGACCAACCAAAACAGGTTTGGTAATGATTCCCATTTGTTTGGCATCTTCAAAATCAATGATTATTTTATCGGAATATCTTTTAAAGTGTTTATTTTTAGTGAATTCAGGAACGATATAATGGTAATTTGTATCAAACCATTTGGTCATTTCCATGGCTGGAATATCAAGTCCGTCACGCTGTACACCCCTCGCCATCGCAAAATAAATATCTAATTCACGGTTGGTTTGTCCGTCCACCAAAGCATGATAACGCTCAGGAATCGCTCCGACCAACATGGCAGTATCCAGAATGTGGTCGTAAAGTGAAAAATCATTAGAAGGAATCAAGTCAATGCCAGCCTCTTGTTGAAGTTGCCAGTTTTGTCTTTTGATTTGGCGACCAATCCAAAGTAATTCATCTTTGGTACTTTTTCCAGCCCAAAACTGCTCGCAAGCACGTTTTAATTCTCTTTTGCTACCGATACGTGGGTAACCCAAATTGTGTGTAAACATCGTAATTGTTGTTTTAAGGTTCGTACTTTGTCGATTTTCGATAAAGTATTTTGGTGCGTTTTATCAGCACCGATGAAACTTGAAAACACCACAGCCGCCATGCGAAAAGCATAAGTACACGCTATTTCAGGGAAAGAAATAGACAATATTCGACAAGTATTTGTAAAAAATCAATGCGTGAACTAAGCCCTAATCGTGAGGGAATAGTCATTGAGAAGGTAGGCAAGTCTCCTGACTTATAACATTTTCTTCGTCCTTCTCATTCTTAGAAAAGAACAATGGACACAAATAGAAGAAAACTCGTTTCTGAACGAAACCGTTACTTACAGTAGCACGTCTGTTCGTGATTTTCACACGATTCCTTTTTAATCTTCGGTAAAAACAAAATACTTCTACCTAAAACCAACCTTCTGATTGACGGGTGTTTGCTGTTACGAAGCAAAGGTATCAATGAATAATCTATCATAGATATATTAACCTAAAACAATATTAAAATATAGATATTTTGTCTATATTTTAATATTTTATAAGACAAAATTGTTTGTGAATATTGATTTTTATGATATATTATCTTTTACAATCTTGTTCAGATTATTTCATGCTATTTAAAAATAGATAAGTATAAATTAAGACTATGTTAAGAAAAAATCATGTTTTGATAACACTGGCTTTACTTTCCAGAAATCTTGCATGAATAACTTGCGCCCTCAATTAAAAACCTAATCCTTATTTTTCTTTTTTGTTTGCAATTTAATTATATTGTGATAAAATAAGAATATTCCAATTTACAACACAACAACAATGAACAAAAAACCTTTTTTTAAGACTCAATCGAAGCTTATCCTTGGAGTCTTAGTTGGGGCAACGGTTGGCGTTTCTGCTAATCCAACTTTTGCCGGTCATGTTACTCTTCTTTCAACAACCAAATCTTATGCTTATGAACAAACAGTACTTAATAAAGCAGTAAAAGAAATTACTGTAAAAGGAAGAGTAATAGATGCGAAAACCAAAGAGCCTTTGGCGGGTTGTAACATCCTTGTAAAAGACAGCAAACGTGGCGTAAATGCTGATGCCAATGGAAATTTTAGCATCATGGCAGATGAAAAAGCAACATTGGTATTTTCATTTATTGGATATGAAAAACAAGAAATTGCGATTGCAGGGAAAAGTACGATAGAAGTAGCACTTGTTTCAAGTGCTTCAGATTTAGAGCAAGTGGTAGTAGTTGGTTACGGAAGTTCAACGAAAAAAGATATTACAGGTTCAGTAAAATCATTAAAACCTGCTGAGTTCAACCAAGGGATTATCAACTCGCCAGAACAACTTTTACAAGGTAAAGTATCGGGTGTGAATGTTACTTCGGCAAGTGGTGAACCGGGTGGTATTCAGAATATTAGCGTGCGTGGACCAGGCGGAGTAAGAACAGGAAGTACACCACTTTTTGTAGTTGACGGTTTGGCTTTGGATAACTCAAGTAGCGGTGGTGCAACAAATCCATTGAACTTTTTGAATCCACAAGATATAGAATCAATTGATGTATTGAAAGATGCTTCGGCAACAGCCATTTATGGTTCAAGAGGAGCGAATGGGGTTATTTTAATCACGACTAAAAAAGGAAAAACAGGTTTTTCTTCTTTCAATTACTCTACAAGTTATGGTTTTTCAACGATGGCGAGAGCATTACCTGTTTTCTCTGCGGATGAATACCGTAAACAAGTACCAGCTTTAGGAGGTGTTTTAGAAGATTTGAAAGCTTCAACGGATTGGCAGAAAGAAATTTCAAGAACAGCTCTTACTAAAAATCATAATATTTCATTGGGTGGTGGTGCTGAAAAATTGACTTACTATGCTTCTTTCGGAATTCAAAACCAAGAAGGTATTCTGAAAAATAATCAATTAGACCGTTACACGGGTCGTATTAACGTAACGCAAAAATTATTAGAAGACCGTGTGACGGTCGATGTAAATTTGAATGCAACTAATACAAACAATGTACGCCCGCCAATTGCAGGAATTATCGGAACGGCTATTTCTACGAACCCAACTTATCCCGCTTATGACGACAAAGGACAGCCGTACTCATATGTAAACGGTGTGAATCCTTTGACTACTTTGAAGTTGGAAAAAGATGCTACTTCAATTACTCGTATCATCGGAAATATTTCTCCTTCTATCAAAATCATTGATGGTTTAGTGTATAAATTGAATTTCGGGATTGATAATTCAAGCTCTACTCGTGATTTACAATCGTTGGCAAGTGCAGTGCCTTTGCAAGATGGTCGTTTAGAAACAATCAATATTACCAATACTAACCGATTGATTGAAAACTATTTGACTTATACCAAAGCAATCAAAGACCATAGTTTTTCAGCTTTAGTTGGACATTCGTATCAGAAATTCATGTTTCGTGGACGTGCTTACAGTATCAACAAATTCCCGATTTCTGATATTGAACCAATTTATAACCCAGGTTTAGGACAAGACCTTACTTTGGCGAATAACAAACCATCAGGTTATGCCACAAACGATGAATTACAATCGTTTTTCTCAAGAGTAAATTATCAGTTCAAAGACAAGTATTTGTTGACAGCTACTTTAAGAGTTGATGGTTCTTCAAAATTTGGAGCAAATAATAAATACGGTGTTTTCCCTTCTTTCTCGGCAGGTTGGAGAATCTCTGAAGAAGAATTCTTGAAAGGTTCTGCTTTGAGTAATTTAAAAGTAAGAGCAGGCTGGGGACGTACTGGTAACCAAGAAATTCCTTCAAAAATCACGCAGGCAAGATTTACTTCTGTTGTTTCAGCAAGTACTTCTTATCCATTATCAGAAACTGGTGCATTTCCAGCAGGTACTTCTTATACAAGATTGGCGAACCCAAATATTCAGTGGGAACAGTCAACACAAACAGATTTAGGGATTGATTTTGGTTTCTTAAATGGTGCTTTAACAGGTACAATTGATGTATTTAATAAAGTATCAGGCGATATTTTATTAGAAGTAATTCCTGCCGACCCAGTGCAACCAGCAGGTACTTTCTGGACGAATGTAAAAGACATGACGATTACTAACAAAGGTTTAGAATTAGAATTAAACTATCGTCATGCGGCTACAGATGGCTTTACTTATGAAGTAGGCGGAAACGTTACTTTTATTGATAACGTTGTTAAAAATTCTCCTTACTCAGTAATTCCTTCGGGTTCAGCTTCGGGTTCTGGTTTGACTTCAGCAACAATCAATGGTTATGTGAGCGGACAACCAATCGGGACTTTCTTCTTGAAAGAATTCACAGGATTTGATGACAAAGGAATCAGTACTTTCCGTGATGTAGATGGCGATGGAATTGTAACGGATAAAGACCGTATCGCTGCGGGAAGTGCTTTACCAACGAAACAGTTTAACTTCTTTGGTCGTGCTAACTACAAAGGATTTGATTTGTCAGTCAATTTCAATGGCGTTTCTGGTAACAAAATCTATGACAATACTGCTAACGCAAACTTCTATAAGTTAAGATTATCAAAAGGTATCAACACAACGGCAGAAGCCATTGCTTCAAGTAACGAATCAGTAAATAACTCTGCACCAGTATCGACACGATATTTGAAAGACGGTGCTTTCCTTCGTTTGAATAACTTGACTTTAGGCTATAATGTAAATACCAAAGCTTTAGGAATCAGCAAATGGGTTTCTACTTTAAGACTTTCGGTAACAGGACAAAACTTAGCAGTATTTACAAAATACGATGGTTTTGATCCAGAAGTAAATACTGATAGAACGGTTAATGGTATTACTTCTTACGGAATCGATTACCTAAGTTATCCAAAAGCTAGATCTGTCATTTTTGGCTTAAATATTTCATTTTAATTGACTGTACTGTTATCTGAAAGCAGTTAACCGTTATCTGTTCAATCTTTGGTTGATGCGATGATTGAGAAAAAATCATTTTCAAATCTTCAAATTACCAAATTTTCAAATTACAAATCATCGAAATCATGAAAAAGAAAATATATGTTTTATTCGCCCTGCTGGGCATATTATCCATTGAAAGTTGTACCAATCTTGAAGAAGTAGTATTGGATGAATCTTTCACTTCAAACCTTTCTGAAAAACAAGCTGCCGACGGTATTATGGCGCCAGTCTATGCAAGGCTTCCAGATATTTTTACACATACCAATTACTTTGCGATTCAAGAAATCTCTACGGATGAGGCAATTTTACCTTACCGTGGTGGAACAGACTGGGGCGATAATGGTATTTATTTGGCTTTGCATGCACACACACAAACAAGTACTGACCCGAATTTAAGAAATACTTGGAATTTGATTTTGCAAGGAATGTCAAGATCAATCACGGCAATCAATACTTTGCCAAGTTCTAAAGACCCAATTGCAAAAACTTATTTAGCAGAGGCAAGAGGAATGAGAGCTTATTATTCGATGCTGACTTTAGACCTTTTCGGTTTAGTGTTTGTGAAAAATGACATTGGTGAAACGTCTTCTATTCTGAGAGGTGATAAAGCTGTTGAGTACATCAAAAGTGAATTATTAGCAGTTGAACCAAATTTAGAAACAACTGTTGGTCCAGGAAGATTAACAAAAGGAGCCGTTTGGGGTTTGTTAGCAAGATTATATTTGAATGCAGCGGTTTATCGTGACCCTTATGCAACAGCAACTACTTTCAAAAATGAAGATTTAGACAAAGTAATTGAATATACTGATAAAATTATTGCTTCTGGACAGTATCAATTATCAAGAGATTATTTCTCAATTTTCAATTCTGATAATCATACGAACAAAGAATTGATTTTTGCGGTTGATCAACGTGCTGAATTGAATGGGCATAACCGTTTGGCGTACTTCTCGCTTTCGGGTGACCAATTTCCTTTGCCAGCTTATCCAAATGCAAACGGTACTGATGGCCCAGGGATTACTTCTGATTATTATCGTACTTGGGTAAATGCTTATGCACCACAAGACCCAACGGTTGACCCAAGATTCTATAAGCAAAACTTGTCGATTTATTCAAACCCTGCGGATTCTTGTGTAGCGGCTGAAAACTTCAACATCAACCGTGGAATTTTGAGAGGTCAGCAATATGGTTTGATTCGTAAAAATGGTGTTTTTGTAAAATGTGCTGATGGTAAAATGAAGGTTGGAAAACTATTCTATGATACTAGAAACAAGCCAACCTTAGCCGTAGATTTCACTGAAAAAATTGATTACTCGGTAGAAGGAAGTAATTATAACACTGGTTACAGAGTAGAAAAATATGAATTCAGTAAGAAATCAGTAAGTGGTAGAAATTTTGGAGAAGCAGACATCGTAATCTTGCGTTTGGCAGATATTTACTTGATGAGAGCGGAAGCAAAATTGCGTAAAAGTAACGATATAGCAAGTGCTTTGGCAGATGTAAATACGGTAAGAGCTTCAAGAACGGCAAGTACGCCAGCACCAGCTTTGACTGCTATGTCTTTAGATATATTATACCGTGAAAGAGGTTTTGAATTTTATTGGGAAATGTTACGCCGTACAGACATGATTCGTTTTGGAAAGTTCGAAGATAAATGGACGGAAAAAACAAATACCGATAAAAACAAAAGAATCTTCCCAATTCCACAAACAGCCATTGACGGAGCATCTAATATTCCGGGATATTTAGTGCAGAATGCTGGGTATTAATTAACAAGAGTCTTCTTGAATTTTAAATCATAAAAAAAGCGGTTGGAAAATTAATTCTGACCGCTTTTTTATTATTTTTCTTTCGCCATTTTAGCTCTTACTTTACTAAGGAATTCTGCTGAAATACCAAGGTATGAAGCAATATAATGTTGTGCTACTCTCTGCGGAATTTTCGGGTATTTTTTCAAAAAATCAGCGTATCGTTCATGAGCAGTTTGAGCGATAGAGTTAATCAACCTACTTTGTGTTGCCGAAAGATTTTTTTGTACCAATAACCTAAATTGTCTTTCAAATTTGGGTGCTTTGGCGAGTAAATCTTCTTTTCTGTCGGGCGTCAAAACTAAAATCTCACAGTCTTCTAATGCTTCAATAAACAAGTCTGAAGGTTTTTGGTCATGAAAACTAGCAATGTCACTTACCCACCAATCTTCAATGGCGAATTGTAAAATTACTTCAAAGCCATTTTTGTCGATATAATACTTTCGCATACAGCCTTTTATGATGAAGGCTTCGAAATTACAGATTTCACCTTCCTGCAATAAAAAGGTTTTTTTCTTGATGGTTTTGTATTGAAGATGTTCGTTGAAAATGCGTAATTCTTCTTCCGAAAAAGCTACATTTTTACAAACATTTTTATTGATTTGGTCGAAATAAGTACTTAAAGGAGCGTTTGAGTTCATTGTAAGATGACAACTTTTACGTTGCAAAAGATTCAGGTTCTCCTCAAAAATACAAATAATTTCCAATTATCTTAACCAAAACGCTCTACATCAAAAGCCTTTATATCAATACTTGTTGGTTGTTCGTTCACCAATTCTGAAACTAATTTTCCTGTTCCCGGACCAAGGCTTAAACCCATCATCGAGTGTCCAGTGGCAATTACAACGTTTTTATGTTTCTTCGTTTTGCCAATATAAGGCAAGCCATCGGCAGAGCAAGGACGATAACCATACCAAATTTTATCATTACTTGGTCGCTGAATATCAAATGCTGGGAAAAAGTCTTTTACCGATTTTAAAATACCTTCTACTCTATGATATTGTGGTGGTGTTTTGGTAGAAACCACTTCCATCGTACCACCAAAGCGGATTTTACTACCATCCATTGGCGTTACGGCTACTCGTCCTTCCGCCAAAATAATAGGATGATTTACTTGATAAGGAGAATCTTCTAAAGTAATAGAATAACCTCTTCCCGGCATTAAAGGTAAATTTACGGCGACCATTTCTGCCAATTCTCTAGTCCATGAACCTGTCGCAATTACAAAATCGTCGGCTTCATAAGCTTGTTTTGGCGTAATTACTTTTGTGATTTTTCCATTATTTTTTTCAAAACGAATTACTTCTTCGTTCGCTTTCAACACAACACCTTTGCTTGCGAGGTCTTTCAACAATACTCGCATTAATTTATCTGGATAAAGATGTGCGTCACATTTAAAGAATAATGCACCCAATCCGTTAATTTGTGCTTGAGGTTCTAGTGCCTGAAGTTCTTCGTAATTCAATAAAGTAACGTCTAGTCCTAATTCTTGTGCTTTTTCAACGGTATGATGTGCGTGTGCTTGTACGGCTTCTGTTTGAAATACTTCTAGCATTCCTTTGTGTTCGTAGGCGAAATCGAAATGGGGTAAACATGCCCATTCTGCAAATTCATGCTGGCTGAGTAGCGAAATATCTCTTAATGGAATGGCTGAATTGGCTACATTTTTTTCGGTAGCACTTTTCATAAATTTCAAACCCCAATCCATCAAAGCAGGATTCAAAGAAGGTTTTACATAGAATGGACTTTTAGGATTCAGCATCCATTTCAAACCTTGCCAAATAATGCCAGGAGCTGCCAAAGGAATAAAGTGACTCGGACAAACATAGCCCGCATTTCCGTAAGAACAGTTATCTGAAAAATCGCCTTTATCGATTACTGTTACCTGATTACCAGCTTTTTGTAAATAATATGCGGTACTTAACCCAATAATTCCACCACCTATAACTACTACACTTTTCATATCTTGAATAATTAATTGCTTATTTGAATTTGTAAAAACGCCAATTTGTCTTAAAGTCTTTTTCTAAAGATTGCTTCGTTAAAATAGCCCTAATCATCTCAATCGGTAAGGAATTTTCTTGCATTACAGCATCATGAAATTGTTTGTAGGACATTTTTCCAGTATCAACCAATTCATTTTTTAAGGCTCTGAATTGTAAACCGCCAATCATGTATGCAATTTGATAAAGTGGATCATAACCACCCACAAACGAACGTCTTACTTCTCCTTCGGCATTGGCTTTTTCATGCCCAACTCGGTCGATTAAGAAATCAATACATTGTTGTGGTGTCCAGTTTTTTGTATGATAATTGAGCGAGAAAATAATTCTAGCACAACGGTGCATTCGCCAAAAAAGCATTCCGATTTTATCTTCTGGCGATTGCGGGAACTTCATATCATACAATAATAATTCCCAATACAATGCCCAACCTTCCATCCAAAACGGTGTGTCGAATTGGCGATATACTTTGTTTCTATTCAGCATAAAATACTGTAAAGAATGTCCTGCAATTAATTCATGGTGAACGGTCGCTCTTGAAAAATGTGGATTGTTGCCACGCATACTCATCAACTTCTGGTCTTCCGTCATGGTATTGGTTGGGTACGAAATGATAAATTCTTCTCCACCCAAGAAAAAGGGATTAACCAATTGCCTTTCTGGCGACATCATATTCATTCGCCAACCTTCTTCTGTCAAAGCGGGAATCGTTATTAATTGATTTTTCTTGAGGAAATCAAGCGATTCATTGTAAAGCCTCATCATTTCTTGCGGTTGTTTCGATGGCTCTACATACTTCGTTTTAACGTATTCAAGGGCGGCTTTCCAATCGCTTCCAAAACCTAATTCTTTACTTGCCTTTAGCATTTCGGCATCACACCAAGCAAATTCTTTATTGGCAATATCCACCAATTCTTCAGGAGAATAGGGAATCATTTCAAGCTGTAAGCGACGAGTAATTTCCTCTTTTCCAATCGGATTACCAACAATTCCGCTAGCATCTGGTTTCTGAGTAGAAAGATTTTTACCTTTTCCCTGAAAATTATTGGCATATATTTTCAACAAAGAATCCAAACGATTGTAAGGTTGTGGCATCCACCAAGTAAACAGCGGGTCGTAGCCATTATAAAAGCCATAAACTGATTTAATGGCTTTTTGTAAACTCCTAGAAAGATTTGCACCACGTTTGCCTAAATTTTCGGTAATGCTGCTGTCTTTGCTTAATTTACTGTTTAATGAAGTAATTTGTTTTGCCATTTCATTGAATTGAAAAGCCCATTTTGGAGCGTCCAATGGCGTTCCTCTTCTTCTTATTTTTTCTACAGCATACAAACTATCGGCAAAAGGAAACCATTTTTTAATGGCTTCATACTCTTTTTCTTCTATAGTAAATTGATACAATTCTTCGCTTAAATTTCTTTTGAAAAGTGTATAATCCACTTTTGCACCAATATTTAACTGATTGAAATTGAGTTTTGTTAACTGGTTTTGATAGTCGAGAATCAATTTTTTTAAGCGTTCTCGTCTTTCTGGCGAATGTTCAACGAAGTAAAATCTAGTCAATATTCCTTTGTCGGCATAATATTGCGTCATGATATTGTTTACTTCGCTCGTTTGTAAGTACAAATCTGTTGCAGCAACTTGTGCAAAATTGACTGAACGACAAGCGATTAGGCAAAAAACAATCAATAAAAACTTTTTGAAGAGTGGTCGATATTTTTTCATTTGTTGCTGAAATTGTGGCTACTGAATTGTAGCAAGTAAAAGTATAAAATTGTAGTCTTCATCAGTTCATACATTTTATCTATACCTACTTTAAAATTAACTTGAATGTTATGTAGAAAAAAAGAAAGGTACTTTTTCATGATCTTTGCACGAAAAAGTACCTCAAATATTTTTTGAAAAGCATTAGAAACTAATCCCAACCGTAGCTTTCAAGAAAAATGGAAAGCCTGGAGTAAAGTGAATTTCTTCAACAGGATTTACTTCATTTTGTAATCTGGATTCGGTGGCGAATTGTGTTTCGTTCCATTCCACATCGAAAAGGTTTTCGGCAACTAAGCCAAAATTTACTTTCTTGAATTTATAATTTACGTTGGCATCTGTAACGGTATAACCTTTGGCAACGATAGAGTAATCTTCATTTGCTGCACGATTGCCCAAATGTCTCACTCGCAAACCGCCAGAAAAACCAGAAGGATGTGTTACGCTCAAACCGCCTGTTAAAGTAAAATCTGGAGCGAGCGGAATATAATTTGCTCCTTCGGGTTCGTCGATGCTTCGGGCCAAAGTATTAGTCATGTCGGCATTGAAAAATAACCAATTATTGATTTGATAACGAACGCCTAAATCCAAACCTTTTCTTACTGATTTTCCACTGGCTTCAATCACGGCTTCGTCGCCAACATAAACAAATTCTTGGTCGAGATGCAAGTACCACAATGCCATATTCAGAATTAAACGTGATTGTGGTTTCCAAATCATGCCCAAATCTGCTCCATAAGCGGCTGGCAATACTTCTTTGCTATTGCTGGCTAAACTACTGACACGAGTATCGTTGGAATGAAAACCTTTGCCTGCTTTAAAGAACAATTGAATGTCGTGGTCGGGATTATAAATGATATTTAACTTCGGACTGACAATTGCTTTTGCTACCGATTGCACTTGATTATTGTTGAGTTTATCAAGATAATTGAAGTTGAAATAATCTAATCTCAAAGCTGGATTAATCAACCAATTACCACGGTGATACTCTATGCCCGTAAAGCCAAAAGCATTGGTTTCTTTCACATTGCCAAATTTGAGTCTTTCCAAAATCGTTGTACGGTTGAGTGTATGCGAAAGTTCAATATCATTTACGGCATCGTATCTAAAACCTACGCCCGACTGCCAAGAGAGACTTCCCGACGAAAGTGAATAATATTTATGAATTTCAGACTGCATCCCCAAAATATCTCTGGATTCTTTCTGCTTGATTTGGTCGCCATTGATAGAATCATTCAAGAAAAAAGTAAAGTTGGAATACAGTTCAAAATTATAATGACTGTAATAAGCTGTATTTTTAATCAAAAGTGATTCACCAACCTTTTTTGTATGCTGAAAATTCACATTGGTTCTACTGGTATTTCCGCCTTCTTTGTCGTCGATTGCCCCAAAACGAGTAATCAAACCTTCGTCAATGGCACGTTGTGGTACTTGTCCCGAAGCATTCCATTTACTACTAAAATGTGCAGCCGAAAAGTTGATTTTATGCTGATTGGGCAATTCCAAAGCGTATTTTCCCATCACATTTACACGATTGAATTTTTGTGGAGAAATAAAAGGGCCATCAGAATACAAAAATTCACTGGCGATATAAGCAGATTGTTTTTCTTGCTGTCCTAATAAATTCACCAAAGCCATTGTTCTGAAAGTATTGAACATTCCAGCATTTACCGAAACCTGACTTTCTTTGATTCGCTCTTTGGTCTGAAATTCAACATAACCAGCGGTAGTTAAATTGCCTTTATTGGCAAAGTACGGGCCTTTTCCATAATCTATTTTTTCAATGGTTTCAGGAATCAAAAAATGTAAATCGGCATAGCCTTGCCCGTGTGCGTGCGAAACCATATTGACAGGCATTCCATCAACAGAAATATTAATGTCTGTCCCGTGGTCTAAATCAAATCCACGCAGAAATAGCTGCTCAGCTTTGCCACCGCCAGCATGCTGACCGATAAACAAACCCGGTACTTTTCGTAAAATTTCTTGGGAAGAATTGACAGGATAAGTCTTTAAATCAATTTTTGAAATGATACTTTGGGCATTTACTTCGGGGCTAATCGTTACTTCGTTCAACTGAAATACACTTTCTTCCAAAACGATTTTCAAGAACTTTTGAGTTGGTTGATAGACAATCTTTTGGGTTTTGAAACCTATGCAAGAGATTTCCAACGTATCGCCTGTGCTAACTTTTTCCAGTACAAAATATCCCAATTTGTTAGAATGTGAATGTTTATCAATCCGTTTGTTTAAGACAAAACCGCCTTCGATTGGGTTTTTGTTACTGTCTGTAATTGTGCCTTCAAGTTTTTGGGAAAAGGAATAAAATGATAGAAATAAGAGAATGAGCGTAATGATGTTTTTCATAAAATTGTGATGAATGTATGGGTAAAGTTCAGATTATTTGACAAAGTTAGCTTAAAATTCAATAGGGTTGGACTTAAGTACAACCCTATTGAATTTGATAAAAATTTGAAGGAAATATCCTGTAAAACGAAAAAAAATTACTTCAACGAAATGATACTTTGATAAATTTCTTCAAAACTTGGACGAGCCAAAACTACTTCGTTCATGCAACTTTTTACTATATTTTGAAGTGTAATTACTGTGTCTTGGTCGGTTTCATCGGCTTGAATGTGTCTTAATAAATCATCCAACAAGCAAGCAAAAGCTCTTACTTCTAAACGCTGAATGGCAGCGGCTTTACTTGAATGTACATGATAAGTACTTCCTGCTCCGAAATCACCAAATAAAGTGTTGGCTTTTTCATCCACCAAAGTATTATGGGCATAGAGGTCGCCATGCGAAACACCCAATGCGTGCAAATGTTTTCCCACACTGGCGATTGAGGCTGAAATTTTTATTACTTCTGCCAAAGTAAAAACCGTTTCAGGCGGATAAGTATCTCTGGTACAGGTTTCAAAACTTGGCGGGCCACCCAAATTTCTGAAATTCGCAGGAATCAATTCCATCAATAAACCATGTTTATCGGCTGGATGTTCTTTGATTTTACCCAGTACTTTTACCAAATTCGGATGATTCCCTGCCGAAATACAAGCGTTCATTTCGTCGCTTGGTAGTCCGTCGCTGGTTACTTCTCCTTTATATATTTTTACGGCAATGGTTTTATCTTGCGTAGTCCATTCGGCTTTAGCAATATTACCAGAAGCTCCTTCGCCCAATTGTTCTTTGATCTCCAATTCATGCCAAGCAATTTCTTCTAAAGCAATTTGTTCTTCGGTACTTTCCGAAAATGGATTTCCTGCAAAAGCCAACCATGAAAGTTGAGGAAATGAAAGTAATTCTTCAGGAAATACGTCGATTTGATTCGCTGAAATACGAAGTAATTGTAAATTCTTACAAACTGATAATTCTTTGGGTAAAGCTTTTAGGCGATTTCCTGCCAACATTAACTTTTGCATTCGAGTACATTTACCGATTGAAGCAGGAATACTTTCGATAGCATTGTTGGTCAGAATCAGCCAACGAGTAGTAGAAGGAATGGCATTTTCGGGAATGGTTTTGATAATATTCGCTTTAAAACCAATCATTTCAAGATTTTGACATTCACCCAAAACTGCTGGAAATTCAGTGAATAGATTATCAGAAAAGAAAGTGATTTTTAGATTTGTTAAAATTCCAAAATCATCAGGAAGAGCTGAAAGTTCATTCCCTGATAAATCTAAAATTTCTAAAGTATCAGCCAGTTGATAGATTTCTTTGGGAAAGCTTTTTAAGCCACAAGATAATTTTAAACGAGTTGTTCCTAATAGTTCTCCTGAGTACAATTGTTGGAGTGTCTGCATGAATGGCAAAGGTTTATTTTTTCAAAGATAGCTTGTGAGCTTTTAGCTTTGAGTCATGAGCTTTGTTTTTCTTTTAAAAACAATAGGGTTGAGAATGATCCCAACCCTATTGATAAGAAAATAAGCTATATAATTATTCGTCGTACTCAGTAGTCTAATTTTACATTCTTGCTTTTTCCAATAAAGCCTTCGTTGCTCTGATGCCAGCATCTTCGTCCAGATAATTTTCTTTCGCCCCCATCATTTTCATAAAGCCTCCTTCATATTCTATTCCGACAAAACCTTTAAAGTTTTTGCTCAAACCTTTGTTGACAATCGGCATCATTTTGGCAAAATCGGTATCTGTACAAGCTCCACTTTCATCAAAGAAATGCGTTTTGGCACTTACTCCTTTGGCAAAAGGCATGAGTTTTTTTACGCCATCATATTTGTCGTATTCATGAATTACTTTGGCATCTCTGAAACCTTCCATCGTCATGGCTTTTGGTTTTTCTCTTTGGATAAAATTACCAAAATCAGGCAAACAACCAGCATAAGGATTATTTACTTGTTTCAATAAAGCCACTAACCAATCTGGATTCGTAGAAATGGTAATATGATTTTCGATAATTACTCCAATACCCGCTTTTTGTCCGTAATCTACCAATTTTCCGTAGCCATCTACACCTGCTTTCATGATTTCTTCGGGCGTGCCGTCGCCATCCATGTTGACACGGATAGAGTGACAACCCAAAAATTTAGCAGCATCCACCCATTTATAATGATTTTCAACAGCTTTCTGACGAGCTGCTGCATCACTTGCTCCTAAGTCGCCTTCGGCATCCACCATAATTAGTACGTTTCGAATTCCTAAATCAGATGTTCTTTGTTTTAATTCATTGAGATAGGCTTGGTCTTTGGCTTTGTCTGCCCAAAACATCGAAACATATTCAACCGCATTGATACCAAAATCATTTTTAGCTTTGGCTGGAAAATCCATATTTTTCAATTTCCCACTAAATAATGAACCTGCTAAAGAGAATTCGGCTAAAGAAATTTCAAAATGTGGTTTGGCTGCACCAAAAACGGTTGCAGGAAGAAAACTCGCCGCTGTTAATAAGCCCAATTGACCCATGAACTCACGACGACTTGTATGATTTTGTGCTAAGTTTTCCATTGATTTTGAAATAAAACCTCATCCCCCAGCCCCTTCTCCTGTAGAGAAGGGGAGAAGGCTTTTTGATTAAAAGCTCTCCTCTCTGACGGAGAGGGGTTGGGGCGACCGTCGCTACGGGTGAGGTATGTTATACTTATTCTTTTTTTCCATCAAAAGCCATTCCCATCGCTTCTAACTTCATTGTAGCAACATTACCAGTATCATTTTTTATAAAACTAACTGTTCCTTTACCACCTGCATCAAATTTATCTGGCGTATCAGTCGCTGTTAATTCACCAACATTTCCACCAGCATCAATGATTAACTTACCGTCTTTTACCGAAATCGAAATAGATTCAAATGGTAAACCTGTCATTTTATATTTACCTGCATAAATATTCAAATCTGTCTTCGCTTCAGGTGCTGTAACGGCTATTGGAGCTGAATCACCAATTTCTGATTTAAACTCTACACCCATTACGACCATTAATGATTGTCCTTCAGCTTTTGGATTTTGGAAAACTACATACAAATCATGTGTTCCTTCCGTTGGTGTAACCGTAATAGCAACAGGTTTTCCTGCAAAACTCATTTCTTCTGTTGGTGCAAGGAAAGGAGATGCTCCAATTACTTTACCCGTTGGCGAATCAATACGAATTTCAATTACGCCACCTTGAGCATTCAATTGCGGTTTTGGCGTAATGGCTAAGAATGCTATTTGCTTAATTTCACTTAAATCAATTTTAGAAAGTGAAACATAAGAGCCAGATTTTGAAGGAATTGCTAATTCATTTCCTCCGAATGACATTTTTGAAACTGACTCATATTTGTCAAATTTGTGTGGACTCATTTTAGCATTACGCAAAGTAAATGTTTGTTCAGAAGCCAATGAAGGAATTCCTTTTGCACCTTGATCTTGGTAAGAAGCACGTAAAATATATACGCCTTGTCCTTTATCATTCGCAGGCAATTTCGCTGTGTAAGTACCTTTTATTGGTAAAGAATTTACTTTAGCTTTTTCTTGAGACAAGCTCAAAATATACTTCACCATATCCGAAGCATCCGAAGCTGAAAGTTGTGGATGACCACTCATTGGTACTTCTCCCCAAACGCCACTTCCGCCAGAGATTACTTTCTTCGTTAATCTTTCTAAAGCACCTGCATCATTTTTGTATTTCGCTGCAACTTCTTTGTACATCGGACCAACTGATTTTTTATCAACACTGTGACAAGCCTTACAGTCGCTCGCTTCCATCAATTTTTTACCCGATGCAAAACTTGCCGAAGCATCTGCCGAACGGTGTCCTTGTGCAATAGCGATTTTATCAAAGCCTTCTGCTAAATAATCAATACTTACTGCTACTTGCTCTGGTTTGATTTTTCCATTTGCCAAGCTACCATCTTCTTTATCGTTTACTTTTACTTCATAATCAAATGGTTTATTCGGGAAGTAAAACGTTTTGTTACTTTTCGGTAAATCAAAAGCCAAGGTTGGCGGTTCGTTTCCTGCCGTCAATTCCATTGATTGGCTATTGCTTTCACCTTTTCCATCTGAAACCGTTAACGTAGCTTTATAAACTCCAGCTTTTGTTAAAGTCAAACTAGCTTCTGGCGTATTGATTACTTTTACAAAACCTTTTTTATCGGTAATTTTCCAAGAATATTTCAAAATGTCGCCATCTGCATCTACTGTTCCTTTTGAGCTAAGTGTTACTTTAAAAGGAATAGCTCCGCCCATTTTATCCGCTGCAATTTGTACAATTGGCTTACGGTTTCCGCCATTGTATTCGATACGAATTAAACGAGCATCATCATTGGCAGTAAACCAACCCGAACCGTATTCTAACATGTATAAATCGCCATTTTCAGCAAATTCCATATCCATCGGATTACTGAATTTATAGCTTGGCATAAAGCGTTCCATCGAAACATAATTTCCTTCTTTATCCAAAGTAACTGCCATAATCCAACCACGCATCCATTCGTAAATCAATACTTTTCCATCATAATATTTCGGGAAAGCATGATTCGCATTTTTGAAAGCATCACTGTAGAAAACAGGGCCAGCCATGGCATTTCTGCCGCCACTACCTACTAATGGGAATTCTGGAGATTCTCCATAAGGATACCATATAAATGCTTTTTGTGCTGGTGGTAATAATTTTAAACCTGTATTGTTTGGCGAAGTATTCGTTGGTGCATTGGCATCCCACAATTCCAATGATTTGTTATTCACAAAATCAAATTTATTATAAGCCTTATTATCGCCTACAAAATGTGGCCAACCATAATTACCTGCTTTGCGTGCTTGTCCTACTTCATCATGTCCAGCTGGGCCACGGTCAGCTGCTGGTTTGTTAGCATCTGGACCAACTTCTCCCCAATAAAGATTACCATTTTTCTGGTCAACTGAAATACGGAAAGGATTACGGTGTCCCATTGTATAAATTTCAGGACGAGTATTTGGCGTACCTTTTGCGAATAAATTTCCTTCTGGAATAGTGTAAGAACCATCAGCAGTAGGTTTAATTCGGATGATTTTACCTCTTAAATCGTTGGTATTGGCAGAAGATTTCTGAGCATCCCAAGCACTGCGGTCTGGGCGTTCGTCACTTGGACTATAACCACTTGAACCGTGTGGGTTTGTATTATCACCTGTTGAAAGGAAAAGGTTGCCCATTTTATCCCAAGCGATAGAGCCACCCGTATGGCAACATTGTTCTCTTTGCGTTGGAATTTCTAACAATACTTTTTTAGAATCTAAAACCAATTCATCTCCACGCAACTCATAACGTGTCAGGATATTTTTCGCTTCGTCACCTGCTGGAGAATAATATAAATAAATCCAGTGGTTTTGAGCAAAGTTCGGGTCTTTACTTAAACCCAATAAACCATCTTCCGCCTCTGAAATTTTACCTTCTTTATCTTTATATTTTGTACTTACTGGAATGGAAGCAATCGTTTTCAACTGTTTAGTTTTAGTATTATACAAACGAACATCTCCACGGCGTTCGATGAATAATATACGACCATCGTTTAATACGCTCAATTCCATTGGTTCGCTTAATTTTTCTTCTAAAACTACTTTCGCAAAGCGGTTTTCTTCAGGACGAGCCTTTGTATAATCTAAGGGTTTTGGTGCATCTCCACCAATTACATAATTCAAACCAGCCCAAAGGTGTGCTAAGAAAAGTGGTTCAGAAAAAGTTTGGTCGGTATGTCCCATCGCTGTATAAAACGAGCGACCGCCATCAAATTCATGATACCAACTAATTGGGTGATTGTCCCCATTTTTTCCACCTTGATAAGTTTTCTCATCCAATTTCACCACAACATTGATTGTCGGATTAATGTTTTTAAAACTGTAAAATTCATCTTCACGCTCAAATTCATCAGGTAACATTTTAGTTGCCCAGTGATTTTTTTGTGACACATAAAATTTACCTTTTTGTACATTGTTTGGCATTGGATGATCTAAGAAGTACGCACCCGCCAAACGACCATACCAAGGCCAATCATATTCTGTGTCCGTCGCAGCGTGAATTCCTAAGTAACCACCACCCGCTTGGATATAGCGTTCAAATTCTACTTGCTGTTCAGGATTCAATACATCACCTGTTGTGCTTAAAAACACTACTGCATTATAGCGTTTCAGATTGAGTGCATTAAAAGCAGTAGCATCTTCCGTTAAATCCACAACAAAGCCTTTTTCTTTTGCCATTTTCTGGAAAGCAGCTTGCCCTGCTTCGATAGATTGATGGCGAAAAGCTGCCGTTTTACTAAAGACCAATACTCTTGGCGCATTTGTTTGCCCAATAAGTACCCTTGAACTCAATAAAAAAATACCCAATATCAAGAAAAGAGTATTCATCAAGCTGGGAAATTGGTAATGTTTTTTGTTCATCTTGAATGATTGTTTTGAAATAGATAATAAATTAAATGATTGAAAATGAATGCTGTTATTTATTTTTTACTTTAAAAATGAGTAAAAAATTAAATAATTAATTGATTAAGTCTTATCATTGTTTCATGATGGAACAATGATAATTCATTTTCTTGAATCCACCAAGTATTTGTACTATTTTTGTAAAATGTTGAATCTAAAAGGAAGATGATGGAGTCCGAAAAAATAATTATTGACGAAGGGAAATTCATCCCACATTTATCCGTTGACTGTGTAATTTTTGGGTTTCATGGCGAGCAATTAAAAGTATTATTACCTAAAGTAAAGAATTTGAATCTGTGGTCGTTGCCGGGTGGCTATGTCATGAAAGATGAGGATATTGAAGCAGCAGCACAAAGAATTTTAGAAGAAAGAACAGGCGTAACAGATATTTATCTTGAGCAGTTTTACATCTTTGGCAAAGCTAATCGTTCAACGGGTGAAACCCTCAAGCAAGTATTTTTGGCAAATAACTTTGCGATTGATGAAAAAAGTTGGGTTTTTGAACGTTTCGTTTCAGTAGGCTATTATGCTTTGGTAGATTTTTCGAAAGTGAATACTAAAATCGGTATTTATGACGAAGCTTGCGAATGGCACGATATTCATCAATTACCAAACTTGGCTTTTGATCATGCTGAAATTACGTTGAAAGCTTTGGAAACACTTCGATTTATGTTAGATGATAAACTAATTGGACTTAATTTATTGCCTGATACGTTTACCATGAAAGAACTCCAAATGTTGTACGAAACTATTTTGGATAAACCTTTAAGAAGAGATAATTTTCAAAGAAAAATATTGTCGATGGGCATTTTGGAAAGAATAGAAAAGAAATTTACAGGTGCTGCGCACAAAGCTCCTTATCTTTATAAATTCAAAAAGTAATAATTTATTGATTTTAGTTGTTGTTCTATAAGTAATTTACCTCTTAATTTCCCTTATTTATTAAATATGTAGCACATTGATGAAAGTGCTGAAATCAATCACATGGATAATATCAACAAAATCATGCTTCAATCTGCTGAAGCATTTAAACAATACCGTAAGGTTTCTGGAAAACAAAAAGCTGTTTTTTTAAGAGCCATCGCCGAAGAAATTGAAGCGTTGGGCATGGAGCTTATTCACACCACGATGGAAGAAACCAACCTTCCTGAAGCTCGCTTATTAGGCGAACGTGGACGGACGATTTTTCAATTAAAAATGTTTGCTGACCTTTTGGAAGAAGGTTCATGGGTAGAAGCTCGTATTGATACTGCTCAACCAGACCGCAAACCTTTACCCAAAGTAGATATTCGTAAAATGTCTGTGCCTATTGGAACTGTAGTGGTTTTTGGGGCAAGTAATTTTCCTTATGCTTATTCAACCGCTGGTGGCGATACCGCTTCGGCTTTAGCTGCTGGTTGTCCAGTAGTTTTAAAAGGTCATCCCGCACACGCTCGTACTTCTGCCATGGTTGCGGATGCTGTCTTGCGTGCTGTAGAACGCACAGGAATGCCAGAAGGTACTTTTGCACACGTTGATGGAGGTAATGGTTTTGAAATTGGAAAAGCCTTAGTAATGCACCCAGTGACCAAAGCTGTTGGTTTTACGGGTTCATTTGCTGGTGGAAAGGCTTTGTTCGATATGGCGAATCAACGTCCTGAGCCGATTCCTGTATTTTCAGAAATGGGAAGTGTCAATCCAGTTGTGTTAATGCCAGAAAAATTATCAACAAGTTCAGAGAGTATTGCCAAAGATTATGCAGGTTCGATTACTTTGGGCGTTGGGCAATTTTGTACCAATCCTGGTTTGATTTTGGGAGTTGATAATGCTGACTTACAAAGCTTTATCAAAGTACTTGCTTCTGAAATTGAAAAAATCACACCTGCAAAAATGCTAAATGCAGGAATTTATCAAAACTATGAAGGCAAGAAAACAGTCGTTTTAGCACAAGATGATGTAACAACAGAAGCAGAATCGCTTGTTGAAAAAACAGATACTATTCAAGGTTTGGCGACGGTCGCTTCGGTAGATGCAGAGGCATTCTTGGCAAATCCTACTTTGCATCAAGAAGTATTTGGTCCTTTCTCTTTAGTGGTTAAATGTAAAGATTTAGCACAATTAGCAAGCGTTATTCAGCACTTGGAAGGACAGCTTACAGCTACTTTGATGGCGACAGAAACGGAATTACAAGCGAATGACGACATCGTAGAAGCACTTAGAAATATCAGTGGACGCTTAATTTTCAACGGAGTTCCGACAGGAGTAGAAGTATGTTATGCGATGCACCACGGCGGACCGTTCCCATCTTGTACGGATGCTCGTTTTACTTCAGTTGGACCAGATGCTATCAAACGTTTCGTTCGTCCAGCTAGTTATCAGAGTTTTCCTGATAGTCTTTTGCCAGCAGAATTACAGGATGCTAATCCTTTAAACATTTGGAGAATGTTTGATAACGAATGGATGAAATAATCAATATTTTTCATTAATCGGAAATATATTTCCAGACAAGTATATTTTACAATTTTATCAAAATTCCATCAAATCGGTTAAAATCTTTAATTTTAACCGATTTGATATTTTAAAGCTCTTCTTATCAATACTTCTTATTAGCTATCACGCTTCCTTTTCCCAATATTTCCTGTCTAAAAATATTCTAAATATTGTACTTTATCCTGTCAAAATAGACCTTATTTGCTTTTTTGTGCATTTTTTCAAAAAATCTATCTTTTATTTCCGATTTTTTTGGCTTGTGAAATCCCTCTTTTCACATTAACATTAGATATTTTTTAAAAAACGGTAATATATTTCATAAATAATTATTTTACTGTTTGTTGATTTTTTATTTTAAATATCATTAGGTACTATAATTCATTTGTCTTTAAGTTTGCATGTCTTATTTCAAAACTAAGAAATGTTTACTCAAAATTGTTATTAAAATGATTGAAGCAACTGAAGCCATAGAACTAGAAAAGGAAACCATCTCTCTGGAAAGAGTACCCACTAAAATTTATAAAGATGCCGCTGAAGCCTCAAAAGCAGTGGCACAAGAAATTGCCAAAATTATTCGCAAAAAAAATGCTTCAGGAAAACCAGCAGTTTTAGGGTTAGCTACTGGCTCAACACCTAAAAAAGTATATGCAGAACTTATCCGTCTTCATAAAAGTGAAGGATTGAGTTTTGAAAACGTAATTACCTTCAATTTGGATGAATATTATCCAATGCAACCTGATGCAGTACAGAGTTATCACCGTTTCATGAAAGAACAATTGTTTAATCATGTAAACATTGCTCCTGAAAACTGCCATATTCCAACTGGAACTTTACCTTTAGAAAAACTCGCTATCTTCTGCAAAGAGTACGAAGCACAAATTGAAGAATTGGGTGGCTTAGATATACAAATTTTGGGCATCGGTAGAAACGGACATATCGGTTTCAACGAGCCTGGTTCTTTGGTGAACTCAAGAACAAGATTAATGACGCTTGATATTACGACTCGTATGGACGCTTCTGGCGACTTTGGCTCTATGGTAAAAGTGCCACGCAGAGCAGTAACGATGGGCGTAAAAGCAATCATGGAGGCGAAAAGAGTAGTGCTTTTGGCTTTTGGAGAACATAAAGCACAAGTAATCAAAGAAGCGATTGAAGGACCAGTTTCTGAAAAAATTCCAGCTTCATATTTACAAGGTCACCAAAATGTACGATTCATTTTAGACGAAGCCAGTGCTTCTGAATTGAGTAGCCGTAAAAAACCATGGTTGTTTGACGAAGTAATTTGGGATAAAATGATGGTGAAAAAAGCCGTTACTAATTTGGCTTTAAGCTTAGATAAACCGATTCTGAAATTAACCAATCGTGATTATAATGAAAACGGATTAAGTGATTTACTTGCCAATTACGGTCAGGCTTACGATATTAATTTACAGGTTTTCCAAAATCTTCAACATACTATTACGGGTTGGCCGGGTGGAAAATCATTAGCAAGCGATGCCAACAGACCAGAAAGAGCTTTCCCTGCACAGAAAAGAGTATTGATTTTTAGTCCACATCCCGACGACGATATTATTTCGATGGGAGGAACATTCCAGCGTTTGGTTGACCAAGGGCATGATGTACACGTGGCTTATCAAACGTCAGGAAATATTGCCGTTGCTGATGACGAAGCTTTGCGTTTTATTGATTTTATTGATGATTTCAATGAAAAATTCGACATCGAAAGTAAAAAATACAATACTGTTTTTGAAGAAGCAAGAGAGTTTTTAAAAACCAAAAAAGACAGCGAAATTGATATTCCTGCGGTACGTTATGTAAAAGGAATTATTCGTCAGGGAGAAGCAAAAGCTACTTGCCGTTTTGTTGGAATTCCTGCTACCAATGTTCACTTTTTGGATATGCCTTTTTATGAAACAGGTGCCATCCAAAAAAGTCCATTAGGCGAAGCTGACATCAAAATTGTTTCTAATATTATTGCTGAAATAAAACCACATCAGATTTTTGCGGCAGGTGATTTAGCCGATCCACACGGAACACACAAAGTATGCTTAGATGCCATTTTCGAATCGTTAGAACGTTTGAAAAAAGAAGATTACATGAACGAGTGCTGGGTTTGGTTATACCGTGGAGCTTGGGCTGAGTGGGATATTCATGAAATTGAAATGGCGGTACCGATGAGCCCAACACAAGTATTGCAGAAACGTCACGGGATTTTCAAACATCAATCACAAAAAGATGGAGTGGTTTTCCAAGGAAACGATTCAAGAGAATTCTGGCAACGTGCAGAAGACAGAAACAGTGCCACAGCTGAACTATACAATAAACTAGGTTTTGCAGAATATGCAGCCATTGAGGCTTTTGTGCGATACCACTTTTAATATTATGCTTGGGGTCTTAAGATTCCAAGCATTACTTCATTCACAAACTTGAAAATTTAGTTAGAACTGGTTATATATTAATAATGCTTGAACATTAAAATTCACTACGGGCGATGCCTGTAGTGAATTTATTTAATATGAACCTTTCAAGAATTTGTTCCTTACTTTATTTATATATTTTGCCCCAAACCAACCACCATTATGACTAAAAGTAAATCATTTTTTTCTCCCATCGTGATTATCGGAATGTTATTTTTCATCTTCGGTTTTATCACTTGGCTCAACGGTACGCTTATTCCATTCCTCAAAATTGCTTGTGAACTTGAATATGCCCAAGCACTTTTGGTAACTTTTGCCTTTTACATTGCTTATGTTTTTCTAGCGATTCCTTCTTCAATGATTCTGACGAAAGTTGGTTTTAAAAACGGTATGGCTTGGGGCTTGGTGGTGATGGCGATTGGTGCCATTATTTTTGTGCCAGCGGCTCAATCTCGTTCATTTGTACTGTTTTTAACAGGATTATTTATTCAAGGTGCAGGAATTTCTTTACTCCAAACAGCCTCAAATCCTTATATCAGTATTTTAGGACCAATCGAAAGTGCAGCACAACGTATAAGTATCATGGGTGTTTGTAATAAAATTGCTGGAGCTTTGAGTCCACTGATTTTAGGAGCAATCATTTTAGACGGAGCGAGCGACATTGAAACACAATTAAAAACAAGCTTGGCTGCTGAAAAAGAAGTACTCTTGAACGAATTGGCGGGAAGAGTAATCGTTCCCTACATTGTGATGGCAATTGCTTTAGTGCTTTTGGCATTTTTGATTTATAAATCTAGCTTACCAGAAATTGACACAAGTAAGGATGAAAACGAAACGCTACAAGAAACAGGAGAGAAGAGTGTTTTACAACACGCCAATTTAGTATTTGGTATTTTAGCTATTTTCTGTTGTGTAGGTGTTGAAGTAATTGCAGGCGATACCATCGGACAATACGGAAGCTCGTTAGGCATTAGTTTAGATGTTTCTAAAAACTTTACTTCGCTAACGTTGATTGCTATGTTAGTTGGTTATTTTGTTGGGATTGTAGCGATTCCGAAATTCATTTCACAAAATAAGGCTTTGATGTATTGCGGAATTATTGGCTCAATTTTCACGCTTGGTATTGTGTTGACTGCTGGTTTTACTTCGGTAGCATTTGTAGCGATGCTTGGTTTAGCTAATGCTTTGATGTGGCCAGCGATTTTTCCGCTTGCGATTAAAGGTTTAGGAAAGAAAACAGAATTTGGTTCTGCTTTACTCATTATGGGTATCGGTGGCGGAGCGATTTTACCATACTTCTACGGAAAATTGGCAGAATCATTTGGCATTCAAGAAGCATATTTGATTTTGATTCCTTGTTACTTATATATTTTGTTCTTTGCGACGATAGGTCACAAAAGACAATCGTGGTAGAATGATATTGAGTGATTGAGTGAATTGTGAGTTAGTGATTAGCTATAGAGTAAAAATCACAATTCACTAAATCGCTAATTCACCAAATAAGTAAAAAGTACCATAGACAGCTTGTTAAATACCATTGTTTTGGGTAGTCCTTCTCTAGCTTTGTTGTATGATTATTAAATGATAAATGTCATTTACTTTCAATAAAACAATAACGTTATGAGCCAGTATCAGACCTTAAAATTAGACCATCATCCTTCTCGTTTTCAAGCCATTGCAGAGGGGAAATGCCCGCAATGTAGAGAAGGAAAAATGTTTAAATATCCATTTTTTCGAGTAGATAAGTTTGACGACATGCACACCAATTGTCCTGTTTGTAATTTACGTTATGAAGTAGAGCCAGGTTTTTGGTATGGAGCAATGTTTGTGAGTTATGCTTTTTCTATTTTAATTCTAGCAGTTTTGGGTGTGATATTATATTGGTTTTTCAATGATCCACCAATTATGGGTTACATCATTCCTATTACAGTCGTTTCTTTAATTTCTGTTCCTTTCAATTTCAGAATCTCAAGATCTGTCTTTTTACATCTCTTCGGTTTTGTGAAATACAAACCTGTGAGGTAGTAGTGATTTTTGATTTAGTGATTGAAAAGGCGATTAATCAAAATTGAGTTCCCAAAAATTCATTTATGTTCAATGTTTTCAAAAGAAATCACTCATTCACAACTCTCTCAATCACAACTATTTATATAACCTGCAATTTGCTATTTTGATAGGCAGATAATTCTGGTGAATTGGAGGGCAATTCAGTAATGAGGTAGTCGATTTCTTGTAAGTCGGCTACTTTCATTTTCATGACAGAATTCAATTTTTCTGAAATTGCCAACACAGCTACTTTATCGGAAGCTTTCATCATCGCCTTTTTCACCTGAACAGTTTCCCAGTCAGAATCCGTTACTCCTCCCTGAGCATCCAAAGCATTTGTTCCTAAAATACACAAATCGGCTTTCATTTCTGAAAGTCGGTGATGTACTTCTCCACCAATCGACATTTGGCTATATCGTGATACTTGTCCGCCAATCAGGATAATTTCAATATTAGGTTTGTCTAATAACTCTACAGCTGTCAAAGGATTGACCGTCATGAAAGTAGCTGAAAAATCTTCAGGAATCAGTTTCACAAATTCACGGATGGTTGTACCACCACCAATCAACACCAACATGCCTTCTTTCAATAAAGAAAATGCTTTTTGTCCGATTTCTACTTTATGAGAATGCGCATAGGTTTCCTTGAGATTTGAAGAATGATGATACGCTTTCGACATCGCACCGCCTCTAATCTTAATAATTTCACCTTCTTCGGCTAATTCATTAATATCTCTTCGAATGGTATCTTCCGATACATTCAATGATTCTACTAATTCCCCTAAAGATATTCTTGTATGAACATTGATTTCCTTCAAAATCAAATCTTTACGTTCTTTCTTTAATAAGCTAATCGACATTATAATAATTACATTTTTTCAAATTGAGTAGAACAAAGATATAGAAAAACTGCAAATTATCCGTGGTTTTTGCTGTAAATTATATTGCAAATTTTGCAATAATTGAGATAAAATACTCAATTTTATTACTTACTGATAATATTTTTTTAACAAAAGCCTTTTTTTCTACGAAAAGTTTATATGTTTGTGCAATAAATGCAATATTAATTTGCATTTATTGCAACAATCCAATTTACCATAAAAAACTTTTAAGCATGAAAAAAATTAGACTATTAAAAGGCTCTCAACGCTTATTATGGCTTTCTATCATCGGAAGTTTAGCAATAAGTGGCAATTCGCATGCTAATGTGAATAAAAATACCGCTACTTATCTGCCGAAATCAGCAAGATTGAGTATTGTGAAAGAGATTGGAGGGAAAGTTATTGCTGCAAAAGATGCAAGTCCAGTGATTGGTGCTGCGGTTTTTATCAAAGAAAATCCACGAGTTGGTACAACTACTGATGCAGAAGGAAATTTTAAATTGAATTTGCCAGAAAATTTTGCTTCTAAAAACATTACATTAGTTATTACAAGTATTGGTTTTGAAAAATTTGAAGCAGCAGTTGTAGCGGATCAAAGTTCAATTACTGTTACTTTAAAAGAAAATGTACAGCAACTTAATGAAGTTGTGGTAACGGCTTTGGGTGTAAAAAAAGATAAAAGAGCCTTAGCATATTCTGTATCAGAAATTAATGGTTCGGACTTTACCCAAGCACGTGAAAACAATGTTGCGAATGGTTTAACAGGTAAAATTGCAGGGGTAAATGCTACAGGTTTATCTACTGGTCCGGGTGGTTCAAGCCGTGTGGTAATTCGTGGTAATGGTTCATTAACGGGTAATAGTCAACCATTGTACGTAATCAACGGGATGCCAATTGATAACAGTGTTCCGGGCGGAAGCTCATTACCAAATGGTTTAGGAACGAAAGCTGGTACAGACCGTGGAGATGGTATTTCGGCAATCAATCCAGACGATATTGAATCAATGACTGTATTGAAAGGTGGTGCTGCCGCAGCATTATACGGGTCACGTGGGGCAAATGGCGTAATCTTGATTACAACGAAAAAAGGGAAAGCTCAAAAAGGCATCGGTCTTGAATACAACAGTACTTTTACTATGGAAAACGTATCTGTTTTTCCAGATTTCCAATATGAATACGGACAAGGTGATGGCGGTGTAATGCCTACAACTTTGGCTCAGGCTCAGGCTACGGGTCGTCGTTCGTTTGGAGCAAAAATCGATGGCTCTACTAATTATATGGCAGCCGACGGTAAAAATCACCCATATCTTGCTCAGAAAGATAATTTGAAAAATTTCTATCAGACAGGAACAACTTTTACGAACTCAGTTGCTTTGTCTGGTGGAAATGATGCCATTCTCTACCGTCTTTCTTTAGCCGATTTAAGTGCAAAAAGTGTATTGCCATCTAATACTTATAATCGTAAAACGGCTAGTTTGAATATTTCAGCTAAACTTAGTGAACGCCTTAGAGCAGAAGCAGTAGTACAATATAATCTTGAGGAAGGAAATAATCGTCCGATTGCTGGAGATGCTTTGGGCAATCCAAACTGGATGGCTTATGAGGTGGCTAATACTGTTGATGTTAGATGGTTAGCACCTGGACATGATGCAAACGGTAATGAGATTTTCTGGAACGATGCAGGTATCGTAACAAATGGTTATTTCTTCATTAATAAATTCAAACAAACAGATACAAAAGATCGCTTTATCGGTCAAGCATCTGTTTCTTATGATTTATTGAAAAATCTAACTTTAAAGGCTACCACTACTCGTGATTTTTATAATTATAATTTCACCAGTATTATGCCAACTGGCGGACAGTATATTCCTCAAGGTCAGTACGATGGCATTAAATCGGATGTGTCAGAAACCAACAGTATGATTACTGCTGCTTATAATACCAAATTTGCAGAAACAATAGGCTTATCGGTTTTGGGTGGTGCAAATACTCGCCAGTTTAAAAACAATCAATTTGATTTCTATGGACAAGGATACACCATTCCTTACTTCTATAGTTATGCAAACTTGGCTACTTCTACGGCAACGCCAGTATCAAGCAATATCAAAACAAACTCAGTTTTTGGTTCAGCAGATTTAGATTACAAAGGCATTTGGTTTCTAACTTTAACGGGTCGTCAGGACTGGTTTTCAACATTAAGTCCTAAAAACAATAATGTTTTCTATCCAAGTATTGGTACAAGCTTAATGCTTTCGGATGTGATAAGCATGCCACGAGTTATCGACTATTTAAAATTACGTGGTTCATGGGCACAAGTAGGTGGCGGTGGTCCTGACCCTTACGCTATCAACTTAGCATACAGCAATGTGCCAAGTGCAAGTGGTGTGCCATTACAAAACGTCAGTTCAGCTTCAATTACCAACGCAGGATTGAAACCATTTACTTCTACCACGCTTGAGCTTGGTTTAAGTACAAAATTATTCGGAGGACGTTTGAATTTTGATGTCGCTGTATATGACAAGAAATCATCTAATGATATTGTAAGTGTACCGATTTCAGGTGCATCAGGTTATACAAGTGCCATTCTGAATTCAGGTGAATTAAGTAACAAAGGAATAGAATTATTGCTAGAAGGTACTCCTATTAAATCTGCTAATTTTTCATGGAATACTAGCTTCAACTTTGCCTACAACAAAAGTGAAGTATTGAAATTAGCTGATGGTATTAATACTTTTTCAATTGGTAACTCTGCGAATGGTAACGCCTTCATTAACAACCAAGTAGGAATGCCATTCGGAGGTATTTATGGATACCGTATGAAAAGAGATGCTGCTGGGAATATCATTTATGATACCAACTCAAACCTGCCTTTACAAACTGACAACAATCAATATTTAGGCAATGGAGTTTCACCATATACTATGGGTTTGAATAATACTTTCAAATACAAAAACTTCTCTTTAGACATGTTGGTTGATGGTAAATTTGGCGGAAGTATTTTCTCAGTAATGGAAGTATATGCTACTCGTTTGGGTTTAATGAAATCTACTTTGCCAGGTCGTGAAAATGGCTTAGCACTGAAAGGAGTAACAGCCAGTGGAGATGCTTATTCTTATACTGTACCTGTGGCGAATTTGCGTAGTGCCTACTACAACAACCTTAACCGTTACACAGAATTATTTGTACATGATGCAAGTTTCGTAAAACTACGTCAGATTATTATTTCTTACCGTTTACCAGCAGGTTTCTTGAAATCTTTAGGCGTACAATCGGCAAGTGTTTCATTAGTTGGTCGTAACCTTCTGATTTTATACAAAAAGACCGACAATTTTGACCCTGAGCAAGGCTTGACCAACGGTGCAGCACAAGGAATTGAGTCGATTGGTTTGCCACGTACTCGTTCTTATGGTTTGAACTTGAATCTGAAATTCTAAAAAAGCAAGACAATGAAACAGTTATTTTCAAAATATACATTTCCTTTATTGGCAGCGTGTAGCATGACGCTATTTACGGCTTGCGATAAAGATTTCGCAGAAATCAATACCAATCCAAATGCCGTTTCGGTTCCAACTACTGCTTACATTTTTAGTAAAGCTTTGTACGATGGTGCAGCCAATAGTGGCAACAAGGGCAGTCTTTTGTTTGGTTTGATGCAATATACTACCAGCTACAACGATGTAGAAGGTTTCGGTTCTAAATATACGGCTTCACAAGTAAATGCCACAGGTGGTGTTTTTACCAATTCATATCCAAATCAGATTAATGAAATTGGAGAGGTAATAAAAGCTGTAAAAGACGACCCAACAAAAGTAAATTTGTACGCAACAGCTCGTATCTGGCGAGTGTATTGTTTCAGTCGTTTGACTGATTTGTATGGCGACATCCCTTATACTGAAGCAGGACAAGGCTATAATCTCTCAATTTTTCAACCTAAATACGATTCTCAAAGTGCAATTTATGCAGATATGCTAAAAGAATTAGAAGCATCTGCAACAGCTTTGACTACTGCTAATACGACAACTTTCGGTAATTCAGATTTAATTTATCAAGGAAATGTTACGCAATGGAAAAAGTTTGCCTACTCGTTGATGTTACGTTTGGGTATGCGTTTAACAAAAGTTGATGCGGCGGCAGCACAAAGCTGGGTAACTAAGGCCATCGCTGGCGGTGTCATCAGAGAGTATGCAGATATTGCTAAAATGGCTTATACTTCTGGTGGACAAAATATCAACAAAAATCCTGTGGCTTGGCAATTGTTGAACGATAATTATCTTCGTGCAGACGGTACCAACAATACAGAAGGTGGTAAGTATCAAGATGTTTTCATCAACTCTTTGAAAACCAATAACGACCCACGTTTGGGCGTACTTTCTGTGGTGTATGTAAACGGTGCAGCAAGTTCAGATGAAAGTATTCAGAAAGGTATGCCTGCAACAATCAATGGTACAAAACCTTCTGATTTCATTACTTATTCAGAACCAAAGCAAACAACAGTCTTGAAAGTTGATGCTCCTTTGTTATTATTCACAGCAGCAGAATCTAATTTCCTATTGGCAGAAGCTGCTTTGAGAGGTTGGTACAATGCAGAAACGGCTACGAATTTATATGAAACAGGCATCCGTGCTGCGATGAAACAATGGGATTTGATTAGCGGAACAACGAGTACAATCGCTCAGGCACGTATCGATAGTTATGTAGCCGCTCATGCCCTCAAAACCAGTAGCTCGGTAGCTGTTCAAACTGAACAAATTTACAATGAAGTTTGGGTTGGGCTTTTCCCTGATGCACAGGAAGTATATAATAATTACCGTCGCACGGGTTATCCAGCTTTAACGCCAAATGTATATCCTGGCAATGCTACAGGTGGTAAAATTTTCCGTAGATTCTTGTATCCTGTTTCAGAACAAACACTTAACAGGACTTCGTACAACGAAGCTGTACAAAGACAAGGTGTTGACGATTTACTAACTCGTGTTTGGTGGGATAAGTAAATGAATGCTGAATTGTGAGTTTTGAATGATGAGTACTTTCGCTACGTTTTTTTCATTTAAAAGCAGTCTCAATCCTAAAAGCTATTATCCAATTTTAAATTATAAAAGAAAGAACCTCATCCCCCAACCCCTTCTCCTGTTGAGAAGGGGAGCCCAAAAAGTGGAGTAAACTCCCCTTCTCAACAGGAGAAGGGGCTGGGGGATGAGGTTTTGTTTATTTCTCCAACAAAATTTGTAACTTCATAGATTGCTCAATAACAATCGTTTAACACAATCTCATGTTTTCAAAAAAGTTTTTAATACTCTTGATTTGTACTTGTTTTACGATACAAATTCAAGCACAAAAAGTACAAGTAAATAATAAACCCGAACGAGTAAACTGGTTTCAAGATTTAGCTTTCGGGATGTTTATTCACTGGAATGTAGATGTTTCTTTAGGTGCTGTAATTAGCCATTCAATGGCTGGAGCTTCAAATGAATACGTTGAAAAATACATTAACGAATTACCAAAATACTTTAATCCTAACAAATTTAACCCTACTGAATGGGCAAAAAGTGCCAAATTAGCAGGAATGAAGTATGTGGTTTTTACAACAAAACATCATTCTGGTTTTTGTATGTTCAATACGCAAACTACGCCTTTTAATGTAATGAATACTCCTTACGGAAAAGACATTACGAAAGAAATTATCGACGCTTTTCGTAAAGAAGGTGTTGCTATAGGAATTTACTTTTCGCCTGAAGACTTCAATTATTTTCATAAAAACAATATTCAAATCGGTCGTTTACAATTGCCTGAGCATTTTCCTGCAAACAATAAAGGTTTGATGGATTATGATAAAAGACAATTGAAAGAATTGTTGACGAACTACGGGAAAATAGACATTCTTTTCATCGACGGCCCCGGCGATGGCTTGCGTGAATATGCTTGGAGTTTGAACCCTGATTTGGTCATTACTCGCGATATTATGACTACTCCAGAACAAAACACACCCGACGAACCAATAGCTCGTCCGTGGGAAGCTTGCTACACGATGGGAACGGATTGGCAATATAAACCCACCAACGACCCACACAAATCTGGTACAGAAATTATCAATATGCTTACTGAAATCAGAGCCAAAGGAGGTAATTTTTTATTGAATGTTGGACCAAAACAAGACGGTGAATTACAGATTGAGCAACAATCACTTTTACAAGAAATTGCCCTTTGGAATTTTGCCAATGCTGAAGCCATTCACGAAGTAAAACCGCTTTCAGTAGTTCGTGAAGACAATATTTGGTTTACCCAGTCGAATGATGAAAAGTATATTTATGCCATCGTACAAAGAAGTGGCTACGAAGATTGGAAGTACGGAACACGCAAAAATTTTGTATTGACGCACATCGAAGGAAATGCCAATACCAAAGTGAGTATTTTGGGATATAAAAGTGAATTGGTAGAGTACAAAAAAGATTTTGATGCTAAAATTTATACCGCTCCAACCAACATTGGCTTGGTAGTCAGTGCTGTAAACGGACAACGTTTTTACACGAATAATCAATGGAAAAATGCGGTGGTTTTGAAAATCGAAAATGCTAAATTCAGAAAACTCAACACGCCCAAAGCGAGCCAAAGTAATATGGATGGAGCGAAGTAAAAGACGTTATCTGAAAACAGTTATCGGTTAATCGTTGGATTGATTACTGATAATTTCTTTTATAATTGTATATAATTGTAGCGGCAACCGCAAGGGTTGCCGCTACAACAAAAATAAGATTCGGTCAACTCAAAACTCATCATTAAAAAGGGTAACACTTTTTAGTAAATTTTAAACCTTGCCAATACGAAGAAAACCTTTGTTGTTTTCTTCATCATCAAAAACAATTTGAAACAAAAAACAAGAACAATTATGAACACACTTGAATTACTTTCACCTGAAATCTCTTTTGAAAGCCTTGGACTTTCTTTACCTCCTGCACCACTTCCTTTGGGTGTTTATAAACCATATTTGATTGATGGCAAATACTTATTCTTATCGGGTCATGGCCCAGTAAGAGACGATAAAAGCTTGATTATTGGTAGAATTGGTAAAGATTTAGACATTGAAGAAGGGAAATTGGCGGCTCGTCAGGTTGGTTTAACCATGCTTTCAACCATCAAAACACATTTGGGAAGTTTAGACAGAGTAAAGCGTGTGATTAAAATTTTGGGTATGGTAAACTGCGTTTCAGAATTTGAACGTCATCCTTATGTCATCAACGGTTGTAGCGAACTTTTTGCCCAAGTGTGGGGAACAGAAAACGGTATCGGCGTAAGAAGTGCGGTAGGTATGGGAACACTTCCAGACAATATTCCTGTGGAAATTGAAGCATTGTTTGAACTCCATGAAGACTGAGTTATGAGTAACAAAACGATTGAGTACAACATAAAAAATATTGAAACGCTTGATACGCCTGCTTTGGTGGTTTTTCCGAGTATCGTAAAACAGAATATTCAAAAATTACTGGCTTCAATTGATGACGTAAATCGCTTGCGACCACACATCAAAACGCATAAAACCAAAGACGTAACCAAGCTTTTGCAAGAAGTAGGCATTCAGAAATTCAAATGTGCGACGATTGCCGAAACCGAATTATTGGCGACTTGCGAAGTAGAAGACGTACTCTTAGCGTATCAGCCAGTGGGAGCGAAGCTCTTACGTTTGATTGATATCATCAAACATTTTCCAAAAACACATTTTGCTTGTTTGGTCGATTCTGTGGCAGTTGGCGAAGTAATGTCAAAAATTGCTTTGGAAAACCAGCTCACTTTATCGCTTTATATCGACTTAAATGTAGGTATGAACCGCACGGGAATTGTACCCGAAAAGGCTTTTGATTTGGCAATTGCTTTACAAAAATTGCCAACTATAAAGCTTGAAGGCTTACATATTTACGACGGACATATTCGTGATTTTGACCTTGAAATTCGTACTAAAAACTGTAACACAGCTTTCCAAGCCGTAGAAAATTTAGTAGAAAAGCTAAAAGAAGAAGGTATTCAAAACCTCAATATTGTAGCAGGTGGAACGCCAACTTTTCCAATTCATGCTCAAAGAACAACGGTAGAATGCAGTCCGGGCACTTTTGTGTATTGGGATAAAGGCTATCAGGATGCTTATCCAGAACAAGATTTTGAAACGGCCGCTTTGGTAATTAGCCGAGTAATTTCTTTGCCAGATAAAGATAAAATCTGTCTGGATTTAGGACACAAATCTGTGGCCGCCGAAAACCCTTTAGATAAAAGAATATTTTTCTTAAATGCTCCAGATGCAATTTTTATCGGACAAAGCGAAGAGCATTTGGTACTGGGTTTTCCCGAAAATCATACTTATCAGATTGGCGATGTATTTTATGGTTTACCCATTCATATTTGTCCGACTTGTGCTTTGTACGAAAGGGCGAATGTTATTGAAAATGAAGTATTAACAGGCGAACAATGGAAAACAATTGCAAGAGATAGATTCATTTCCATGTAGCCGTAAAACGGGTTCTCAACCCGTAAATTTATCTTTTCTGACGGGTTGAAAACCCGTGTTACAAAATATGTTTACAATAGACGCACATCTTGACCTGAGCATGAATGCGATGGAATGGAATCGTGATTTAAGATTATCGGTCGCAGAAATTCGTGCAAGAGAAAAAGGCATGACCGACAAGCCAGACCGTGCGAAAGGAACGGTTACTTTTCCTGCATTAAGAGCAGGAAATATCGGTTTGGTCGTTGCCACACAAATCGCTCGCTTTGTAAAACCAGACAGTACATTGCCGGGTTGGGCTTCACCCGAACAGGCTTGGGCTCAAACACAAGGACAAGTAGCATGGTATAAAAGCATGGAAGAATGTGGCGAAATGGTTCAAATCAATAATCTTGAATCTTTAGAAAAACATTTACTGCTTTGGAACGACGGCACGCCCAACGACAATAAACCCATTGGCTATATTTTAAGCTTGGAAGGAGCAGATTCACTCGTAACAATTAATCATGTTGAGAAAGCCTATCAATATGGTTTACGTGCTATCGGTCCAGCTCATTATGGCCCTGGGCGTTACGCTCAAGGAACAGATGCGACTGGTTTTATGGGAAAAGCTGGGCAAGATTTATTGAAAGAAATGGAAAGGCTAAACATCTTTTTAGATGCGACGCACCTTTGTGATGATAGTTTTTGGGAAGCCATGGATCATTTCAATGGAGCGGTTTGGGCGAGCCATAATCTTTGTAGAAGTTTAGTAAACCATAATCGCCAGTTTAGCGATGAGCAAATTAAGGAATTGATTAGCCGTGATGCTGTAATTGGCGGAGCATTAGACGCTTGGATGATGGTGCCAAATTGGGAAAGAGGAAAATCAACTCCAAAAGAAATGAACTGTAATTTGGCAGTGATGGTTGACCACCTCGACCATATTTGTCAATTGGCTGGAAATGCCTTGCACGTAGGCATTGGTTCGGATTTAGATGGAGCTTTTGGCACAGAACAAGGCCCTTTCGATTTAGATACCATCGCCGATTTACAAACGATTCCGTCTATTCTTGAAAAAAGAGGTTATACCCAAACCGACATCGAAAACATTATGCACGGCAACTGGCTGAGGTTTTTGAGAAAGAATTGGAGTAAGTAAAATCTGTAAAAACTCGTAGGGGCAATCCCTTGCGGTTGCCCTCGTGTACAATATTTACAGTGGGCAACCACAAGGGATTGCCCCTACATTTTTATTTTATTATTTTCTTCCAATGCCAAAGACAAAATTATTCTTCATATTCTCCTTGATGTATTTTTTTACATCAAACTATTCGTTTTCACAAAGTATTTCCATTATTCCTAAGCCTGTTTCTGTACAGCTTACGCAAGAAAAATTTACGTTAAATTCATCTACTTCAATACTTCAAACGTCGGCTTCTTTCAGTAAAAATGTACAATTTTTACAAGAAGCCTTGCATTCTTTAACGCCATTTTCTTTTCCAATCCTTGAAAATACTCCTTCTAATTTTATACAAATAAGTATTGATACCACTAAAGTCTCTCAAAAAGAAGGCTATCAATTAGTCATTTCAAAAAATTCTATTCAATTGACTGGACACGATGAAGTAGGTGTTTTTTATGGCATACAAAGCTTAATTCAAATCGTTTATCAATCTAAAAATCAAGGCTTTAACTTGTCTGGCTGTCGCATCGACGATTATCCGAGATTTACTTATCGTGGCTTGCATTTAGATGTTGGCAGAAATTTCTTTCCGCTTTCTTTTCTGAAAAAATACATTGATCTACTCGCTTTTTATAAAATCAATACTTTTCATTGGCATCTTACCGACGACCAAGGTTGGCGAATTGAAATCAAAAAATATCCACGTTTGCAAAGCGTTGCAGCTTTTCGTGATGAAACCATTATTGGACATAAAAAAGATTCTCCACACCGTTTTGATGGCAAAAAATATGGAGGATTTTACGGTCAAGATGAAGTAAAAGAATTGGTAAAATATGCTTCAGAAAAGTACGTAACCATCATCCCAGAAATAGAAATGCCAGGGCATGCTCAGGCAGCGTTATCGGCTTATCCGCATTTGGGCTGTGTGAGTGGCTCGTATAAAACAGCTACTTTTTGGGGTGTTTTTGATGACGTTTTTTGTGCAGGAAACGACAGTACTTTTACTTTTTTACAGGATGTTCTGGATGAAGTCATTCCACTTTTTCCTTCAAAATACATTCATATTGGTGGAGACGAATGCCCAAAAACTCGTTGGAAAGTTTGTCCAAAATGCCAAAAACGCATCAAAGATGAGCATTTAGCCGACGAACACGAATTACAAAGCTATTTTATCCAAAGAATGGAGAAATACTTAAACAGTAAAAACCGTGAATTAATTGGCTGGGATGAAATCTTGGAAGGTGGTTTAAGCCCGAAAGCAACAGTAATGAGTTGGCGAAGCGAAGCGGGAGGAATTGCAGCCGCCAAGCAGAAACATGAAGTAATCATGACACCCGAAAGTCATTTGTATTTAGATTATTATCAATCGCTTCATGCGGATGAACCAACGGCGGCGGCAAGCTTTACACCGCTTTCAAAAGTGTATAGTTACGAGCCTTTTTCTTCGGAATTAAATCAGGATGACGAGCAGTACATCAAAGGCGTGCAGGCAAATATCTGGACAGAATACACGCCTCAACCCGAACAGGTAGAATATATGGTTTTTCCAAGAGCCTTGGCTTTGTCGGAAATCGCTTGGTCGCCAAAAACGCATAAAAATTATGATGATTTTCTCAGTCGCTTACGTCAGCATCGCAATATTTTACAACAGAAAAAAGTAAACTTTTTCGACAGATTTGAAGAAATTACATACCATTTCTCAATGGAAAAATCAGGGAAAAGTATCGTTCATTTTTCGACCACTTTACCCAATGCCAAAATTCATTATACTGTCAATGGAAAAGCTCCTACATCGAATGATAAAGTATATCAAAATCAGCTTATTATAAATAAAAGTGGCATTTTGAAAGCTCAAATATTTGTCGGCAAAAAAGCTTATGGAAAAGTATTTGAACAAGCTTTTGAATACCATAAAGCCATTGCCAAAAACGTCATTTTGAAGCATCAGCCTAAAGCAAATTATAATCCTACCACGCCTTTTGCTTTGACCAACGGATTGACAGGAAACGCTCGTTACAACAATTCGCAATGGGTTGGTTTTAGTGGCGAAGATGTAGAAGCAACAATTGACTTGGGAAATATTCAAAGTATTTCAACCGTAGGATTAAACTTGCTGAAATACCATTGGCAAAGAATGTGGGAACCCAATGTATTGATTTTTTCTATTTCGGAAGATGGGAATTCTTATAAAGAAGTATATCGTACAAGTAATTTCCCTGCGAATGGTATCAATCAAATTCGGGCAAAAATTACGCCAGTGAAAGCCCGTTTTATCAAAGTACAAGCCGAAAACAAAGGCATCATTCCAGCAGGTGAATACGGTGCAGGAGGGAAAGCTTGGTTGTTGATTGATGAGATTTATGTGGATTAAGCAGTACGAATAATTAATTAAAAAGGTAAATGTAGCGGCAAACCCTTGCGGTTGCCGTTTCGGGTACGGCAACCGCAAGGGTTTGTCGCTACACAATAGGATTTGCGTTTTCGCTTTTACGCCGTTGGCGTAAACATTACAATTCAATTTTAAACCCAAGAACGATGAAAAAATACTCACTCATTTTATCAATCTTAATATTCTCATTTTCAGCAACAAATGCTCAAAATCTCAAGCGTTTTATTTCTTTTGATGGAATAAATATTGCTTATGAAGATACAGGCAGAGGCAAGGCTGTACTCTTGCTACACGGTTTTATCAATACGGGAGCAAATTGGCGAAAAACAGCTTTGTACAAAGATTTAATTGAAAAAGGTTTCAGGGTAATTGTCCCCGATATGCGTGGAAATGGAGCTTCAGATAAGCCACATGAAGACAAATTTTATGAAAAAGATGCCGAAGTAAAAGATTTGATGGGCTTGATTACTTCACTGAAAATCAAAGATTATACATTGGTTGGCTATTCCAGAGGAGCGATTGTTGCCGCCAAATTATTGACCAAAGACAAAAGAGTAACAAAAGCCATTTTAGGCGGTGTAGGTCAACATTTCACCAATCCTGATTGGGACAGAAGAAAAATGTTTGCGGACGCTTTTAGCGGAAAAGCTCATTTGCATCCTGAAACGGCTGGAGCTGTTACTTATGCCAAATCAATTGGTGCAGATACAATAGCTTTAGGTTTTCTGCAAAAGTACCAGCCTGTTGCTTTACCTGCGGAGTTGATGAAAATTAAAAATCCTGTTTTAATCATTTGTGGCGACGAAGACCTTGATAATGGCGACCCAAAAGTACTACAAAGCTATTTCAAAAATGCCCAATTGAAATTAGTGAAAGGCAATCATAACGGTACTTATCGCACGCAGGCTTTTGCAGATGCAATTATGGATTTTATCACAAAATAACCCAAACTTACTTGGCTTCTCGATTGAAATAACGCTCTACATATTCGCTAGGCGACTGATTTGTAATGCGTTTGAATACTCTGTTAAAATTCGTAATGCTGTTAAAACCACAGCTATAAGCCACGTTGGCAATGGTTTCGTTATTACTGTTTGTTAATTTTTTACAGGCTTCGTTGATTCGAACTTCGTTGAGAAATGACAAAAAAGTATGACGTGTATGTTTTTTAAAATACCGACAAAAAGCGTGTGGCGTCATGTGGGCTTTGTTGGCAGCATCTTCAAGCGTGATAGGCTTTTCGTATTCCTGCATGATAAAATTGTAAATATTGCTAATTCTCAAGCCTTCATTTTCGCTATAATTCTGTGGCTGCGTACTCATTGAAAGCGGTAAAAGCGAAGGAATTGCGGCAATACTTTTCAGTAAATCCATAAAATGAATCATCTGACTCACACCATTACTTTTATTGAGCAAAACAATTTTATTGGCTATTTCCGAAACATTTTCTTGCGGAATTTTGAATCCGTTGGAGTGTTGCTGTAAAAATCTTTTAAGTGTATTGATCTCTGGTAAATCAAAAAAAGAAGATAATTGTCCACTTGGATTAAAGAAAATAGCAATCGCTGATACTTTCTTTTTACTTTTTGGATGAAAATAAGAAGCTTCACTTTTGAAAAGATGAGGCTGATTCGCACCCAACCAATAAATTTCATTCGAACGAAAACGGTGCATATTGTTATCAGCAATCAAAGTGCCTTCTCCTTGCTGAATCCACATCAATTGAATTTCCTGATGTCTATGTAAATGCGGATAAAAGTGCGGTAGAACGTCTTTTTGAACAATAATCGTTTTATCGTGAGGAACTGGAATGGTAAATGGAAGTACTTTCATAAGACTTGGTATTGTGAATGAAGTAGAAAATTAATTTTCTATTTACATAAAAATAAAACATTAGCTTTATTTTAACAAATACCAACCTAAATATTTAGAAATAGTGTTAATTTTTGAGTAGTTATATTCATCCAATTGGATGAAAAATGATGAAGTAAGAACAAAACTTACCTCATCATTTTCAAGCACTTCTTATAAAGCTTTTACTTTCAATTTACGCCATTTTACTTTAATGCCACCGCCACTGTGAATCTGTAAAGCAATGATTCCTGCACGTCCGCCGATTTTTTCATCATTGAGCGTAATCATCTCTTGTCCGTTTACGAAAGTAGTTACTTGGTTACCTATCACTTTCACAACCATCGTATTCCATTCGCCCATTTTTAGGGCTTTGTCTTTATCATCAGTTGGTTTAATCAACCAACCTCTTCCATAAGACTCATAAATTCCGCCCGTCCAATGCCCTGGAGGAGCTACTTCTGCTTGCCAGCCAGTTATTTTTGTGCCATCAATACTTGAATGGAAAAACACGCCACTGTTGCCATCGGCCTCTTGTTTAAACTGAAGACTTAGCTCAAAATCTTGAAAACTTTGTTCTGTTCCTAAGTAACCGTATTCTTTATCAGGACCACTTTCGCAAATCAATTCCCCATTTTCAACGTACCATTTTTCAGTACCATAAATCTTCCAACCACTTAAATCTTTTTGATTAAAAAGACTAACCCATTTCCCTTTTTTAGGCGTTTGTGCTTGTGAAACAAAAACCAATAACAAGCTAAAAATCAATAAGTAAGCATTTATTTTTTTCATATTTTTTAATTTTAAATCCATAATATTTCTCTTCTATTTTTTATAATTACTCCTCATTCAAAACTCCCAACTCCACACTTTAAAGGTTTCCTTTTCTCAATTCTTTCACTGCATAATCTGCTGCACGAGCCGTAATTGCCATAAAAGTTAATGAAGGGTTTTGAGTTGAAGTAGAAGTCATACAAGCTCCATCCGTCACAAATACATTTTTACAAGTATGTAACTGATTCCACTTGTTTAATAACGACGTTTTAGGGTCTTTTCCCATACGCACGCCACCCATTTCATGAATATCCAAACCGGGAGCTTTATTCGGTTTATCATGCGTTTGAATATTTTTGAAACCAGCTTTCGTCAACATTTCAGCCATTTCTGTATGGAAATCCTGAATCATTTTTTCATCGTTATCATCATAAGCTACCGAAATTTTCAGTTGTGGAATTCCCCAAGGATCTAATAAGTTTTTATCCAAAGCTACATAATTGCTTTCTTTCGGAATGGTTTCGCCCATCATGTGCGAGCCTACTCGCCAATTACCATATTGCTGTTCATTCAAACTATTTTTCAAAGATTCACCGATGCCCGAAGTATCGTTTGAAGTAATTCTGCTTGAACCAAAACCAGCAGCGTAGCCTCTTAAAAAATCGGTTTCTTGCTTGAAAACATTTCTAAAACGTGGGATATAACTACTGTTCGGACGAATTCCTTCGGTTGTACTATTCAAAAATCCTTCATATTCTGCCGAAATCGTTGTACGGAAATTGTGAAAAGCAATGTATTTACCCAACAAACCATTATCGTTCCCCAAACCATTTTGAAAACGATTTGAAGTAGAATTTAGCAAAATCAAATTAGAATTTAAAGTAGCCGCATTCACAAAAATGATTTTTGCATAATACTCCGTCATTTCTTTGGTGTGTGCATCAATTACTCTTACGCCTGAAGCTTTGTTTTTCTTTTCATCAAAAATGATAGAATGCACAACAGAATCTGGCTTCAAAGTCATTTTACCAGTACGTGCCGCCCACGGAAGTGTAGAAGAATTACTGCTAAAATATCCACCATAAGGACAACCACGCTGGCACAAGGAACGATTTTGACATTGCCCTCTACCTTGCTGTAAATGAATTGGTTGTGGTTTTGTAAGATGCGCACAACGACCAATAATTACTGGACGAGTATTATTATAATGTTTAGCAGTTTGTTCGCTGAAGTGTTTTTCTACACAAGACATTTCGTGTGGTGGTAAAAATTCTCCGTCTGGCAAACTCGCCAATCCGTCTTTATTCCCCGAAATTCCTGCAAATTTTTCTACATAACTGTACCAAGGAGCAATGTCTGCATAACGAATGGGCCAATCTACCGCAAAACCATCACGAGCGGGACCATCAAAATCATGTTCGGACCAACGTTGGGTTCCTCTTGCCCACATTAGCGATTTTCCGCCTACTTGGTAACCACGAATCCAATCGAAAGGCTTTTCTTGCACATAAGGATGTTCAGCATCTTTCACGAAAAAATGTGCTGCATCTTCATTAAAAGCATAACATCTGCTAACGATTGGGTTGGCATCTTTGATGGCTTTAGGTAATTGCCCTAAATGTTCAAACTCCCAAGGTTGCATCATAGTCGTTGGATAATCCGTAATGTGTTGTACATCACGTCCACGTTCTAAAACAAGTGTTTTTAAACCTTTGCCCGTAAGTTCTTTGGCAGCCCAACCGCCACTGATTCCCGAACCAATTACGATGGCATCAAAAGTTCGGTCTTTTATAGCATTGATATTTAGATATGACATGTTTCGATAATTTAGTAATTGAGTGAATGAGTGAGTTGTGAATTGACATCACCCTAAAATCCAGAAGCTAAAAGCTGATGACCGAAGTCTGAAATCCGAAAGCCAAAACTATCTCGGAATCGGAACGCAGCCATGATAATATCCCGGTGCCATATTGAATTTCAACTGATTGACCATGTAATATTCAGAATTGGTATATCCTTGAATCGTCAACCTTTTTATCATCTCAGCAAATTGTTTTGCTACTGTATTTGACGAAGTACTCATTTTCAGAAAAGTATCAATGCGTTGTGGCTTGCTACTTTCTACAAAAGTTTTTTGGTGATTTTGTTGAGAAAGCTCGTTGATTAAAACCAAACCTTGCTTTAAAGTACTCTGTGCATTTTCGCCGTAACAATCATTTATCATTCGCATCGCAAATTGGTGTACTTTTAGCGATTTTGCTCCGGGCGTATTGGTTTCAGGAATAATTGTTTCTACAATTTCAGCAAGAAGTACTTCATCGTTGATACCTAAATTAGAAAATTGTCCTATACTTTGGCTCGTCCAACCCGAAGCCCAAGTAGGTAAACTTACCAAACCGCCCAATGCCATTGATAAGTTTTTTATTGCAGAGCGTCTTTTCATCGTTTTTTAGATTTATTAATGATATATCTGCACAAATCTATGTTTTTAAATTTATATCATTTACATTGATTTGACCTGTACGGAAATATGTTGCCGATTAAGAATCAATACTTTATGAAAAACTTAGCTAAAAAACCAAAAATGGATTCAAATCACAGATTTATCTCAAAAACAGGATAAAAGTATTCATTGAACTGCTTAGATTTGAAGACTGTTTTCAATCATATCATCATAATTTTCAAATCATGACACTTCAAAAACAATCCATAAAAGTACTTGTGGTTGGTTGCGGAAATATGGGAGCTTCCCATGCTATTGCTTATCAAAATACCGAAGGCTTTGAAATCTGCGGAATCGTTTCTACTGGCAAAAGCAAAGAAGTACTCAACGAGCGTTTGGGCGGTGGCTATCCACTTTTTAGCGATTATGCCGAAGCTTTGGCAAGCACAAAACCCGATGCTGTTTGTATTTCTACGTATCCAGACACTCACGAAGCTTTTGCAGTGATGGCACTCGAAGCTGATTGTCATGTTTTTATCGAAAAGCCTTTGGCTGATACCGTTGAAGGAGCAAAAAGAGTTGCTGATTTAGCAACTAAGAAAGGAAAAAAAGTAGCAGTTGGCTATATTCTACGACATCATCCTTCTTGGGAAAAATTTGTAGAAATTGCCCAAGAAATGGGAAAACCTTTGGTGATGCGTATGAATTTGAATCAGCAAAGTCATGGAGTAATGTGGAACGTACATCGAAATTTGATGAAAAGTTTAAGCCCAATTGTGGACTGTGGCGTGCATTATATCGACGTAATGTGCCAAATGACACGCTCGAAACCTATACAAGTAAATGCGATTGGAGCGAGATTGACAGATGATATTCCCGAAGGAAACTATAATTACGGACAATTACAGATTCGTTTTGAAGATGGTTCTGTGGGTTGGTACGAAGCTGGTTGGGGACCAATGATGAGCGAAACAGCTTTCTTTATCAAAGACGTAATCGGGCCAAAAGGTTGTGTTTCAATCGTGGCAAAAGAAGCTGGAGGAACGGGAAAATCTGACAATGTAGATTCACATACTAAAACGGAATCTTTAAGAGTACATTATTCGGATATTAATTCAGAAAATGCTTTTACAAGAGCTGATGAATGGATAAATCTCACCGATGAGCCTGACCATCAAGAACTTTGTAATCGTGAACAAAGATTTTTCTTAAAAGCCATTCAAGAAAATGTTGATTTAACTGACCATCTTGAAGATGCCGTAAACAGCCTAAGAATCGCTTTCGCCTGTGATGAATCGGTAAAAACTGGTTTGCCAGTGATGTTATAATTTTGTTTTCAACATGGAGGAAGTAGATTTCCTCCATGTTGAAAAATACTATTTCAAAGTTTCAACAAGATAGACTTTATCATTTGCTCCTAATATTTTCTGCTCGTTATCTACAAAATATGGACTTGTGATATTTTTCAAGGAATCCTGCAAAGGATATGTCAATCCACTCATACTAGGAAGTGTATGAATAATGTTTTCTGAAGAAATCTTCGAGTTTACATGTTTCATCAAATGGTTTATTTTATTCGGAAAGGTATTCTTCAAAATAGGCGAATACCAAACAAAGAAAGGAACGTGAGCAATATACTTTGATGGTACTGGATACGCATGCTGTGAAAGGTCTCTACTATCATCAAATAGATTCTCGCCATGATCTGACATATAAGTAATAGAAGCCAAAGCATTTTGCTTGGATACTAAACTGATAATACTATCAATCACAGCATCTGAATAGCGAATAGTATTATCATAACTATTAATCAAGACGTTTTTAAAGGCTTTATCTGCTGATTTTGAACGAATCGTTTTATTGCTAGGTTTAAAAAAATCAAATTCATCTGGATACCTAACACTGTAGTCATAATGGCTTCCTGCTGTATGTATTACAATAAATTTTTTAGTACTCGACTCAGCTAATACCTTTTTCAATACTCCCACCAATTCCATATCTCTATGTACATTTCTTGTCGCTTTTGAATCTGATAAATTAAGGTATTTATTATCTGCTTCATCAATATGAACTTTGATATGTCCTTGATCTACCTGATTACTAAGCCAATAAGTATGAAATCCTGCTTCTTTAAAAAGGCTTACAATACTTTTTTGTTGAAAGTGTTTATCAAAATTATCTGCACCAACGCCTGTTACCATCAGCGGAGCAGCAAATTCAGTGATAAAGCCTCCTGCTGCGGCATTGCTAAATGAGATAAAGCTTTCTCTTTTTGATAACTTAGGAGAAGTATTTCTTGAATAGCCATTAAGCGCCCAGTGATCATACCTAGAACTTTCTCCAATAATCAAAAGATGTACTTGTTTTCCGACAAGCGTAGTTTCTGGTTTAGCATGAAAAACATAATTTTCTCTTTGCTCTTTTGATGAATTCATTAATCGCTGTTGCTTAAAAACTGCATTGCCAGCATATAATACAGACGTTGGGAAAATGCTATAATACCTAGTTCTTAGTTTCATAAAGTAACTTCCCCCTTCAAAACTTACAAATGGCAACAATAGAAACACACTTACGCTAGCAATGGCTATTATTTTAGCATTCATTCCAGAAATTTTCGTTGGAATTCTTCGTATTAGTAGATATAATATCCCCCCATACAGTAAAAAACTAATGATTAAACTAGGAATATAACCTTTTAATAGTTCTACAGATTCGGATGGATTCGTATTGAGGATGAGTACAAGTGTTGCATCATTAATTGGTACATCAAATAAAATAATGGAGGCTAGATTGAGCGGCAAAAAAATAAAAACGGGTATTAAAAGGAATAGATAAAGCTTTATCTTATTCCTGAAAAAGTAAATAGGCAATAAGTGTAAGCTTAAACATGCCAATGCTCCGAGCATCGCCAAGAAATATTGCTGAGTACTCACAAAAAAAGTGAAGTCACAAATCGCAATCAGCCCAACTACTATTAGTAAATATAAAATTGAGGTTTTGGAAGAGTCAATTGTTTTGTCTGTTGTAGGCATCTTAATTATTTTTTATTATAAACATAATAAAAAATTAAAACAAGACAAGACAACTTCAGTATAAAAATGGGTATAAAATGAAAAAAATGGCTATAAGTAGCGAATGTTATTTTCTTGCTCTTTAATTTTTGCTTTTATTCTTTATCAAGTGCCTCCAAAATTTTACTATCAATGGCTTCATTAAATTTGCGGGCAAATAGTTTTCCTGAGTCTATTAAAGTTGGTAAATCGTCTATTTTAAAAGTTTTGGGACTAGCATTTCCTTCCGACCAATCAATGTAACGAAGGTTATCGTTTACCATATCTTTTTGATAAATAGAGTTATAAAGAATCGTTTGAAAAACGATTTCATCACTTCCCCAAGTAAGTTCAAAAAAACGTCTTACGTTTTTATTTTGCTGTAAATACATTACAATATATTCAACATGTGTACCTGTGATGGTAAACCACTGAGAACGCCCAACCGAAATCAAATCATTCGGCATTTTTCTTTTGGGCAAAATCATATTCATGTATTTTTCTACCAGATGTCTTCCTGAAAATTGGTAGTTCGATAAATGATATTTTGTGACTCTAGGAATAGCTTCTTGCCATTCAGTAGCTACAGAGAGCGTGTGCATGAAGGCTTTATCAGGATTTTGCTGAAAAAAAGTATGAATTTCTTCTGTACTTTTTAAGGGATAATCCTGTCCACTCAACAGGTTGATATAATCGTACTTGTTTGAGGAAATCAAAATTTCTTCAAAGCTATTCACGGTAGCTTGCACAATACTATAAGCTCCCCAATATACACTTACTCGATTTCTAATCAATTTTACATGTTTAGATGCTAAAAAAAGAAATGGGTTAATATCTGCTTTTAAATCAACATGTATATAAAAATCAGCATCCGGATGAGCCAGACGATTGATTAATCTTTGTAACTGAGATGGGTTTGCATGGACCAAAATTAAATGTGCAATCCTCATTATTTTGCGTTTTTATTTTTTTGTAAATATTCTTGAGCCATTGTTTTTATTTCTGTAAAACCCGCAGTGAAAAAGCCCACCAAAGTAAAGTCTAAATATTTTTTCAACCAATAATATCCAAAAAGTACTCCTGATAAAAAGGTGAAAAAGGTAGCTAAAGCTACTCCATTGATATTTCCGAAGAGGTGAATCCCTATAAAATCAAACGTAACATTTATCCCAAGCATTACTAATACTTTATAGAAATTTATTCTAGGTTGATGGATAATATCTAACGTTATTCCAAGGAATCTATCGATAGGATAAAACATAGCAAACGACATAAAAATACGATATACCGAAACTGCATGTGAACCAGAATACTGACTTCCACCTAGAATAACGATGGCAAAATCTGCTAAAATAACAGCCACTACCGAAACAGGAAAAAGTGCAAGAACAAGTGTTCCCGCATATTTTTGCATAATTCCTACCACTTCTTCTTTATTTCCTCTATTAAAAGCTGCTGACATCGAAGGCATTGCCGTTGATAAAAAGCTTCTTAAAGGTATTTCGATTACTTCCATCAAACGCATAGGCATTGTGTACATTGTTATGGCTGCGGGACCAGCAGTACCCAATACAAACATAATCACAAAAGTATCAGAGCTTCTCAGCAAATTGGTGCTAATGTTAGTTCCTACGCTATATTTACCAAAGTGAAACAATTCCAAAACCCATTCTTTTGTTCTTTTACTAAAAGTTTTCATACGTGTCCAACCTTGATAAATACAGAACAAACTTACTATTGCAGAACTCAAGGCATTGATTAATAGTACCAAATCAAGATCTAAACTTGTGAAGTAAATAGTAGCAAGCAACATTAAAATAAATGCACCTTGGCTAACTACACGAATTAATAAAAGACTATCAAATCGTTGGTCTGACTGTAAAGTCCAAGCGGCAACAGATGAAGGTAATGTAAATAAGAAAGTAATCCCAAACCATTTTATTACGGTTTCCATTCCAAAACTATCAATAAATGGAATCGCAAAGGCAGCTAAAATATTAAGTATAATCAACGTTCCTGTAATGAGGAGACTCAGATACCATACTGACCCCAAAACTGCATCTGCTATTACTTTCTCTGCACCCGAATAAAATTTTATCATGGCTGTTTGTAAGAAGCCAACTCTGAAAGTATCAATCAATGAAAATGTAGTTTGAAAAAAAAACCAGTAGCCAATATCTCCTGATGTCATATTACGGAGTAAAATACCAACTGTCACCATCGCCAAAACAGACATTGAGCCATTACCCACGAGCGACAAAAAGTGTTTATTCCTTAATTTAGAAATGATAACTTGTGTATTCATATCATCAGATTTGTATATTTTGAAATATCCCTAATTTAGGTTTCTCAAAAAGTGGTTTCTCATATTCAATTAATTACTATTCAATAGCTTATTCTGAATAGTATAAATTTGTTTTACACAAGCCTCCCAAGTATGCCCTTTGGCACATTCTATTGCGGCGCTTCTTGCTGATGGGTTTTGTGGTAACAATGCTTTTTCAATAGCTTGTTTATAGCCTTCTTTGCCAATTGCTAATTCAACATGTGGCAAAAACATTTTCATGGCTGGTGTATCAGTTGCCACCGTTGGCTTGCCCATTGCCAAATATTCATCTATTTTTCTAGGATAGTTACCAATGGTTAAAGCATTCAACAATTGTGGATTCATACATACATCTAAATACTGCATGTAAGCGGGTAATTGATTTGGTTTTTTAGCACCTAAAAAATGTACATTCTTGATAGAATGTAAACGACTATGTTCAAAAACTGTTTCTTCTGGTCCAATTAATACTATTTGCCAATCTGGGCTTGTCTCTGCAATATCTATGAGTAACTGTATGTCTAATCGTTCAGAAGTAAGCAATCCTGCATAGCCAATTCTTGGATGTGGTATTTTTGCCAAATCTTCAGGTTCTGTGTAAGTAAAGTCGGCTTGATAAATATCAGTTTCACAACCTTGACCAATGTCTAAGCTAATGTCATTATGGTTTCGAGCATAATCTGCGAGATAAGCAGAATTCGCAAAAACAGCATCCGCCATTTCAATGGCTTTGGGTTCTACTCTACTTCCGTGAAATTTAAAATATGGATGTTCTATCAGATTATCTCTGATATAATAAAAGCTCAATAAAGGCTGAAGATATTTTTTTGTAAACAATGCCGTAAACATCTGGCTATCATTTAACACAACTACTTTCTGAGGATTCCACCCTAAACTTTTTATTGCTTTCTTGAGGCTTGCAAAAAAACCTTTCCCATTGCGTTCATTTAAAGTATCATACAAGCTTAAATTGTTCAACCAGTTGATTGAATAGCTAATTGTTGCTGGGGTATGTACCCATAAATTTTCCCCCGCTTTGATGGTATTTTCGCCGATACCCAAGGCAAGCTTTATTCTCTGCTTTCCATGCGGAGTATTGATTTGCTTCAAAATAGAGTTGATGTCAATAGCGGGATTAACATACAGTACAGGTTTAGCTTTACTAAACTCTACCGCCAAGTTTCGGGCATTACTTCCCAAATTCAATGCCCATTCTTGTTGGGCAATGACGATGTATGCGTCAACGTTTTCTGACATATTTTCTATTTTTAACTTTCAATCCTTGTCTAAAACCCCAAATAAGGCAAATAATGACTGGAATCGCTATAATGTCCCAAGGCATAATTTTTACTACGTTTAATGTTCGCTATCTCCATGAGGAGTATGAATAAACTGTTTTCTAGCTTTTCCTATTTTTAACATTGCCTTCAACATCGAAATGATTGCTCCTGGTATTTGTAAAAAAGCCATTAATAGTTGTTTGTTATACCATTTTGAAGGAATACTCAATAACAACGAAAATGCTAAAGCCAAAAATAAACCAATACTGTAATTAAAATGTTCGCTTGCAAAAATGAAGGTAAATATCAACCATAGCACCATTACCGCAACCAACATTACTCTTGGAAATAAATAGGTTTGGAATACTTTATTAAAAAAAGCAATGTTCCCTTTCAACAACTGAACCCAACCTTCGATAAAGTACTTTTCAAGAAACTCTACTTGCATGGCTAACCATCTACTTCTTTGCTGGCTAAATACATCTGTTTTGGCCACTTTTTCATCTAAAACGTATTTCCCATCAAGAAATGCTACGTCTTTTTTATCTCGAACAATTCTGAATTCTAACTCTTTATCTTCGCCAGAAGTATCGCCAATATCTTTTAAATAACTTACAAACAGATTCCAGTCGAACGCCATACCACTACCAATTAATGCTGAAGGTAAACCCACTGCTACATGACCACGGCGGAAAATATTATTATTGATTTCTTCTGTACAAGCATCCAACAAAGCAAAAGGTGTTTTAAAATCTTTGGCAGTTCTATGTCCTTGAATTACTTGATAACCTTGTTCATAAGCATCGTTGACTGCATGTAAAAACCCTTGTGTCATGTGGTTATCAGCATCCAAAATCACTACAATATCCACGGGTGTAATAGCAGTCGCTTCAATGGCTTTTTGTAAGGCTTTTCCTTTCGTACTTTTTTCAAAGCTTACTTCTACCACTTTTATTGGCAGTGATTTTAATGTACTTAAAGTAGCTTCGCTAAATGAATCTGCAATAATGACCACTTCAAATAAATCCTGAGGATAATCTTGTTTAATCGCATCTCTGGCTGTTGCGATAATCACAGCGTCTTCTTTGTAACCGGGAATAAAAATGCGGATTTTTCTAAGCTTCTGAGCTTTAGGAAAATATTTTTTGATAGAAAACTTACCAGCTAAAGCAAAAAAAAGTAAATAGAATACCTGAATAGAAAGGTAAGCCAGTATTATTGTTTCAAAAATGGTAATTATTTGATTAATCATAGCGGAATAGTTATATCGAAAGCTGCATATTTCATTTTTAGATTTATAAAAGTTGCTGTTCCTCGCTATTCACAGCAATTGATACGGTTTTAACCTCTGGAATATCCCAACGAGGACTCAGCCAAATTAAAACCCAACTGATATAAACAATTGCAGAAGTAGGCATGGTATTCAATACTTCATTTCCATAACTACAGAGCAAAATCCCTGCTGTTCCCCCACACAAAGCGATTAATTGGTTTTTCAGTATGGGGTCTCTGGTTCTCCAAATAATTCCTGATGATTTCCCCAGAATATAAAGCATGATACCAAACCACATGATAAAACCAACGATACCATACATTCCCCATATTTTTACATAAAGGCTATCAGGCGGAATATGTGAAATATATTTATCCGAGTTAAATTTTTCGCCCCATTGTCCCATTGTACCCACTCCTGTACCAAATGGTTTACTTCCTAAGTAATCTCGTAAAATTGCTTGATTAATTAACCTTACCTGTAAAGAGGCATCCTTAGGGTCTAATGAACTTCTCAGACGAACAATCTCTGCATTACCACTTCCGATATTAGTGTACTTTAACATTCCTATGAATCCCCCCCCAACGATTGCACCAAGTAACAGAATCTTTGTCTGTTTGATTAATATCAAAAACATTAACCCGCCACCCACAATTGCGAAAAGTGCACCCCTTGTTCCTGAGATTAACATTCCGTAAAACAACAGTAAACCTGCAATAGCAAACCAAGCTTTTTTAAGTAATTTATAAGGCCCTGTTGCTAAAATAATACAAACAATTGCCAGATGTCCTTGTGATGCACCAAATTGTGCAGCATCAAAATAATATGAGAATATTCTTAACTTACCGAAAAGAATATGGGTTTTTTTTCCTCCTTCTTCCAACCATTTATGTTCTGCTTCATCAACCCCCAAGTAAAGTTGCTTCATCCCATAAAGAGCCCCGATGAAAGACATGATAATGATAATATTCAGAAACAAATCAATATCAGTTCTTTTATTAAGTATTAAAAATGTCAGTACTATCGTTAATACCCAATAAAGCGTAGCTGACCTCATTTCATAAACCCATCCTAGAATACTTGGTCTTTCTGGATTACCTATCTGCACAAATGTGAGAACCATCCACGAGATTGTAAGCCAAACTAAATCGTTATTTAAATGTCTTTTCCTAAATCGATTTCTCTGATAAAATATTACAGCAAATAAAGTACTAAAAAGGATTGCCTCAATACCCATACCTACTTGTAAACCAGAAATATGCTTACCGAGATAGGGCATAATGAAACAATAAACCAAAAAACTAATAATACCAACTCTTGGCTGATAAAAAATCCATATTACAAAACCTATTGCGAAAGGGAAAACTAAAAAGAGAATTCCAGTAGCGACTCCATTTTTAGCAATGGACATCCCCATGAAAACAGCCAGTGCAATTGCAACTAAAAGCCAGCCATTTCCCAGTTTGTTTCTAGAATTATAAAATAAATCTCCTCCCATTTCGATAATTTTAGCATTACTGCTCAAAATACACCCAAGTATTTTTACCGTATTTTCTATTGATTTGATTGGATTTATCCTTTGCTTCGCTTTCTGTTCCAAACGCATCGTAAGCTACTCTTACGGTAGAGCTGCTCTGGGTTGAATTGATTATCTGTGCATTCGCAAATCCACTTTTTTTCAGCTCATCCATGTACGTTTTGGCATTGACTTCAGAGCTAAATGCACCTGCTATTACAAAGAAATTCTTTGGCGAATCCAATCCTTTTTTGCGTTCTGAAACACTTTCAGAAGCAGTACTATCAACCATAGGAAAGCTATTATCAAAACCTGATGTTCTTATCGAAGACGAATCTATCGTTTGTTCCACCACATTGTCTTTTACAGGAATTTCTTTTCGCTGATTTTTATACAAATAAATGGCTACTGTAGAGAGAATCAATCCTGCTAGAATACCAAATAAAGTAACTCCGCTGACTTTATTTTTTTTAACTGGATTGATTAGATTATCGTCCTCGATAAAATTTTTATCCTTTGCATTTCTATTAATAGCATTTCTATTTCCAAATTCAAACTTAGCCACACGTTTAATGAAGGCTCTGATAAGGTTTCGTTTTTTAGGAACTTCGCCAATGTATTCTTCTGCAAAACTTATATCTACACCATTAAGAACAAACAAGGGTTTATTACCAGTTGTTTTGGTGAAAATATTAACCATCTCCTTGTCTATTTTTGTCCAGATTCTATTGGCACGACAAAGCATAATAGTACTATTCAATCGAGGGAATGATTCTGGTTTGATAATCATGTTATCTAATGGAGGGAATTCTATCAACGAAAAGTCTGCACTGAGGCTACCATTAAAATCATAATCATTATTCCAAGTATGTGTTTCTACGGTATAATCAAGAGCCGTCAATTCTTTGGCTAACAAATAAGCTAAAGTAGATTTTCCTTCGCTTTTTTGCGTACTAATTAAACCTATAGTGATGGGTTTAACGGAAAGGTCAACTGTTGCAAGCAATTGTTGCATTAACCTAAGATTTGACTTTAGTAAAAAGTAAGGATTTTCGTTCAATAAAGGATAGACCCCTAACAATGGTAAACCCACAATACTTTTAGCTCTTTGTGGTTCCATCAACGTTTTATTAATTAAAGCCTGAGTAATAATTAAGGCTAATACTAAAACAAAACCAACCATAAATCCTACTATTACCAAAACCAACCTTTTAGAAGCATTGGGTCTTAAAGGCAGATATGGCGGATCTACAACATTCAGTTTTGCTGTGATTTCTGTATTTTGTTGATTAAGTTTAGCGTCATTTAAACTACGAAGTAAATCCAAGTATTCTTGTTCTGAAACAGAAATTAAGCGTTCTATTTTTTTGAGCATTGCACCTAAAGGGGCAAATTTTCTATATTCTGATTCAAATTCTGCTTTACGTTTATCCATTACAGTTAAACGTGCTTTACTTTGTTCAAAAGCAATGGTATTCCTGAACCATTCATCTAATACTGTTTTAGTAGGGATGCCATTAGGTGTGTTTGAATCTGTATAAAGATTATCCAAAGAAACCTTGAGTTTTCTTTCAAGTTGGCTTGCCGTTTTCTTCAAGCTATCTATTTGATCTTTATTCTCTCCTTTTTTATCAAGTACTTCACTGAGTGCAATTTTATTATAAATCTCAGATAGTTTTCCTCTCTCTTTGATTACATCGCTCCCATATAAAGTTTGATAAGTTTTTCCTTTGATACTTTCATTCACTTTTGACAAAGATGAACTTAATGCCATTCTTTCCATTTCCAGGTTATGGTTCATCGCATATAAGCCTTCTCTTTCACCAGCTACAGCTTTGGTTTGTTCATAGTAGTTGATGATGTCATTATTTTTATTAAATTCCATGAAAAGCCTTTCTGCCGAATCTAATTTGGCAAAAGCCTTTTTGGTTTCTGTTTCAAAATAACCTAAAGCACTTACTGTTTGTCCTTCCTTGATTTCTCTGTTTTTGAGCATGAAAATCTCTTCCAACAATTCTATCGTTCGTTTACAGATATAAGGGTCGTTGGCTTCATAAGAAATCTTGATTAAATCACTACTACTAATTCTGGATGATTTTATTTTATTAAGTGCATTGATAGAATAATATCCATTATCTGAATTGATAAGCTTATAAATAGCATTCTCTTTATCTTTCACCATATAAGCTTTGACGGCCTTTTTGGTTTCTTCCAGAGTAGGTTTAACTAGCTCTTTTTTAAGAGCTTCTGGTATTATTTTTTGAAGTTCGTCATAAGAACCCCAAGTGAGTATCTCTGGAATATGTTTTTTAAGGATGAGGTGTTCGGATAATAAAGCTATAGCAACATCCATTTTGGTATCTCTTGAATCAATTACTGATAAAAGGTTATCAAAAGCATTGCTGGTCGCAAAGAAGTCTGATTTATTACTTCCATTCAAGTTATATCCAGAGGCAATCCCTGTATAAATATTTGATTCAGAAGAATATACCTTTTTTTCTTTACGAGTAAAATAGAAAATAGTAAATGCTAAAGCCGAAGGGATTAGAATCAACCACTTAATATTTTTTATAATTAACCTTATAAAATGTAAAAAGCTCATTTAATCTGCTGTAATAATGTTGATAAGTTCACCCCCACAAAAGCTTCTAGCTGCATAAAAACAGTCTGAAAAGTATTCAATGATGTTTCGTATTCTATTTTTGATTTATTGTAGGCTTCTAATACTGCCGAAAACTGGTCGATGCTATTCTGATTTTGTGCAAATTGCTTCTCTGCCATCACATAATTAGACTGAGCAGCCTGTAAGCTATTGCTATTCAGCATTAATATTTTCTTGGCTAATTTAAGTGCTTGAAATCGCCCAATTACTTCTTGTTTTATCGTTAAATTAACGTTTTCTTGTTCTGCCAATGCACTATTAATTTGTGCTTGACCAGCTTTGATAATGTGTTTTCTGTTAAGCACACTAATCAATGGAAGTTGAACGCCAATTCCTATATTATAAAATCCTGTTTGGGATGTCGTAAAACTATTAGCCCCAGGAATCACACCTGTTGGATTATTAACAGCAGAATAATTTGTACCGTAGTTGTATGAAGATGATGCTGAAATACCACTGTATAACGCATTTTTACTGACTTTCAAGTTCGCATTTGCCACTTCTACTGCGGCTAAGCCTTTTTTTGTCTGAGGGGAAAATTGAATAGCAGATTCTATCAATAAAACCAGAAAGTCTTCTGATTCTAACGCTTTTGCCATTAATATATCTGTTGAAACTGTTTGTGCATTTGCTTCAAGAGTACTCATTCCAATAATAAAGAACAAGATAATCCTAAACATATTTTTTTTTAGCCAAACCATAAAAAAACATTTTAAAAACTTCTAAAATATAACAATATCTTGCACACAAGCCAAAGCGAATCAAATTGTTATGTATTACCATATAGCAAATATACATTGATTTAAACAAGTATATTAAATCAGTATGTTAATACTATAAAGGATTTTGATTATATAAAAAAGCTAGATTCCCTCTTCGTCCATTCGTTTCAATTCTTCTATCACAATCTCTTTTACTTTAGCCACTTCAGGTGCAAGTTCGTTGTAACGTCGTATCAATTCTTCGCCTGTTGGGCTACCTTTTGCATAAAGTTCATATTCATGAATTTTAGGACTGATGTCTGGAAAGCCAATCATCGAGAAACAAGGCTTAAATTGATGTGCCAAACCACCTATTACAGCGAAGTTTTTTTGTTGTAATTTAGCCTGAATGTCATCCCAAATTGGTAAACTATCTTCTAAAAAAGACTCAAACATTATTTTGACAATCGTTACGTCATCACCGTAAATATTGTTTAAATGGCTAACATTAATTTGAGAATTAAAGCTGAACATATCTTTGGATTATTTCTAATAATTAGTTGACAAAAACTATACCACAAAAATGACTGAATTAAAAAAAACGTGATGTTTGAAGAATTACGTTAGAATCATCAAAAACAGTATTTTACTAAATGGTCATTTATAACTTTTAAAAGTACTGAAAAGCCCACAAAATTAAAATTTATCCCTAAGTATTTTGAAGATTTATTTGAGCGCTACGGGATAAAAAGCCTCTTATGAAAGAATTTATTGAGACAATCAATCAAAATGCGTTAATAATCAAGCATTTATAAAAAATTAGGCTGATGATATTGAGAAATATTCCCAATACCATCAGCCTAATTTAATATCCTGTAAAATGCCTACTTCTTGCCTGTCAGGTCTTTAATTACCTTTACTTCATCTTGTTTGTAAGGTGTTCCGTCTGGTCTGAAAATATCATGAAACCACAACTCTGGCTCATTTCCATTTGGCATTGGCTTATCCCAAGCATAAATGGTGTTGGTTTTTCCAGCAACTAATCCCCAATTATAAGCTGCAATATTTTCCTTTTTCAAAATTGGCATGATATTGCTGAATAGGCTATTTCTGCTTCTTGCCATGTATTCTGTACAAAGTAATGGTCGTTGAGAAAGCGATTTCAACTTTTCAATATCCTTGGTATGGTTTTCAGTATCACCATAATTATGATAAGTAGTTACGTCTGAATTTTTGATTTGGAAGTCAGATAATTCTTTCAATTTCCAATCCCAAACGCCCGCTGAAAGTGGTTGACTTGGATTTACTTCTCTTCCCCAAACGAATACTTTTTCTAATAATGGTAAACTTTTATTGCCATATCCAGAGTTTCCCGGTTCGTTATATAAATCCCACAATACTATTCTCTTATCGTTTTTAAAGCTTGTTAAAATATCTTTTACATAAGCTTCTAATTTTTCAATTACTTGTGGTTCGGTGAAAATCAATTCCCCTGGGTCACGTACCCAACCTGAGTTATGAACACCTGGTTTTGGTGCTGGCTGTTTTCCAACGCTATAAGTTGGATTCCAACAATCATCAAACAATACAAAAAGCGTAGAAATATGATGTTTGTCTGCTATTTTCAAATACTGATTCACACGATTTTTAAAGCCAGACGGGTCAACTTCCCAAGCCAAATGATGTAAATATACTCGCATTGAGTTCATTCCGATACTTTCGGCATAACCCAATTCTCGGTCGATTGTCGCAGGGTCAAAACTTTCTGCTTGCCACATTTCTAATTGGTTGATAGCAGTACTTGGGATAAAATCGCTGCCTCGTAACCAACCCTTTGTTTTGTACCAAGCATTGGCTTTTTCGACTGACCAAATTTCTCTCGCTTTCGTCTGAGCGACGATGCTCTGGGCTAATAAACTGAAAGCCAATAGGCTAAGTAATGTTTTGAAGATTTTCATCCGATTAACGTTTTTAATAATTATGTTGAGCGATTATTTTTCTGTTGGGATTTTGAGCGATTGATTTTCTTTTACTGGTAAACCAAAATTTGGTGTTCCATTTGCATTCCAAGTGAATTTCTGTGCTCTTGGCGAACGAAACCCACCACAACCTTGCCTAGGTTTTGAATTAGCATGATAAAGTATCCAATCTTCTTTTCCATCTGGTGATTTAAAAAATGAATTGTGTCCCGGTGCAAAAACGCCATTTTCTGGCGATTGCTTGAATACTGGTTCTGCCGATTTTTTCCAACTGTTTGGGTTCAACAAATCTGAATTTACATCAGTCGTCAGCATTCCTAAAGCATAAAAATCTGTCCAACAACCACTTGCCGAATAAATAATGAATAATTTATCACCATGTTTTAAAATCTGCGGTCCTTCATTCACATTTACGTGTGGAAGATTCGGGTCATTCAAATCACCATGTTTTTCCCAGTCGAAATCAGAACCTGATATTTTTGCACGATTTCCTTCAATCGTCCAAGGGTTTTTCATCTTGGCGATGTAAATATTCTGCTGACCATTTTTATCACCTTCCCAGCCCGACCAAATCATGTATAATTGTCCACGATGTTCAAACACGTCACCGTCAATCGCCCATTTATCGGCTGGGTCAGCTACTTTTCCTTTGAAAATCCATTCACCTTTCATTGGGTCGGCAGACGCATTTTCTAACACATACATTCGGTGATGATTATTATCGCCATCATCAGCCGCAAAGTACATATACCATTTCCCTTGAATAAAATGAATTTCAGGTGCCCATAATTCTTTAGAATACATCGTTCCTTGCGGTGGCGTCCAAATCGTTTTACTTTCTGCTGTTTTAAGGTTTGCTAAGTTTTTCGTTTTCCAAAGCATCAACCTGTTTTGAGCAGTATGTGTATAATAGTAATATCCGTCTTTATAAAAACTGTAAGGATCTGCCCCGGAAGGTAACAGCGGATTAGTAAAAAATGCTGGCGATTCTACTTGCGAAAGGCTGGAAGAGCAATTCCATAAAATCATAAAAAATATCCATTTGAAGTTTTTCATAGTATAATTATGAGACGATTTTTTGTATTTGTATTTGATTATTTTAGTGAATGAGTTCATTTTAAAATAAGACATCCTCTATAAACAATTATTTATACAATTTCTCACAAGAAGATTCATATTTTTTGACGATACAAAGTGACTAATTTTAATTTGATTTTATCGTTCAAATGTTATTCAAAATGTCTCATTTTATACTCATCAGTCTAAAACATTTAAGTATTTTACAAAAAAGGCATAAAAAAAAGGCTTCAGAAATACTCCGAAAGCCTTTTACATAATACAATCATATTATTATTTTACAGCACTCAATTCCAACAAATCTTTATCATAGTGGAATTTTTGAACGCATTGATTATCAAAAATCATCGTCGCTCCATTTTCAGCAGAGTACTTTTGCCAAGTTGGTAAACCTTTGTGGTTAGGGTTTCCAGATTTTGCAAAATTTATCCAAGCCTGACTCATTTTATTTGAAAGTGCATAAGCCGAAGCTCCACCGCCAGTCATTTCTTCGCAACGACCAATGTTATCAAAAATAAAAGGTATTTCGATGCAGTGAATCGCTTTGTACATTCCATCCATTACGGGCGACTGCCAATTAAACATATACATATAAACTGGAGCAGCATCAGCTGTTGCTTTCATATTAGCTTGTTTTACAGCACCTGGGCGGAAAGTTGTCAAATCAATATCAATCAAATCTGATGGTTTTTTTGTATTCGGATATGCTTTTTCTACTGCTTTTAAATAAGCTTCTGTTTTATCGCCATACTTTTTCTGTAAAAATGCTTTTGCATCATCCATTGAAAAACTTCTGATTGCAGGATTGATTAATGAAGCCATAAATTCATTTTTCGTCGAACCAATCAACAAAGGAATATCTTTAGAAATGGCTAAACCCGCTGGGTCAACTTGTTGGTAAGGCAAATAATTCCCGTCTTGACTTGGGCCCCAACTTAATCCAAAACCCACAAATGCTTTTCCTTCAGCTTTCATTTGAGCTTGTACTTTTTGTTGAGCTCTTTTGCCCGCAGCATTTAATTTTTCATAAGATATTTTCTGTAAAGAATCTACTTGGTTTGGTTTTAAACCTAATTCTTCTAATAAAGCTGCACCTACTCTTTTTGTATCTTCTTTCTCCATAAAGCTAGTTCTGTAGCTTCCACTCTGTATGATAGCCTTGTGAAAAAGTCCTTTTGCTGAAGGTGCATACATTAAAGTGGTTACTTTTGCTCCACCGCCCGACTGCCCGAAAATGGTTACATTATTTGGGTCACCACCAAAATTAGCAATATTGTCTCTCACCCAATGCAAAGCAGCTTCTAAATCCATGATGCCAACATTAGCAGAAGATTTATATTTTTCACCATAAGCTGATAAATCGCAAAAGCCCAAAACATTCAAACGATGATTGAGTGAAACCACCACAACATCTCCTTTTTTACTCAAATTTTCTCCATCATAAGAAGGTAATTCAATCGAAGAACCAGCCGTAAAACCACCACCATGAAGCCAAACCATTACAGGACGTTTCTTATTATCATTAATGCCCGAAGTCCAAACATTTAAGCTTTGGCAGTTTTCGTTCGTATAACCCCAGTTATGATTGAATGCAAATTCAATTACGTCATTCACGGAGGTTGTAGCATCCATTGGACAAACTGGTCCATAAGTCATCGAACTTCTTACATCCGACCAAGGTTTTGGTTTACTTGGAGGCATAAAACGCTCAGATTCCGCATAAGGAATACCTTTATAAGTAAAAGTGCCTTTGTGAATATAGCCTCTTACTTTTCCAGAGCCTGTTTGCACAACTGCCGTAGAAGAATTGGCAATAATGGCATCGACTGGAGCAGTACTCTTCTGACTAAAACTCGTCATTGGCGACAAACCAATAGCAGACAATAACAAGAGTGATAAAGTTTTCTTTTTCATGATAAATAGACGATTGATATAAAATTGAGTTTTAAAAGACAGAAGCCTCTATTGTCTCACTTTGAGACTTTATAAAACAAAAGTCTGAAAAAATATTTGAATTATTCAATATTTTTTCAGACTTAATGTTAAAAATGTATTTTTACCCGGTTATGAAACATGTTTATATCAAATTTAGCCAAACCGCTACATTAATAATTATTCCAATATTTAACCGTTTTATTTTGTAAAAGAGTAAATTTGATAAAAAACGAATGTATCTATGGAAGCCACTTTTAGAATTCCCGTGAACGCCTTACCAAATATTGTAAAATCTGTTAAAGCATTATTTGGCTCGACTGCAATAATAGATATTACAGTAAAAGAAAGTGAGCAAGATAATCATCCTGATTATTCAGAAATGTTTAAAAGAACAGAGCAAATGAGATTGAAAAATGAAAAAATATTTGTTCCTGAAATTTTAGATTTATCAGCTTTAGCAAATGAAGTAAACTTATAATATTATGCTTTATTTTGATACAGATGTACTAATCAATTATCAATTTAATCAAAACCAGATTAGCCATAATAAAGCCATTCAGATTTATGAGCAAGCAATAAAAGACAGTACATTTTTTACGTCACTCTTAACCTTACAAGAGTTTAGTTACGTTGCTCATCGAATCGGTTGTCCAGAATCAGATATTGAAATAATGGTTCAAGATTTTATGTTAGCAAAACCTGTTCCTTACACCATCACAGATTTTATCAGAGGAATACAGCTGGCTAAATTAATCGGTTTTCAAAATATCAATGACTGTTTACACACAGCCATTGCAGAGCATAATGGTTGTACTGAAATTTATACTTTCAACAAATCAGATTTCCAAAAATTACAACGCTTCACAAAAGTAAAAATCTCCATTTTGTAATTTTTTTTCAAAAATATACTTGTTCTTATTTTATCTTTTTACTTCCGATAATTAAACATTATCAAAACTAAAACTATATTTGTGCGATTAAAAACAAAAGCCAAATCATGCAGGAAATTTCGCCCATTGAGAATAATACTTTAACAAATCTTCAAACACTTGCCGAAAAAGTTGATACTTATGGTCGCAAAGGTTTGGAAGGTGCTGCAAATACTCAAAGAGCGTATCGGTCAGATTTAAAACATTTTCAAAATTGGTGCGAAAAAAATAATTTCACAGTGATGCCCGTTTCGGCTTCTACACTTTCAGGCTATGCGGCACATTTGGCGGATACGCATAAATGGTCAAGTATCAATCGTCGATTTGCCGCCATCAGCAAACTTCATCATCTGAACAATCTGGATACTCCAACACAAGACCGACAGTTAAGAGCGGTCATGGAAGGAATCAAAAGAATTAAAGGTATTCGACAAAAACAGGCACCTGCTTTTAATATTAAAGAAATTAAAAATGTGTTACGGAACATTGAAACAGACAACAATACTTTATTAAGAAATAAAGCGATTTTATTGTTGGGTTTTACGGGTGCTTTCAGGCGTTCGGAATTGGTCGCTTTGAATTTGGAAGATTTAACTTTTTCGGAAGACGGACTCATTGTTTCGATGGGAAATAGCAAAACCAACCAATATGGAAATTATGAGGAAAAAGCCATTTTTTATAGTCCAGAAACAGCACTTTGTCCCATACGAACTTTACAAAATTGGATTACTACTTTAGGAAGAAATTCTGGTCCATTATTTGTCAGAATCAGAAAAGGAGATTGTTTAACCGACGAAAGGCTGAACGATAAAACTGTAAATGATTTAGTAAAAAGCTATTTAGGCGAAAAATATTCTGCCCATTCGCTTAGAGCTTCTTTTATTACCATCGCCAAACTAAACGGAGCTGACGACAGCGAAGTAATGCGTCAAACTAAACATAAAACCTCAGCAATGATTATTCGCTATACTCGTTTAGAAAACATCAAACAACATAATGCTGCTATGAAATTGGGTTTATAAGCATTCATTTTAATATATTGTTAAAAAATCGGTCAGATGTCCAAACTTATCTGATTTCTATTAGCTTTAAACTTTCATTTTCTTCCCTTATTCATGCAAGCCTTTACCTTTTTCGACAGAGACATTAGCTGGTTATACTTTAACGAACGAGTATTAATTGAAGCGCAACGAAATGAAGTGCCTTTATTAGAAAGAATTAAATTTCTTTCTATCTATTCTTCTAATTTAGATGAATTTTATCGAGTAAGAGTTCCAGCTTTGATGGCACTGAAAAAGCTTTCAGAAAAAGAAGAAATGGATGATGCTCACAAAAACAAGGAAGTTTTAAATCAAATTAAAGAAATTGTAAGTCGTCAGCTACAAAGTTTTGGCAAAACGCTTTCAGAACAAATTCTTCCTGAACTCAAAACAAACAAGATTCATCTTGTTTATAATGAAGCAATTCCTGAAAGTATTTTAACCTCAACAAGAGCATATTTTTTCACACAAGTACTTGCATTTTTACAACCTATTTCATTTTTAAAAAGTGAAAAAATATGTTTTCCAGAGAATAATAAATTATACGCTTTAGTCGTGTTATCGTCTGTAAATCAAGAAGATGAACAGCTTCAAATTGTCAATATTCCTTCCAACAATTTACCAAGATTTTATACTGTTTCCCAAAACGGCACACAGTATATTGTATTTTTAGAAGATATTATCAAAGAACATCTTCACTTAGTTTATAAAAAAACAACCATTAAAGGATTCTATACTTTCAAAATCACTCGTGATGCTGATTTGTCTTTAGAAGATGAATACAAAGGTGATTTAGTGGAAAAATTAGAAAAGCAAATTGCCAAAAGAGATTTTGGTTTTGCCACTCGCTTTCTATTTGATGCTACTATGCCCAAAAATCATTTAGAGACTTTAACGAGTTATCTCAACCTTAAAAAGCAGAGTATTATTGAAGGCGGAAGTTATCATAATTTGAAAGATTTCTACGGAATTCCTATCAATAATCCTGAGATGAAGTACGATAATTGGCAAAAGATTACGCATGAAATTCCTGAAAATCAGACACTTTTTAGTCAAATCAAACAGCGAGACATGATTTTTCATCCGCCGTATCAATCTTATGATACCGTACTTCGTTTTTTTAACGAAGCCGCTATCGACCAAAATGTAGAAGAAATTTACGTAACACTTTATCGAGTTGCCAGCGATTCAAGGATTGTAAATGCTTTGATAAGTGCCGCTAAAAATGGTAAAAAAGTATCCGTTTTAGTAGAATTAAAAGCTCGTTTTGATGAAGAAAACAACATCAAATGGGCGAAAAAAATGAAATCAGAAGGCGTAAAAATTATTTATAGCGTCCCTTCTCTGAAAGTTCATGCCAAGATTGCTTTGGTGAAAAAGAAAGTCGGGAAGAAAATTTCTTACTTCGGTTTACTTGCTACCGGAAACCTGAACGAAAGTACTGCTAGGTTTTATACAGACCATATTTTATTGACGGCACACCAAGAAATGTTGGCTGAAATGGAATTGATTTTCAGGTTTTTAAGTAAAAAGAAACGAAAACCTAACATTTCGGACATTAGTAATTTCAAACATTTATTGGTTGCACAGTTCAATTTACAGCATCAATTTTTAGCTTTAATCGACCGAGAAATTACCAACGCCCAAAAAGGTTTACCTGCCAAAATCATTCTCAAGATGAATAATCTTGAAGAAAAAGTACTGATTAGTAAACTTTATGAAGCATCAAATGCTGGTGTAAAAATTGAGTTAATTATCAGAGGAATTTGTTGTTTGATTCCAGGAGTAAAAGACATGAGTGAAAATATTAGTGTTCGTAGAATCATTGATAAATATTTGGAACATGGTAGAATTTTCATCTTCCATAATCAGGGAAATCAGGAAATTTTCATGGGTTCTTCTGATTGGATGAATAGAAATATTTATCGAAGAATAGAAGTATGCTTTCCAATTTATGATGAAAACATCAAAAAAGAAATTCTTCAAATCATTGATTTACAGCTACATGATACTGAACAAGCGGTTTCAATCAATAGTGAATCGAATAATGTTTTCTTTCCAAAAACTGAAAACGCTTTACGTTCACAAGCCGCAATCTATCGTTTGCTGAATCAATAGTTTTTAAGCCTACATTTCAGTTTTAGATAAACAGAAATGTAGGCTTAAAATATTACTTCTTAAAATCAAATGCTTTCAACATTTTATCAAAAATCTGATTGTTGAAGTAAATTCCCGAAAAAGCTTCTGCACCAACGCCATAAGCATAAACTGGAATCATTACTCCTGTATGACTTTTCGTTGTGAATTTCCCTTCAATATGCCCTTCTTTATCTGCATCAATCAACGAAAAACCACCCGTTTCATGGTCGGCAGTAACGATAACCAAGGTATTTCCATCTTTATCGGCAAAATCAAAAGCTTCTCCAATGGCTTTATCAAAATCAATCATTTCGTTGATAATGTATTGCGTATCATTGGCATGTCCGCCCCAATCTATTTGCGAACCTTCAATCATCACAAAGAAACCTTTTTTATTTTGCTTCAAAATGTTGAGTGCTATTTTGGTAGATTTTAACAATTGTTCTCCACGTCCTTCAGAAATTTTTACTTGCTCTTCATCGGCTAAAAATCCCGCTAATTTCCCTGATTTTACGTTTTCTACTTCTTCAATGGTATTGGCAATTTGGTAATTTTTAGCTTTCAAACTATCTATCAAATTTCTGCCATCTTTGCGTTTGGCAAAGTGTTTTCTGCCACCGCCAATAAAAACATCAACATCGGTTTTCAAAAAATCATTAGCAATTTCTTCCACCATTGTTCTGGATGGTTGATGTGCAATAAACGAAGCTGGCGTAGCATGAGTAATGGAACAAGTAGCTAATAACCCCGTTGCTAAACCATTTTTCTCGGCAATTTCTAAAATTGTTGGCTGGGCTTTTTTCAAACTATCTACTCCGATTGAACCATTATATGATTTTTGTCCAATTGACAAAGCCGTTGCTCCCGCACCCGAATCCGTCACAAAATCATCTGTTGCTTGGTTTTTATGAAAACCAATAAACTGACTTCTTTCGATATTCAAATGCCCTTTGTTGGCTACAATTCCTGCATAAACTTGTGCCGCACCCATGCCATCGCCGATGAGTAAAATAATATTTTTAGGATGTTTTGAGGAAGATTTCTTCTGTGAAAACCCTGAAAATGAAAGCATTAATAATAAAAAATAAAGTATCTTTTTCATGAAATAAAAGGATTATGGTAGTGTTTTGTGAATAGAAACCAGCGTCGATTACTATTTAAAACTGCGATAATAAACAATTCTACTTTCTAAAAAACAAATCAGCTAAAAACATCATAAAAGCATAATACTATTTTTATATAAAGGAAGCTTAAATGGTTTTGAATTACATGAATTTTACGCATAAAAACCAACAGAATACACAAAACAAAGCCTTAACTTTAAAGGATTATCCAACATAAAAATTTATAAAAATGCTTAAACAATTTTTTCTCTGCTTATTTTTCATAGCAACCAACTTTGTTTCCATTGGTCAATCCAACGAACATCCCGTCGATTTTGTGAATACTTTGATGGGAACTGCCTCAAAACCAAGCTTATCTGCTGGTAATACTTATCCAGCCATTGCTTTGCCTTGGGGAATGAATTTTTGGATGCCACAAACTGGAAAAATGGGCGACGGCTGGGCTTATACTTATGATGCCGACAAAATCAGAGGTTTTAAACAGACACATCAACCAAGCCCTTGGATTAATGATTACGGTCAGTTCGTCATTATGCCAACTACTGGTAAAAAAGTTTTTAAAGAAGATGACCGTGCCAGTTGGTTTTCGCATAAAACCGAAGTAGCCAAACCGCATTATTACAGCGTTTATTTGGCCGACCACGACGTTACCACTGAAATCACGCCTACCGAAAGAGCAGCCGTTTTACGTTTTACTTTTCCTAAAACTGATAAAGCACACATCGTAATTGATGCTTTAGACAAAGGTTCTTATATCAAAATCATTCCCAATGAACGAAAAATCATTGGTTATACCACCAAAAATTCTGGCGGTGTTCCTGATAATTTCAAGAATTATTTCGTGATTCAATTCGATAAAGCTTTCGCCAACACAAGTACTTTTAATGGCAAAGAATTAGTTGATAATGTACTGGAAATCAAAGAAAATCACACAGGAGCAGTAATTGATTTTGCTACTGAAAAAGGCGAAAAAGTAAATGCAAAAGTAGCTTCTTCTTTCATCAGTTTTGAACAAGCTGAAATCAACCTGAAAGAAATTGGACAAGACAATTTCGACCAAGTAAAAGCAAAAGCTGAAAAAATCTGGAATACTTCATTAAATCGTTTGAAAGTAGAAGGAGGCTCCGACCAACAAACTCGTACGTTTTACTCTTGTTTGTACCGCACAATGTTATTCCCAAGAAAATTCTATGAGCTTGATAATCAAGGAAAAGTAATTCATTATAGTCCTTATAATGGTAAAGTATTACCCGGATATATGTTTACCGACAATGGTTTTTGGGATACTTTCAGAGCCGTTTTTCCTTTCTTTAATTTAATGTTCCCTTCGCTGAATGCACAAATTATGGAAGGTTTAGCCAATACTTATGACGAAAGTGGTTTCTTACCAGAGTGGGCAAGTCCGGGTCATCGTGATTGTATGGTGGGTTCAAATTCGGCTTCAATTATCGCCGATGCTTACTTGAAAGGTGGCAAAGGTTTCGACATCAATAAATTGTATCAAGCTTTAGTGAAAAACAGTGAAAACGAAGGGCCAATTAGTTCTGTCGGAAGGTTGGGCGTAAAGTATTATAATCAATTAGGATACGTTCCTTATGATGTAAAAATCAACGAAAATGTTGCCAGAACGTTAGAGTACGCCTATGATGATTTCTGTATTTACCAATTAGCCAAATCTTTAAAACGTCCACAAGAAGAAATTGACCGCTTCGCAAAACGTTCACAAAACTATAAAAACCTATTTGACCCAAGTACGAAATTGATGCGTGGAAAAAATCAAGACGGCACTTTCCAAACACCTTTCAATCCTTTTAAATGGGGCGATGCTTTTACAGAAGGTAATAGCTGGCATTATACTTGGAGTGTTTTTCATGACATCAACGGTCTTTCTAATTTGATGGGTGGAAGTAAAGGTTTTAGCAAAATGTTGGATTCTGTTTTTGTAGTTCCGCCAGTTTTTGATGATTCTTATTATGGTTTTGTGATTCACGAAATCCGTGAAATGCAGATTATGAACATGGGAAATTATGCCCACGGAAACCAACCAATTCAGCACATGATTTACTTGTATAATTATGCTGGCGAACCTTGGAAAACCCAATACTGGATTAGAGAAGTAATGAATAAAATGTATCAACCAACCCCAGATGGCTATTGTGGCGACGAAGACAACGGACAAACTTCCGCTTGGTATCTGTTTTCGGCTTTAGGGTTTTATCCTGTTACTCCAGCTACAGACCAATATGTTTTGGGTACTCCATTGTTCAAAAAAGTAACCTTATCGCTTGAAAATGGCAAAAAAATAACGATAAATGCTCCTGCGAACAATGAGCAAAACAAATATATTCAAACGGTAAAATTCAACGGTTTACCATATTCTAAAAACTGGTTGAGTCACCAAAAATTAACACAAGGAGCGACGATTGATTTTAAAATGTCGCCCACTCCTAACAAACAAAGAGGCGTAAATGCGGTAGATTTCCCTTTTTCATACTCTAAGTAAAATCAAACGCCCAAAACACGAATCATGTTTTGGGCGTTTTTTAGAAAAAACGAATCGTTAAATCAATAATTCTTTGCTTAAAATTGCTATAAGGTGGCATTAATAAATCTAAAGCACTAAAAGGCGACCACTGTTTCATCACAGCTCTAGCATTAGAAAAAGCTTCAAAACCATATTTCCCATGTGCTTTACCAATGCCACTATTGTTTGACCCACCAAATGGCAATTCGTTATTAAAGAAATGTAAAGTATTGTGATTGATAACCGTTCCACCAGCCCTTGTTTCACGAATTACTTTGTTGATTATCTCATCTTGCTTACTGAAAATATACAAAGCCAAAGGTTTTTCATACTGTTGAATGTGCAGAATTACTTCGTTTAAATCTTTGTAAACCATTAAAGGTAAAATCGGACCAAAGATTTCTTCTTGCATTATAGCACTTTTTAGATTGACGTTCGACAAAATTGTTGGTGCAACAAAACGCTCTTTTTCATTCGTTTCTCCTCCTATTTCTAACACTGCCCCTTCCAAAATCGCATCTTGTAAATATTTTTTCAAACGATTAAAATGCGTTTGATTTACAATCCGACTATAGTCTTTAGACTGCTCTGGTTCTTCGCTATAAAACCCTATGATTTGTGCTTTTAACAATGATAAAAACTCATCTTTTACCCTTTCATGCACATATACATAATCTGGAGCAATACATACTTGTCCGTTATTCAAGAACTTAGCCCATGCTATTCTCTTCGCAGATTTGCTTAAATCGGCTGATTCATCCACAATTACAGGCGATTTTCCTCCTAATTCTAAAGTAACCGAACACAGATTTTCGGCAGCGGCTTTCATTACTTTTTTTCCCAAAGCAGGGCTTCCTGTAAAGAAAATATGATTAAAAGGTAATTGCGTGATATACGCTGCCACTTCTGAATCTCCATCAAAAACCGCTACTTCGTTTACTGGGAATATTTCTGCCAACATTTTCTTCATCAAAGCAGTAGAATTTGGCGTATGTTCTGATGGTTTTATCATCACACAATTGCCCGCAGCGATGGCAGAAATTAACGGTCCAAAAGTTAAATTAAAAGGAAAGTTCCAAGGAGAAATAATCAAAACGATGCCCTTCGGCTCATAATGAATATAAGAAGATGTACCCAAAAGTGTAATCGGACTAGGCACATAATGAGCTTTCATCCAAGTACTTAAATGTTTAATAGCATGATTAATTTCGTTGGTTACTGTATAAATTTCGGTTAAATCTACTTCTGATGGAGATTTTTTGAAATCTTCAAACATCGCTTTTTGAATATCTTTTCTATACTGAAGTACCAAATTGAGTAAGCTTTTCAACTTGTTTTTTCTTTCAAAAGCATCGGTATTCCCAATGTTGTATTGATTTTTTAACTGTTCGGAAAAGATTGTATCAATCGTTTCCTCCCATTCTTTTTTTATCATCATTAATAAATTGTTAGCAAACAGAAACCTGAGTGATATTAAATGACAAGCTTAATAACTTTAGGCTATTTTTTTAGCAACATGCTGAAAGCAAACTATTTTTCGTCCAAAAAATCATAAATCAAAAGACTAAATAGGAAAGTAACAATATTATATCAATATATTTATATTTAAAAAGTAAGTAAATGTGGATAGCAGTATTCTTTATATAAGTGCAAAATTTTTGATGTCCCATTTTTTGTAGAATCTGATTTGGAGGGTTTAAAAGCACTAAAACATTTGTTTGGCAAGGTAATTGATATTAACTTTAAGAGAGAATATTGAAATAATAACATCTTGTACTTTATTGTGTTTCAATCATTTTTTTTTACGATATTTATTTAACTATTGATTTCAAATTGATTACTATTGTATAAAATAAACTAATACAAAAATGACTTCCTTTTATCTATTAATGATAAAAGAATCCCTAAGTAATTGTAGTCTCGTTTATTTTCGCAGTAAAGCTAAAAACTCAAGAACTAAGAATAATGAGCAACAGTAAATTGAAACTGCTAATCGTTGATGATGAAGCAAGTACTAGAAAAGTATTAGAGCATTTCTTGAACAAAGAATTTGATGTAACTGTCAAAAATGATGGAATGGAAGGAATGAACTGGTTAGATGCTGGAAACGATACAGATTTTATTATTGCTGACCTTAATATGCCCAATTTGGATGGGAAGGAATTTGTAAAAGTTGTTCGTGCAAGTAATTTATTCAGTAATTTACCTATCATTATTCTTTCTGGAACAGATGAAAGTAAAGAAAGAATAGAGTGTTTGAACCTTGGAGCTGACGATTTTATGTTAAAACCGTTTAATCCGATGGAGGTACACGCCAAAGTAAAAGCTATTTTACGCCGAGTAAAATAAGTAATACCATTAACCATTTTATGAAAATTATTTAAAGATTTACTCATCATCTGCTATCTCAAAACTTGACAAAAAGCAGTTCCAACAATCGTGTAAGTCTTGATATAGAATTATATAAATCACTAAAATATGAGTAGTATCCCACAGACTATATCATCACCAAAGGATGATTTTCCTATCAAAGTAATTCTGGTTGAAGATGAGGATTTTGTTGTGGTCAATTTTTTAAAAAAATTCGGTCAAAAACTTCATATCAAGGTTCTAAACAATGCCGACGAATGTTTGGAGTTTGTTAAAAATACTTATCCCCCAGATGCTATCATTATTGCAAGGAATCTAGGCGGGCTAAAGTTTTTAGAGACTATCCGAAAAGATAATTGGACAAAGAGTTTACCTGTAGTGCTTACCAGCGACCACGTTACTCCGGGGCTTATCAAAGAAGTCATCGAGAAAAAAGGTGATGATATTTATCCAAAAGACTTCAGTAATGGCGATTTAATTACTCGTTTAGAGTATTTTATCAAACGTCGCCACTATGTTGCTTCTCAGCAAACAAAGTCTAATATTTTAGAAGTAAAAATACCTTTTTGGAAACGTTTTATTGACGTTGCCTCAACGGGTTTTGCTTTATTATTACTTTCTCCGCTACTTATTATTATTTCCATTCTTATCAAATTAGATTCAAAAGGTCCTATCGTTTACAAATCTAAACGTGTTGGTGCTGGTTATAAAATCTTTGAAATCTATAAATTCAGAACCATGCGTACTGATGCAGATCAGTTGATTAAAAACATGGAATCGCTGAATATGTATACAAAAGGTGCTACTGAAAAGAAAAAAGATGGACTTTGTGATGAATGTGCTATCATTGGTACTTGTCAACAAAAACTCTATCTTGATGGTGAAGAAACTTGTGAAAAAATTTACTTAAACAAAAAGAAAGAGAAAGTTGCTTTCATGAAATTCCAAAATGACCCACGTATTACCAAATTGGGGCGTTTCTTGAGAAATAGTAGTATCGACGAATTACCTCAGTTATTTAATATTTTCTTGGGCGATATGTCATTGATTGGCAACAGACCATTACCATTGTACGAAGCAGAAAAATTAACGACTGACGATTATATCGAACGTTTTGCTGGGCCTGGTGGGCTTACTGGCCTTTGGCAAGTAACCAAAAGAGGTAAAGGCAAAAAAGATATGACAGAACAGGAAAGAATAGAACTAGACATCGAATATGCTCGCAATTTCTCTTTCAAATATGATTTAAAGATTTTCTTTATGACATTTCCTGCGCTCTTACAGTCAGAAAACGTATAGTTTAAAACAAGAAGAACTGCTTAAGCAAGTTGTCTTAATATTTTGATACCTTGTAAAACATCAAACTATGAAATTGCTATTTGAACTATGCTTTTGGATTTGTATAGGGCTTGTTTTCTATACTTATATCGGCTACGGTATCGTTGCTTGGATTTTTGTAAAAATCAGAAAAATACTTGGGCTTACCTTCAAGAAATATAATGACCCAAATTACTTACCAAAAGTAACCTTAGTAGTTCCTGCCTACAATGAAATGTCTTGCATTGAAGCAAAAGTAAAAAACACTTTTGGTTTAGATTATCCTTCTGATAAATTTGAAGTACTCTTTGTTACTGAAGGTTCAAATGATGGTACTTCAGAATATATAGAATCCCTTCAAAACCAATACTCAAACCTAAGAATGATTGGTGGAGATACTCGTAGAGGTAAAATTGAAGCGATGAATATGGCTATGAAGACTATTGATACGCCCATCGTAATTTTTACCGATGCCAATACTACGTTAAATCAACTCGTAATCAAAAATATTGTAAGGCATTTTCAAGATCCTGTTGTTGGTGCTGTTGCTGGTGAAAAACGCATTCAAACAGAAGGCTCAGAAGCAGCAGCGGGTGCTGGCGAAGGTTTATATTGGAAGTATGAATCTTTTCTGAAAAAACTAGATACCGAATTGTATTCAGTAGTTGGTGCTGCTGGAGAGTTATTTGCTGTAAGAACCAATTTATTTGAACACGTAGAAAAAGATACACTTCTTGATGATTTCATCATTTCTTTACGCATTGCAGCCAACGGTTTCAGAGTAATTTATGAACCTGATGCCTATGCTAGTGAAAGACCATCTTTCTCTATTCAAGATGAAATGAAACGTAAAATCAGGATTGCAGCTGGCGGTTTCCAAGCCATTGCTCGCCTTGGCTTCCTTTGGAATATTTTCAAATATGGTTTGCTTTCTTTTCAGTATGTTTCACATCGTGCCATGCGTTGGGCGGTTGCACCATTTTGCCTTCCTCTTTTAGTAGTGGTTAACGCTATTCTACTTTTCACAGGCTCTGAATTATTAGATATTTTTAGTTATCATCTTTTGATGATTGCTCAAATTGCCTTTTATGTTTTAGCACTCCTTGGCTATTATCTTGAAAACAAGAAAATTAGAGTAAAAATACTTTTTGTTCCTTTTTACTTCTCTTTCATGAATTATTGCGCCATTAAAGGTTATTTCAGATATAAAAACGGGTTAACTTCTGGCATTTGGGAAAAAGTGAAGAGAGCAGAATAAACCTCTTCCAATATTCATACAATTATTGCTCGAAAATAGATTTGCTATTTCATAAATTGAAAAGACTATGATTAATTTTTCTTTACCAACTTGGGTAACACAAATACTAAGCAAACCACTACGCATTAGCGAATACTCTGATGCTGAAGTTGAAGAACTTAAGAAAAAATTGTCTATATTTTCTAATGAAAACCCTGTCGTTTCAGTCGTAATTCCTGCTTGGAATGAAGAAGAAGGTATTTTGCATACACTCATTTCGCTTGCCAATACAAATACCAAATATCCTGTAGAGTTATTAGTCATTGATAATAATTCTACCGATGGAACAGCCGAATTATTAAAAAAATTAGGTGTAAAAACCATTTTAGAGACCAAACAAGGTGTTGGTCATGCAAGAACCAATGGTCTGCATTCAGCCAAAGGCACTTACATTCTTACAGGTGATAGCGATACTTTATATCCAGCAGGTTGGATTACAGCGATGACAGACACTTTGGTAAATGGTGCCAATATTCCTGTTTATTGTGTACATGGTAGTTACTCTTTCTTACCTGCTCCAAATACTCCACGTTGGCAATATGGTTTGTATGAAGTAATGAGTAGTTATGTTATCAAGAAGAAAGAAAAAACTCAGCCCTTTTTAAATGTTTTGGGTTATAATAGCGGTTTTATTCGCCAAAAAGGAATTGATGTAAATGGTTATGATATTGCTGTTCAAAGAACTTTCCGTGGTATTGCTGGTGACGATGCTGGGCATGCTGCTGAAGATGGAATGATGGCATTAAGACTACAAGAAGCTGGTGGAAAAATTGCAGCAGTAGATGGTGATGATGGACGAGTTTGGACAAGTGATCGTAGAATTCAAATAGATGGTGGACTGAAAAAAGCATTAATATTTCGTTTGAAAAAATATCTTTTTAAATAAAATTTAGACATAAATCATCTTAGTAAAAACGATGTCTATTTTTATCTATATCATTGTATATCAATAATATATAACCATAATCCATCCCTTATAATTCATCATTATTACTTATGTCTATCGTTCAAACCATAAAATCTAGCCCAGTTTTAAAAAAGTTTGTGCATTGGTGCTTGATTCCAAAATATCAAGCACGCCCAAGACTTTGGGTGAAGTGGTTTATCAATCCTTTCTTTCATAAAAAAGGAAAAGGCTCTGTCATTTGTCGAAGAACAAGAGTTGATGTTTTACCTTTTCAACCCTTTACTTTAGGCGATTTCAGTACCGTTGAAGATTTTGCAACAATTAATAATGGTGTTGGTCCAGTTTATATCGGAAATAATTCAAGAGTTGGTATTGGCAATGTAATTATCGGACCCGTTACAGTTGGAAATAATGTAATTTTTGCTCAAAATATTGTAATGAGTGGACTTAACCATGTTTATACAGATACAACAAAACCCATTCATTTACAGCCAGTTACAACTGCAACCATTACGATTGAAGATGATTGTTGGATTGGAGCAAATGCAGTTATTACTGCAGGAGTGACAATTGGAAAGCACAGTGTAATTGCAGGAGGTGCGGTTGTTACCAAAAATATACCTCCATTTAGTGTTGCAGTTGGAAATCCTGCCAAAGTAATTAAACAATATAATGCTGTAACACAACAGTGGGAAAAAGTAAGTTGAAAAGCAAATGACTGATTATGGCAAATCATCTACCAAAAGTTTCTATTATTACTATCAATTTTAACGGTACAGCTGTTACCTCCGATTTGTTACGTTCACTAGAAAAAATCACTTATCCTTCTATTGAAGTAATTGTTGTTGATAATAGTAACAAAGAATTAGGTCATCAGCTTCCTGTAGATTTTCCTTGGATAAAATATATTGAAACAGGTGAAAACCTTGGTTTTGCTGGTGGAAATAATCGTGGTATTGAAGCAGCAACAGGTGAGTACCTTTTTTTACTTAATAATGATACCGAAGTTGATCCTGGTTTCTTAGAGCCACTTATTGCTAGATTCCAAACAGACCCTAAAATTGGTGTTGTTTGTCCCAAAATTTTATACTTCGACGAACCAGATACTATCCAATTTGCAGGTTTTTCTCCTATTAATCCTATCACAGGACGAGGTTTTTCTATTGGATATTTAGAAAAAGATAAAGGTCAACACGACAAAGCCATGCCTACTTCCAGAGCTCATGGAGCAGCAATGCTATTTTCAAGAACGGCTTTCGAAAAAGTTGGTTTCATGGCTGTTTTATTCTTTTTATATTATGAAGAAATGGATTATTGTGAAAGATTCGTAAGGGCTGGGTATTCAATTTGGTATGAACCCGCAAGTAAAATTTGGCATAAAGAATCTATCAGTACAGGAAAAGGCTCAACATTAAAAACTTATTATTACAGCCGAAACCGTTTACTTTATTTAAGAAGAAATACTTTTGGTCCGCAACGTATATTAATGTTTCTATATTATTTCTTAGTCGCTGTTCCTAAAAACTTACTTGGCTATGTAACAAAAGGAGATTGGGAACATCTAAAAGCATTTTGGAAAGGTTTAATTTGGAACTTTAGTAATACTTCAAAAGACATTTACGATAAATAAGTAGCACGGAATTCCATACCGTAACACAAAATCATAAAATCATTAGGCAAATGCGAATAGGAATAGAAGCACAAAGAATTTTTCGTAAGAAAAAACATGGAATGGATATTGTTGTCCTTGAAGTACTACGTGAGCTTCAAAAAATGAATACTTCTGATGAATATTTCGTTTACGCACAGCCAGATGCCGATATGAATGCCCTGCTCCCAAGTGATAATATGAAGCTACAAATTTCAAAAGCCGCTTCTTACCCAGTATGGGAACAAAAAATTCTTCCAGAATCATACAAAAATGATAAAGTAGATTTACTTCATTGTACAAGTAATACTGCTCCAATTTCTACTAAAATCCCTTTAGTTGTAACTATTCACGATATTATCTACTTAGAAAAATGGATGATTACCGAAGGAACATATTACCAACGTTTCGGAAATTTATATCGCCGTTGGAATGTTCCAAGAATTGCTCAAAAAGCAGAAATGATAATTACAGTTAGTGATTATGAAAGAGAAAGGATTATTGAAGGGCTAAAAATTCCTGAAAGTCGTGTAAAAACAGTTTATAATGCCTGTGGAAAACATTTCACTCCTAATGCAACAGCCCAAGAATTAAAAGCTTTTAAAGAAAAAATGAATTTACCTGATAAATTTATTTTGTTCTTAGGTAATACTGACCCAAAGAAGAATCTTCCAAATGTATTAAAATCAATAGGAATACTTCATCAACGAGGTCAACTTGATTTTACATTAGTAATGCCTGACTTTGGGAAAGAACATTTACTTTCTATTTTGAAAACTCAAAACAATGAGCATTTGATGAACAATATAATGTTGACAGGCTATATTCCTAATCAAGAGCTTCCAAACCTTTACAGATTAGCTCAATTATTTCTATATCCATCCTTACGAGAAAGCTTTGGCATTCCAATTCTTGAAGCAATGGGTTGTGGAATACCTGTTATTACAAGTAATACTTCTGCCATGCCTGAAGTTGCAGGAAAAGATGCGATATTAATAGATCCAACTCAACCTGAAGAAATTGCTGATATGATTGTTTCTGTATTAAACAACACAGAATTAAGAGCTAAGACAATTGCTTATGGCATTGAAAGGGCAGCTCAATTTTCTTGGGAAAAAACAGCAAATCAAGTATTAGATATATATAGAGATGTTTTAAATAGATAACTATCTGATTTTCAGCCAATAGCCAAATAGTGAATATATTGAAAATAAAAGCAAATTCCAATGAAGCCATTAAATATAGTTGTTGCTAGTGATAATCATTATATCATATTATTGGCAGCACTCATAAAATCAATTGAAGCAAATCTTTCAGAAGGTCATACTATTACCATTTATATTATTGAAGATAATGTTAGTAGTAATAATAAATTGAAACTTCAAAAATCAATTGATACCAACATTACTACGCTCGTTTGGAAAGAAATGAATAGCGTAATTCCAGAAGGAATGAAGTTGCCATTAGACAGAAGCTCCTATCCTTTAAATATTTATATGCGTCTTTTCATCCCATATTTCATTCCAGAAGAAATAGAAAGAGTATTATATTTAGATGTTGATATGATTGTATTAAAAGATGTTGCGACCTTGTTTGAAAATGACCTCGAAAAATATGTAATTGCCTCAGTATTAGACCCTAGAATTATTACATTTGACAATAGCTGGGGAGGTGTTTTAAATCATGATGAGTTAGGCTTGTCTGGTAAGACTCGTTACTTTAATACAGGATTGATTCTGATGAATACAAAAAAATGGAGAGCCTTAAACATAACAGAAAAAATCATTGACTGCATAGATAGCAATAAAAAATTTGCAAATTATCCAGATCAATATGGATTAAATGTAATTTTAGCCAATCAATGGCTTGAATTAAGTCCTCTCTGGAATCATTTTTCGACGATTTCTCCTAATGAAACACCCTATTTAATACATTTTGTAGAAAGAAAACCCATTTACAAAGCCTATAATTACAGCGAAGAATTCAAGAAAATTTTCTATTTCTATTTGAAACAAACAGAATGGAAAAACTTTAAATCAATAGGAGAATCTAAAAGATACATAAAAAAAATTAAAAATATACTAAATAAGTTTAAGCCATCTTGGTTATAGAGAAATGAAGAATCTTAAAAGGTATATCTTTAGAAATACCTTTTAAGATTATCTTTCACATAATTTTAAAAGCAAAAAACCCTTAATAATTAATTATTAAGGGTTTTTCATTAATATTTTTGGGGTTTATTTACTTTCCCGCATGTGATTGCAGTATCATCAACGGAACTGGGCTTAACTTCTCT